>JBKCGB010000116.1:0-20545 GCA_046303375.1 Roseiflexaceae bacterium
GGTATAACTTACGATACTCGTAAAAATCTTTAATTGCTAGGCCCATAAGACCTGATTTTACTATGCCTTTTACGATAGTGAATTCAGTTCCATTCATAGTTGTGCTAATTTGTTGCTTGATATGCAAGCCGGGATACTGCATTTCAGGGACAATATATCGGCAACTGAACACTGTGGTTCCAATGTTGATGAGTTCCTTCGTCCCATACCGTTGATCTGGGTTTTTCATAGCAAGTTCGACGATTTGACTGTACACCGATTCTTGTGATACGTCGGCACACGTGTAATTGGCCATGCGTTGTGAGAACGTGATGAATAACGCACTGTTGCCTTTCATGAATTGTGTGAGCTGTTCCTGCCATGTCGTTGCACGTGTGGATTCGAATTTACTCATCTGGTTAATGGAGTCATCCGTGCTACTCTCCGTGCTACTTGTGGTGACGAGAAAATTACTGATACCCGATACGAACGTCTGATTGCGTAATTCGTTCCACGATTGCACTGAAATGTCTTTAAAAAGCTCTTTATTGTCAAAAAGCCCTTTATTGTCAGGAGTGATATACGGTCTGATGAGGTCAGCTTCAGCGTCGTAGACCTCGAGTTCAACGCCATCCCATGCTACTAGGGTGGGATTTTGTGCATCGTACACTGGCTTGAAAATCTCACCGACCATGGATCGATCCACAGTGACAGTGCTTTGCTCCAACGAAAGTGCATTGGATGTCGACTTCGAGTCATAAAATTGAGTACTGCGTGTTCTTGTTTCTGTAAGTGTTATCATCGCTGGCGTACACGAAACAGTCATCGGTTGGGTGACACATCCAGCTGCGTATTTACTGAATTTCTGCTTTCCTCCCACAATGGGCAAGTTCGTGAGGGGATTCTCTTGGTTGATGGGCGCACTCGTAATATCGGCACGTGTATCGTACGTGTTGGTAGACACACGAAAGGCATCTTTTGCAATACCGTATTTTTCAGCTGCCTCTGCGGTCCAACTGCCATTTGCAAATAGCTTAACAATTGATCGCGTTGGGTTGGCGTCATCAATATTCAGCCAATGTGTATCAATGAATGCACCTTCGAGCAGTTGGTGTAAGCGCATAATCTCTTTGCGGCGTACGTTTGCAGCGCTGACACTGGTTTTGGTGGCGTCTTCGACAATATATGCGAATGTGGTTCCGATGTGCTCGGTCGCTGTCATGCCCGTCAGCACCCAATCCGGCGCATATGAGTGCAGGGGGGCAATGCTGTCTACGCGTTCAGATGCGTTACAAGTTGAGAGATTGTCTGGGCACCTGCTCACAATACCAGTGATTGCCCATGTGGGGCGAATCGTATTGCTACTTGGTACAAGTGACGGATTGTTTACCTGGTATATGAAATTGGTTTTGTACGCAACCAACGTATCGAGGTCGTCATAAACGGGCTGAATTGCTGCGGTGAGTTGGATAATGCTTTTATCCACACTTCCATCATTACGATATGCATAGTTTGCCGAAATAGCATTCTTTCGAAGTACTTCCTCATCCAACCACGCTGGCACACGTTCACCTTTGGCACAATTTGTTGTGGCTGGATTCGATCGGCATGTTGGGGTAATCGGCAGATTGCCCCAATCCCCATTGGTAATTGGCACTTCGATCAACACCGTACCATTCAAGGACATATCGCCACGGTTAAAGTTGTCATTTAATCCACCTGAGTTTGGTATATCTTTATATGTTGTGTTGTTGGTGCGCTGTACTTGCCCGAGGGTATCATTGTTTGGCCAGTCATATACTGCCTGATGGCTGTACATCGCAGTAGAATCAGCCAAACGAAATTGCATGCTGACTTCGATGTAGTTGTTGATTGTTGTATCTTTGTGGAGTTTGAGCTGATATGTAAATGGATTCGTTTGTGACAGTGGCTGACTATTACTTCCACGGCTGCCTATTACGTTCTCATCCTTGTTGTCTGGCACGCCATCATTGTCGTTGTCGATATCCAAGAAATCTGGTGTCAGATCACCATCACTGTCGGTACACGATTGGATGGGGGTATTTGTAGAGATCACAACGTGCTGTGGGCATTCAATCGAATCAGCAAATCCATCATTATTGGTATCATTTTTCAGTGGGTTCGTATAGAGTGCCATACTACCATATTGTGAAGGCACAGTGACTTCGACGAGGTCACTAATCTGATCAAAATCGCTGTCTACTGAGAGCGGATCGGTACCGATTTGTGTTTCTGCATCATCAGTAAGACCATCACTGTCACTGTCAGTGTCAATCGTCGTGCTATTTGAAGTCGTGCTACTTGATGATGTAGTAGTGCGCTGCATGCCTGTGGAGAGTTGATTCGCTGACTGGAATGACGTGCCTGGTTTGAGAATCGGCTGAGTGAGTGGCGATACAAACGGGTTAAACCCACTGGTATCAGCGAGGTCAATGGTAATACTGCCCGCATGAATGGTGCCCGATTGATCGGCAGCAGGTACGTCAGGTGTAGAAACCGTTTGTGCGTGGCTACGGGGGAGCGTACTGTATGGCTGAAAGAGAATCATGCCAATCACGAGTATCACGGTGGGGACGTGTATGCGCACCCCAAGTGTGATACAAGTCCAGCTGATAGCAACAAGCACCCAGAGTATGCCGAAGATGAATAACCCATACATGATCTGATTGAGATTTACGTTCAAGTGCTCAGCAATAATCATCAGTGGCTGATCGATAATCATCTTGAGTGCCAGCCCGGTGCGCGCATAGTCTGAAAAGGTGCTCTTGACGTGCAGAACTTGGGCGACATCTTTGGCATTGGCGGGGAGCGATATCTCCATTTGGAGCGTCTCAGGCAGTCCATCAGCGGTCAGCGTAACGGTACCGCTCCCGTTGGCACGCTGCATCTGTTCTTGCTGTGCGATTTGTGTCAATAGAGTAGATGTAGCAGGAGATTGTGTGCCAGTACGAATGAACTGTTTCAACCCTTCCAGATAGCGTGCCCCACTAAACGTGAACTCATAGGCGTCTGCAGATGCAATTGGCGTGGTATGGACGATCCCCAAGAGAAACGACACAGACCGTAGACGTGCATTTTCAGCAAATTGCACACTGCTCGTCTGCTGCCATGCTTGGCCGGTGCGGCGCGTATAAATGAGTCCTCGTTCTTGGCGAATTTCGTATGCGGCAGTCTCTTGGGCGAGATTTTCAATGAGGATGTGGCTCGTCTGTTGACTTTCATCAATCATGCCACTCATACGGTAGTGCTGGCGTCGTGCAGGTATGCCTACGTTGCTCATGCGGGGTTCGAGTACATTGACCTGCTCGATTTCGGTTTCAAATGAGTAGCTACCGCTGAGTGCGGTGCGTTCCCAGATACGAGTGAGATTGACTGTATTGGGTGTGGTTGTAATCCGCTGTATGCTACGCACACTTATGATGCATAGCAGTGCAATAATCAGCGAAATCACGTAAAAATATGCAATGCGACGCATAGTTTACTCCGAATGTATAGGAGAAATTAATTCATGAAACAAATAGTAAAAAACTGGTTAGACTGCACAGATTATAGATGCAGATTGGTGATTATTTTCGTGTAAATCAAACGTAAAATGTAAACGATGTATGAGAATTTATACAGTTAACCCGCTTTATTGTTTAAAAAGTTGTATGTTTGGTATTTTGCGTTTTAATTCAACGAAAAATGGATGTAATATGGCTACAAGTGTAGTATTATAGCTGAGCGATGCATATCTGCAAGGATACACTGATGACAACACGTGTGCGTGCATACAACCCAGACATAGACAAAGAGAGCATCAATCGCATTATGCGAAATGCGTTGATGCGCCTGCACGTACAGCATATTTTTGTGGCAGATATCTTGAATGCGTTGGCCAAGGATGATCGGCTCAAGATGACTCGCGTTAAATTTGATGATTGGTTTATGACGCGCCCCAAGCGAGTCATAGTAGCGCCGATGCCAATATTCGTAGGTGTCATCACAGTCATGTTTCGTTACGATGCACGAGTGCTCGATTACCAAGAATTAAAAGAATTACTCGATGCACGGTGTGTACCGACTACCTATATTCATCGATTTGCGCGGTTGCTACCAGCGTACGATCAGGAATCCTTCTTTGCACTCTATGGGTTTCGTCCGATTCAGCAAGCACACCAAATATATGGACAAGCTGAATTATTACATGAATTGCAAACGCGCATTGCACAAAAAAAGTGCATTGTGTTAACTGGGGAGCATGGTATCGGTAAAACCACGGTAGCGGCTGAATTGGCACAGCGCATTGTCACCGCACACAGTGCAAAAGCCATTATGATTGATTGCTCTGCGGTAGACTCAATAGCAAGCTTCCTGCGTACCATTGGGTCATACTATGACATAAACATCGAGGATACGCATGACATTCAACAGCGGTTAGAAATATATTTTTCTACGAGTGAATATGTAGTTGTGCTTGATAACGTTAACTCGAAGCTGATTGCCATTGACGGGCTGTACCGTATTGTCAAAAAAATGGTCGCACGATGTGTGGTCATTGTTGTATCACATAATCATACAGAGACTGATTCATTTGAATACTCTGTTCATGCGTTAACCGGATTGACACATACAACCAACGATAGCCCAGCAGTACAACTGTTTCACAATACGGTTATTGAATCCAATGGGCAACCTGTTTCCGCCACCCATATGCGATATTTATGTGAGAAGGCAGCAGGTAATCCGCGCACAATTATTCGGTACGCACATACGCTTGCACGCAATATTAGTCCGATTGCGGGTGAGGAAAACGTACTCTTTAAGAGCTTTACGGCTGTCGAACGCAGTATTTTATTCATCGTTCACCTGCTGGCAGGTCAGAGTTCAATCGTGTTTACGACACAGTTGATTGCCCGACTTCATGGATTGTCGGTACTGCATATCCAAGTAGTCATCGAAGATTTGACAAAACAATATTTTCTTCAGCTCCATGCGGATAAGCACACACTCTCATTGACTCAAGAAATGGACAGTCTGATTCAACAGTTTGTCCCTGTGAGTGAGTACAACCAATTACTGATACAATTCGCTGCGATGTTGTTGGAAGTTGAGCATATTTCGGCGCTGTTTTACATAGCTGATGATTCATGGTTGGCGAAGTGGCTTTCTGTCGATTACAAGAATGTATTAATAATCATCCGTGCATGTGTCACCTATGGGCTTGATTCTATCGCATTGCAATTGCTGCTTTACTGGCATCCACAATTCATCATCCATGGCTTAACCCATCAAGCCATTGTCGTACTGGAACCACTTGCTGACAAATATAGTGATATACAACAGCATAAATGGGTACTGTACACATTAGCGATGTTTTATAGTGAGCGTGGTCTCTACGAAAAATCTCAGCAGCGTTATAACGAGCTCAAACAACTCATGAAGGCCAGCACGGATCATTTCCCAGCTGAATTGTTTCTTCAACTGTTGGCAGTAGTTGGTATCAATTCAGTGACAAATGTAGATGAAATGGAACGATTGCTTATTCCTATTTCCGCAAAACCAACCGTATCAGAGAGCGCCATCATGCACTACTATACAGCGCGTGCATATGCGATCAATGCTCATCTCTATTTCACCATGACTGACTACCAACAATCCATGCGGTTGTTTGATCTGGCAATAGTCCATGTCCGTCTGCTCAATGACACGGTGGCTACCGCACAGATTCGCAATGACAATGCGGTGGTAATGCTGTTTTTGGGGTATCATTCGCTTGCGCAAGAACAATTGGTTTCTGTGATTGCACAATATCAACACCGTCAGTTAGCGTTGCGAGCCATGCAAGCACAGTTGCGTCTAGCATTGTCGTATTTGCTCGTCCAGGACATTTCTGCATTACGTACATTGCTTGCACAAACACTTGAATCCCTCGTGGCCGTGGGGAACATGAAGGATATCATGTACTTTCTCGATTTGCACATCGGCTTTTTGATTCATCTAGGGCATTATGCGGATGCATCAACGCTAGATGCGCTCATAACGGTGTTTCGTATCCAACGCAATCTGCCACGGGGCAAAGTGTTTGATCAAGCGTTAGTTGAGTCTCGGAATTTTCTTGAGCAGTTTTTTGCAACGCACAATCACACTCCAACGCCACAATTTTTCCATGCATCAATGCAAACGTTTGACGTGCTCTCCGCATGTCGGCATGTGTATGCATTCACTCATGAATAGGGTTGTGTTACTACCACTCAATTATCGTGCATCGCGGTGTGGTCTCTGCATCATCCATTGCGCACCCCTGTGCGTGGCTCATGCTACGCACAGGGCGACAGAGTGAGTAGACTAAAGGCGAATCTCGCGGGCTTCGGCGCTCGAGCGGTAGCAGGCGTCGATGACTTGCGTGCGGCGCAGTCCATCCTCGGCCGATGGGATGGCTGGGGCGCCGTCGAGTATGGCTTCCACGAAGTTTTTGATGACATCCACGTGGCCGCCACCTGGCTTGATGTTGGGCACCAGGTCGACGGGCGTGCCGTCCTTTTCATCATAAAACACACGCACCGTCTTGACATTGTTGTAGTCGACCACTTTGAGTTCGGCGCCACCCTCGGTGCCGTACAAAATAATACCAAAGTCGTCGCCATTGGGTCCATGCGTGGCCCAGCTTGTTTCGAGGTGGAGCGTGGCGCCGCCGTCGAGGCGGATCATGGCGGTGGCCAAATCCTCGACGCCATAGTTGCCTTTGACTTCTTGACGGACTCCTGCGCTGCCTTTTTGTCCACGTGGCCCGAATTCGGCATATGTGGCGGCAGTGACAGCCACAGGTGTCGGCTCGCCCATCAAGTACATAGCGATGTCGAGCATGTGCACGCCCAAGTCGATCATAGGACCGCCACCGGCCATCTCTTTGTTGACGAACCAGCTATTGATGCCGGGTATGCCAGCACGGCGCATCCAGTAGCTTTTGGCGTAGTAGATGCGCCCCAGGCGCCCGCTGTCGATTTGCTGTTTGATGTACTGCACGTCGCTGCGTTGGCGATGGTTGAAGCTAATCATCAGCGTTTTGCCGGCGGCTTTGGCTGCAGCCAGCATCGATTCACCCTCGGCTGGCGTGCGTGCGAGTGGTTTCTCGACCAGCACGTGTTTGCCGGCCTTGAGGGCGGCGATGGTGACTTCGGCGTGCAGTCCGTTGGGCACACAGACGCTGACTGCGTCGATGTCGGGTTGTGCAAGTAATTCGCTGTAGTCGCCGTAGGTGCGGGCACCATAGGTGGCAGCCAGCGTTTTGACACGCTCATCGAGCCCAGCAATGGCCGCAATCGTGACACGTGACTGTTTGGCGTAGCCCTCGGCGTGTGATTTGCCGATGCCGGCACCGATAATCCCCACCCGCAATGTTGCATTTGACATAATACCTCTATGGCGTAAAAACTGGCGGACACGATAGACGAATGCACTCATCAGCGCGGATTGCGGATATCTTCGATGCTGCTTGGGTCACTCACGTGATCGGTAAACAGCACGCCGTTGAGATGGTCGACTTCGTGCTGAATGGCACGTGCGAGCAACCCTGTGGCACGGCGGATGCGCAAATTGCGCCCTTTGGGATCACGGAACTCGCATGTCACCCAGGCGGCGCGTTTGACGGGGGCATAGCGTCCGGGCAGACTCAAACACCCTTCGGAACCAGTCATCGTACCCTCACCCAGTTGTGTAATCACGGGGTCGAGCATAGCGTACAACTGCCCTGGTTCGATTTCCACAATATTGCCGTCTTTGCGCTTTTCGTGGCGTGCTGGGATGCGGATAACGACGAGGCGCTGGGTGATACCCACTTGCGGGGCGGCTAAACCGACACCATCCACGGCGTCCATGGTTTCGATCATGTCGTCGATGAGCGTTTCGAGCGTGGCTTTGGGCATATCAACGGGCGTGCAGATGGCACGCAATGTGGGTAAATCGGCTGGATTTTCGATATCCAAAATACGGCGTATGGCCATATGTATCATCCTCGCACACAGCACGCAATACCAAACGCAATCATCATACCACTTTGGATTGTAAAATGCAGCTGGCTTTGTCCTCACAAGCATTCGAACCTGCAGGGTAAGTCTAGGTACGTAACAGTGGTGAAATTGTCGCTCTCAAGAGTTGCTCAGAATTCAGTCCGCTTGCGAATTCCCTGTTTTCAGACAAGAGAATGCCTTCTACAACCACACCAATAATGTCGCAAACTTCTTGACTTGTTCGTCCTGGTACGACTCTGCCCTCTAAGAGCTTCAATAACTGATACTCCCACCAGTAAATGAACTCATCTATCTGCTTTGAGACATGCGCATCGAGTCCCGCAAGATGTGCTACTACGAGTTGAATCCATACCTTGCGAACTTCCGTACTAACAGACCATTTTATGAATGCCCATAATTGATCATCACTACCCTGTATGAAGAGCAACGCTTGTGATTTGCTTTGCGCAAACGACTTGGCTAGCGCAGCCTCGAGTAGGTGCTCCCGAGTTGGGAAGTAGTGCGTCACGACGGTAGTTGATCGGCCAAGTTCCGCAGCAACTTTGCGCACAGTGACGTCTTTAACCCCACACTCTTCAATAACTTTCAAGGTGGCTTCGATGACTTGCTCGGGCATGCCCATGGTTCATGACTCCTCTCCGTTTGTTTGACAAGTATACAACGCCTGTTGTATGATAACAAATATGTAACACATGTTGTACAACAC
Source organism: Roseiflexaceae bacterium (assembly GCA_046303375.1). Taxonomy (GTDB): domain Bacteria; phylum Chloroflexota; class Chloroflexia; order Chloroflexales; family Roseiflexaceae; genus UBA965. Next base: position 8,716 of record JBKCGB010000116.1, read on the forward strand.
ATGTTGCATATTTTTAGAAAGGGTAATTCGTATGCTATCTGAGTTACGCAGTAATCTCTATTTTGCCTCGAGTAGCGCATTGACAAAGGTATTGTACTGGGTTGGCGACCCGGTAGGGATGTTTGAGAGTTCCGTAGATTTGGTTGCATTTGCCGAGACTCTGCGCTCCAAACCGGTACACAAAAGCATGACTGGCTTTCTGCTATCGACCGATTATCATGTGTGCAGAGAGGTACTGAAGTCGCCGAACTGGAGCACACTAGCTGGGGCAAACAACATCGTTGAAAAAGTCTATCTAGGCTCAGTGGCTGACTCTGAAAAAATCGACCCGTTCCTTGACTCCATCATTTCCAAGGACGGGGCTGCGCCCGCGCGCAACAGGAAACTGATTCAACCTGCGTTCTCGTTTCGCATGATGCAGAATTGGAAGTCGTTAGCTGAGAGGACCGCCAAAGCACTACTTGATGAGGTTGACGGTCATTCAGTGACTGACTTCGTAGAATCCTTAGCGAATCCGTTTCCAATGGTGATGATTTGTGAGATCTTAGGTGTACCACTTGCTGATCGTGACAAGTTTGCACGGTGGGGGAGAACGCTTGCGATTATTGGCCTCGATCTACCAAAAACAACCCAACAGCAGCAAGAGCTGGAGAATTCGTCTGATGAGCTGACAACGTATATTGCGCAACTGCTCGCAGAGAGAACACGACATCCGCAAGATGATTTACTCTCTGTGCTTGCAAATGTCGAAAGCGATGGTGACAAGCTCACCAACAGAGAGATTATCGCAACGGCTTCTTTCTTGTTGATTGCAGGATTTGAGACGACCGTCAATCTACTAAGTGTAGGAACCTTGGAGCTTCTTGAACATCGCGATCAGCTCAAGCAAGTTGCGGATAATCATGATCTCGTGCCGAATCTCGTCGAGGAGGCGTTGAGAATTGTATCTCCTGTGCAATACACTGCAAGAACGGCCAATGCTGATATGAAACTTCCTGATGGTACAAGCGTGCGTCGTGGGCAGACTATCGTGTTACTTCTTGCTGGTGCAAATCGAGACCAAGCTGTGTTTGAAGATCCCAACGCATTTCAGATAAATCGAGAGAATGCACGTACACACGTTGCATTCGGCTATGGAGCCCATCATTGCATTGGTGCGCAATTAGCACGGCTCGAAGCAGAGGTATTCTGGCGTGCTTTGCTGATGCGATACCCGGATGAAGATACGTGGAAGTTGGCAGGTGCTCCTGTCTTTCGCCAGGGAAAAACAATAAAGGGATTAGACAGCCTGCCTATAAACTTTGGTAAGTGAGGTTACACGTGCAACTTACTCGATTGCAGAAAGTTATCGTCTGGGCAATTGATATTGGATTCATCATCTACTGGTGCTTAATCATTTTTCGTGTCTTGCCACCAGAGATGATGTTTGAGGGGTACGAAAAACGAGAGGTGCAGGCTTGGAATTGGTCGTTCTTTCCTCTCGATATTTTGGCAGCCCTTACGGGAATTATCGCACAAACCACGAAGCGGCTTAACGCTCCGGTTTTCCTCATCATTTCGTTAGTGTTGACCTCCGTTGCAGGAGGTATGGCGCTGTCCTACTGGGTAGTGCTCGGGTATTATGACATTCTTTGGTGGGCGCCGAATCTCGTTTTGCTCGTTTTTCCGTTGTGGCCTTTATATCAATTTGTCATAAAGCCTTACGAGGATCTAATCAGTTGAAAGATTTCGTGCAATTTAGGCTTCCAATTCTCAGTATGCAAATCTCCAACTTCTTTTCAGGATTGTCCAATGCAGTTGTGATGATTACGATTCCTTGGCTCACACTCGAGGTGACAGGCTCTCCGGCGTTCTCGGGATTGGTCATTGCCCTTTCGGCTGTGCCTTCTTTGGTCGTCGCACCATTCGGAGGAATGGTGATAACACGATATGGTAGCAAAGCCGTGAGCATGTTTGCGGACATCATGTCTGCACTATCAGTGTTGATTTTTGCGCTGCTTGCATTGACAGGGAATCTCTCGGCGGTTGCGATCTTGGTGTGTACTTTGCTCGGAGCTATTTTCGACCCATTGGGGTACACTGCTCGCCGGACGATGATTCAACCAATATCCGAGCAAACAAACTATGATATTCAACGCCTAAATGGAATACATGAGGGGTTAATTGGTACAAGCTGGATAGTAGGTCCTGCAGTTGGCGCATGGTGTATTGCGTTAATTGGCGCAGCCAACTCTTTTTGGGTTGTCTGTGTGTTATTTCTGATTTCTGCGTTCGCTGTAGCATTTTTGCGCGATGCAGATCTGCGTATTGCTGTGCCTGAATCTCATGAGCACACCAGCACTGTCTCGGAATTGTCACTTGGATTCCGCAGGCTTTGGGGTGATAATTTTTTGCGGACTCTGTTACTCGCTGTTTTTGTGCTTGCAGCTATCTATCTGCCGACAGAATCGATCATTTTGCCAACGTATTTTGAGTCAATGAACATGCCACTGGATCTAGGAATTGTCATATCAGCGCTTGCTGCTGGTTCAACCATGAGTGCATTTGCCTATGGCTGGCTCGTGCAGAGAATAAGTAGCAAAATCCTCATTAGAGTCGCTTTTATTGGGGCATCGTTAGGAACCGTAGGAATGGCATTCCTACCTAGTTTTGGCTTGATGGTTTTGTTTGCACTCATCCTTGGGTTTTCATGGGGACCAATAAGTCCATTGCTGAATGCAAAAATCCAAGCACGTTTTCCAGCTCATGAACACCCAATGGTGTTTAGCGCTCAAATATCTGTGTTCTATGCTGCACCTCCAATTGGAATGCTATTGGTGGGATTTGGTGTTGAGACATTTGGTCTTTCACCTACCTACTTCTTCCTGGCTACTACCATGCTGATTGTTTCGGTTTTGGCTCTGCTCTCAAAGTCAATGCGTACTGATAGCTAAACGAATGCGATCGTGCATGTTTGAGGACTGTGTCAATAACAGTAAACTGCGAACGTACGCAGAACCATGGTATGCAGGGCACAATTAATGAGCGTTGCCGAATGAACGAGATGACGCACACATGCAGAAGGGTGTGAGGTCGATGCCTCACACCCTTCGTTGGCCTATGCAATAACAGGATTAGTACCAGAACATCGGTTTGCCGAGGAAGTCCTTGACTTTGGCGCGGTACGCATGTGGATCGTAGAACTGTTCGATGTCGACACGCTTGACGCCCTGTAGTGGGGTGTCAGCAGGGACAGTAGTGTAGACGCCGTTTTGGATGGCCACCATCAAGCCGCTGTGACCCTTGAGCAGCTGGTCGACGGCCATGTTGCCATACGAGAAGCCTGCCATGCGGTCGATGGCATCGGGTGCGCCTGAGCGCATCAAGTAGCCGACCTGTTGATTGACGATATCCACGCCAGTAATTTTCTTGATGGCTTCGCCAGTAATCTGACCGATTCCACCGAGTTTCTTGTGACCGTAGGCGTCTTCTTCACCGTATTCGACGGTTTGACCATCGAGCATCGTCGACCCTTCTGACATCACACAGATCGAGTAGTTGGATGGGCTGCGACGGCGGTCTTCGACGAGCTGATGTGCCAAGCGCTCCACGTCGAAGGGCACTTCGGCGAGAATGGTGCGGTCGGCATCGGCCAAGAATCCGGCCACGAGGGCCGTCTCACCACAGTTGCGCCCAAAGAGTTCGACCACTGCGATGCGCTCGTGCGAGCCGGTGGGGGTACGCAGTGCATTGATGAATTCGACGCTGCGGGTAATGGCTGTTGAGAAACCCAAGCAGTAGTCGGTGCCGAATACGTCGTTATCCATGGTCTTGGGGATGGCAATGACGCGTACACCCTCTTTGTACATGCGCACCGCATAGGACAGGGTGTCGTCACCACCGATGGGAATCAGGGTGTCGATGCCGAGGTGCTCGAGGACTTTGAGCACGTGTGGCGTACAGTCGGCGGTGTTTTTGGGCCCGCTAAAGGCAAATTTACCCTTGAGGAAATCAGGCATCATCTTTTCATTGACGCGCTGTGGATTGGTGCGTGACGTGTGCAACGTCGTGCCACCGTAGCGGTCAATGGTACGCACATGCAACGGGGTCAGCGGTGATGCCCACTCCTCGTTGCCCTCGAGATTGTCGAGGTTGTAGTTGAGCAAGCCACCCCAGCCGCGTTTGATGCCAACCACTTCAATGCCGGCTTCCGCACAGCGGTTGACTACCGCTTTGATGGCTGGATTTAAGCCGGGGACGTCACCGCCACCTGTCAAAATACCTACACGCACAGTCTACCTCCATCAGTAAAAATGTAGCTTTCGCGCTGTCTCTATCGCCTACTCACGCGCATCGTGAGGAGTCGTCACCACACCAAAACACCGACGCCACGCCGAGGGATATCCTCGTATCATGAGCGTCGGTGCTCTCATTCGCATGTGCGCGGCGATGACCTATATTTGCCCGCCACCACCACCGAACCCCATAATACCACCCTTTGTCATGGCGTGCACATCGAGCAACTCGTCGACGCGCTCACCACTGAGTAATCCCTTCTCAACGACGACTTCTTTGATAGTCTTGCCGGTAGCCATCGATTCTTTGGCGACGGCTGCCCCGTTGAGATAACCGATTTCGCGGTTGAGTGCTGTGACCAGGATGGCATTCTTGGCCAACCAGCCATGCGCTTTCTCGCGATTTGCGGTCAAACCAACCACACAGCGATCGGTGAACGCCGTCATCGCCCCAATCATCACATGCATCATTTCATTCAGGTTGTGGGCGATGATGGGCATCATCACGTTGAGCTCGAGTTGGCCTGCCTGGGCGGCTAACGCCACCGTGTGGTCACACCCTTGCACATGGAAGCACGCCATGTTGAGCATTTCAGCCAGTACCGGGTTGATTTTGCCCGGCATGATGCTCGAGCCAGGTTGGACTGCTGGCAGGCGTAATTCGTCGAGCCCCGTAGCTGGTCCCGATGCCAGTAGACGGAAGTCGTTGGCGATGCGGGTCAGCGTGATACACAGGGTGCGCACTGCTGCCGAAAAGTCGGCTGGATCAGCCATGCTCTGCATCGACTCAAACAAGTTGCCCGATGAACGCAAATTCTGCCCGAGCAAGCGACTGAGGGTGACCACCATACGTGGATGGTATTCTCCATGTGCATTAAGCCCCGAACCCGTTGCAGTGCCACCGATACCGAGGCGCCGCATGCGCTCAGCGGCAGTGGCGACACGCTCGCGGTCGTTGCGTACTGCCAGGGCGTAGGCAGCGAATTCCTGCCCGAGGGTGACAGGCACAGCGTCCTGCAGGTGGGTGCGCCCCGACTTGACCACATCCGCGAATTCTTCGGCTTTGGCTTCAAGGGCATTCGCCAAACTATCGATGACGCCGAGTAGTTCGTTGACGCGCCAGAGCACCCCCAAGCGGATGGCGGTGGGGATAGTGTCATTGGTGCTCTGTGCCATGTTGACATGGTCGTTGGCATTCACGGGTTTCTTGGCATCCTCAAGCGCATATCCCAGAATCTGGTTGGCTCGGTTGGCGAGCACTTCGTTGAGGTTCATGTTGTGGCTGGTGCCCGCACCAGCTTGGAATGGGTCTACCACGAATTGATCAGCGTGCTGCCCACCAATCACTTCATCGGCGGCTTGAATGATGGCATTTGCCAGCGTCGCATCAAGCAGACCGAGGTCACGGTTGACTTCGGCAGCGGCGCGCTTGATGGTGGCCATCGCCCACACAAATGCGGGATAGGGACGCATTCCACTCACAGGAAAGTTGATTACTGCGCGTTGGGTTTGTGCGCCATACAGGGCAGTGGCTGGGACTTGTACTTCACCCAGCGAGTCTTTTTCGGTGCGAAATCCTTGCGTCATCGCGGTAATTCCCTTATGCTGACGGCAATCACTCTGTGATTGCCGCAACGAGTGCGCGCCAATTATAGTACGAAATAGCCAAATCGTCGAACGGCACGGAAAGGAACAATAAACCATGACGGTACAACGTATCGGCGTCGTCGGATGTGGGCTGATGGGAGCGGGGATTGCACAGGTGGTGGCAGCTGCAGGATTCGCCACCCGCATCTGCGAAGTTGCCCAAGCACCGCTCGACCGCGGTCTGGCGCGCATCCAGGATGGTTTTGCACGGAGCCTCAAAAAAGGTACGATGTCTCAAGCTGATTTGGATGCCGCATTGGCGCGTATTACACCAACGCTTCATCGTGGTGACTTGGCAGATTGTGATATCGTTATTGAGGCCATTGCTGAGGACTTGGCGCTTAAACGTGCATTATTTGCAGAGCTTGATACGATTTGTGCGCCCCATGCGGTGTTGGTTTCCAATACATCATCCATTCCCATTCATCAGCTCGCACAAGCCACTACGCGCCCTGATCGGGTAGCTGGCTTTCACTTTTTTAATCCGGTACCACTGATGCAGCTCATCGAGTTGGTGTCTACGCCGTTTACGAGTGCCGTGACACGGGCAACACTCCATAGTGTCGGCCAACAGTTGAACAAGACCGTCGTTGATGTCAAAGATGAAAGCGGCTTCATCGTCAACCGCCTGCTCATTCCGTATCTCTTTGCGGCGGTGCGTCTGCTTGATGCTGGTGTAGCGGATCGTGATGCGATTGATACCGCCATGAAGCTGGGATGTGGCTACCCGATGGGACCGCTCATGCTGCTCGATGTCATTGGGCTCGATACCGCTGTTGCCATCGGCGATGTGCTTGCTCGCGAGCTTGGTGATACCAGTCTCGTAGCCCCAGATTCGCTCAAAGTCATGGTCGCCGCCGGAAAACTCGGCCGCAAATCGGGTGGCGGGTTCTATGCAAACTGATACAGGGCAGCGATGATGGTATCATGTGCAATTACTCTTCATTCTTTATTGTTCATTGTGTAATGAAAGGATGTCGCGGCTATGACGATTTGGCAACAGCAACACGATACAGGTGTTGTCACACTTACCATCAACAACCCGCCGGTCAATGCGCTCAGCCGGGCGGCGGTGACCGAGCTGGCTGACACACTCGCTTCGCTCGATGTCGGAGCAACACGCGCCGTGATTATCACTGGTTTTGGCGAAAAAGCATTCGTCGCAGGTGCCAATATCAAAGAAATCAATGCCCTCAGCGATATCGATGATGCCCGTCAGTTTGGTCAAGTGGTGCTTGCGTTGGGTCAGTATATGCGTGTGCAACCCTATCCCCTCATCGCTGCTATCAATGGCGTGGCCTTTGGTGGTGGCTGCGAGTTGGCGCTCATGTGCGATATGCGTATTGCGAGCACGACTGCCAAGTTGGCACTCCCTGAAATCACCCTCGGTTTGATGCCTGGCTGGGGCGGTAGTGTGCGTGTGGCACGCCAAGCGGGGGCGAGTACGGCACTGCTGATGGCGCTGACTGGTGAGCCGATTGTGGCCGTTGAGGCGTTGCGTCTGGGACTGGTAGACCAAGTTGTGGACCCAGCCGAACTGATGCCAGCTACCCAGACACTTGCCCGCCGCATTGCGAGTATGGCACGTCCCGTGGTTGCGTCTATCAAGACGACCATCTGGAACGGGGTTGATATGGTGCTCGACGATGCCTTGGCCACAGAATGTGACACATTTGCTGATATTGTTGTCCGTCCCAATGCCAAAGAAGGTACTGACGCATTTCTCAACAAACGCGCCCCGCAGTGGGATAACCGTTGACGCCGGCGCATGTGCCACTGGCGGGTGGGGGTGCGCAGGTGATTGGTACATTTGTGGCGCGCCCCAATCGCTTTGTGGTCGAAGCCCGACTCGGCGATGGCACGGTGGTGCGTGCCCACATGGCGGATCGTGGTCGCCTCGTCGAGACGCTCATCCCGGGTGTGCCCGTCTGTCTGGTGTCTCGCCTCGGCGAGAACCGCGCCACGCAGTGGCAAGCTGCCGCCGCACAGCGCGCAGACGGGAGCTGGGCCTCACTCGATACTGTGCTCCCCAATCGGTTGATGCGCATCGTGCTCGAGCACCAATTACTCCCTGGACTCCCCGCCTATCATACGGTGCGCCGCGAAGTGCAAATCGGTACGAGCCGCTTCGATTTTGTCCTCGAAGGACCAACCACTACCGTACTCGAAGTCAAATCTGCAGGGCGCATCGTGGCTGGTACTGGGCTGGTGCCCGATGCACCGAGCAGCCGTGCCGCCCGGCATGTGAGTGAGCTGATTTTGTTGGCACAGAGTGGGTATCATGCAGCCCTCGTGATTGTCGCCCAAGGGGTGGCGCAGCATGTGACCATAGATGCTAGCATAGACCCCGTGTTGGCTGATACAGTGCGCATTGCTATGGCACGAGGGGTGCAGTGCTTGGGTGTGTCGGCACATTTCGATCTGATGGGGTTGACGTATGAACGAGTTGTGCGGATAGAATGAACGGCTTTTTGCAGAGAAAAGTGAATAAAAATTGACGATAGTGTGATGAAAATGCGGTAATATAGCTCAAGATATATACAAACGTCGATAAAAACCAGTGAAAGGTAGGTCACAATGGTGATTCCTTACTTGGCACCAAGGCGCTTTGGTCTTTTTCTGGTCAGTATTCTCATGTTTGCGTTGGGAGTTGTTGCAGTCAGTCGTGCCCAAGAGGCACCGACGCCACGCGTGTGGTCAATAGTACCGGATTCGCCTGTGCCGACCACTGCCACGGTGCGCTACACTGTCACATTTAGTGAAGCCGTCACAGGTGTGGATGTCAGCGACTTCAGTACGGCTGGCGATGATGCTGGAGCACATATTCAGACGGTCAGTGTAGCGAGTAATCCTGCAGTTTACGAGGTGGTGGTGTCACTCGGTGCTGCACATGCCAAACTCCTACTGGTGCTCAATGATGATGATACTATCCGCAATAAAGATGATGTTCCACTTGGTGGAAATGGTGCGTCTAATGGGGTTGTGAGTGCATTGGCCGTCAGATATCACGCATTTCCCCAGGTCGTATCGCTTGTACCAGAGTCAACGTTGCCAACTACTAGTATGGCCACGTTTGTGGTGACATTTAGTCAGGCGGTCACAGGCGTGGACGTGAGTGATTTTGGTACTGCCGGAGATGACGTGGGCGCACTCGTGAAGCGCGTCAGTGCCACAGATAATCCTGCAGTATATGATGTTGTCGTTGCGCTTGGACCCACACATAAGCAGTTGTTGCTTTTGCTCAACGATGACGACACGATTCGCAACGTGGCGGGAGCACCACTTGCGGGGAGTGGTATGTCAAATGGAACGGTGAGTGCGGTTGGTGTGACATACACCGCACCAACTACAGTCGCACCCACCGCAGATGTCAGTCTTCCGCAGTCTGCAGGGGCTGAAGTTGGTCAGCATTCATCATTGGCACTGACGAAACCAACCAACCTACCGGTTATCAGCTACTACGATGCCATAAACACAGACCTCAAGCTGATGTTTTGCACTGATCTGCAGTGTGGGACTCCGTCGATACGCATCGTTGATAGCGTGGGCGATGTAGGAGAGTATTCATCTCTTGCACTCACGGCAACAAATATTCCTGTCATTGCTTACCACGACAAGACCAACCAGAATCTCAAGTTGGCGATATGTAATAATGCCACATGCACAGCACCAGTTATCCGTACTCTTGATAGTGTGGGGAATGTGGGGACGTATACATCCCTGTCATTGACTGCTACCAATTTGCCCGTTATCAGCTACTACGATGATACCAATGACGACTTGAAACTGGCGCTTTGTACCAATGCAACCTGTAGCACTTCTCTATTACGGACTATTGATAGTACGGGCGATGTGGGGGCATTCTCAGCGATTGCCATGCCTTCGACGAATATGCCTGTTATGGTGTATTTTGACAATACGAATGACGATTTGAAGTATGCAGTGTGCAACAATCCCACATGTAGTGCGTCCACAATTGCTACGCTTGATACGTTAGGGAGCACAGGGTGGTTTCCTTCAATCACATTGACATCAACCAACCAGCCAGTGATTAGTTACCAAGACTATGATGGTAATGATCTTCAGTTAATTACATGCCGACACATACTTTGTAACGAACGAACCTATGTGCTCGTTGATGATACTGACGTGACTGGTGGATATACATCAACTGCCCTCACCGCATCGAATGTACCTGTGATTGCGTACTATGAATTCACCAACCGCAATCTGAAACTTGCGTTGTGTAATAATGCGCAATGTGATGCGCCTGTTATTCGCACCCTTGACAGTGTGGGAGATGTGGGTGCATATCCTGCACTCAAAGTTATCCCGAGTACAAATCCCACTTTGGTGAACCTCGTTATTAGTTACCAGGATGGTACAATTGATGGTCTCAAATCGCTTAAACTTTATGCTGGTACACAAGCTATCGATACGGTGCAATCGATTGATAGAGGTCAGCCGTATGCGTTTAACAAGGTATCACCAGTCAATAATGCTACGGGAATACCGACTACCGTCACGTTTAAATGGGCTCCGAGCACGTATGCAACGACATACGAGATTTGTGTTTCTCTGAGTGCGGCCACATGTACAAATTGGGGTGTAATGCCGAATGCGGACACGCAACTTGTCTACTCGGGTTTATCCCCAAATACCACCTATTACTGGCATGTGCGTGCGTTAAATGCTGGTGGGAGGACGTATTCTGCAGGTGAATATTGGTCGTTCAAAACAGGACCGTAAGCATGCTATCACTGGTCATACAAATGCGATATTCTTGCACAATATGTCAAAGAATGGAGCGAATTGCGCTATACTAGGAGCACACTGTTGTTTTCCCAATCGACTTTTCCCGACAGGCGTATCATGCAAAGGAGCACTTCATGTTTAGTGGCACACGCCAACAGCGCGGCTGGTACTTTTTCGACTGGGCGGTTTCGGCCTATTCCACCACCGTCGGTGCTGTGTTTCTTGGGCCGTATCTGACCAGTATTGCCGAAGCAGCTGCCAAAGATACTGGTGGCATGCTCTACCCGCTCGGAGCCGGAATCCCTATTGCGGCAGGTTCTTTCTACGCCTACATGACATCACTGTCGGTGCTATTGCAAGTCTTCTTTTTGCCCATCCTTGGTGCGGTTGCCGACTACACATCGCTCAAACGGCGCATGTTGGGGATTTTTGCCTATATCTCCACGGTGGCCGTAATTTTGATGTTCTTCATGCAGGGGACCGATTATCTGTTTGGTGGGTTGCTCTATCTGGTTGCCAATCTCACTTTTGGGGCATCGATGGTCTTTTACAATGCGTTTCTGCCCGAAATTGCTACTCCCGATGAGCGGGATGCCGTCTCATCCAAGGGGTTTGCCTTTGGCTATCTGGGTGGTGGGCTCTTGCTCATCCTCAACTTGGCACTCTTTTTGTCGTACGAACAAATTGGCATTGATGGTGGTTTGGCCGTGCGCATCTGCTTGGCGTCAGCTGGTGTCTGGATGGCTATTTTTATCCCCATCACGTTGCGTAGTCTGCCAAATGCGGGTGCTGTACGTGATTTACAACAAGGACAATCGGTATTGACGGCAGGGTTTCGTCAGCTTGGTGAGACTATCCGTAACTCGGTGCACTACCCGCAAACGCTGCTCTTTTTGGCGGCTTACTTGCTCTACAATGACGGCGTGCAAACGGTGATTGCCATGTCATCGACCTTTGGCACCCAAGAACTCGGCATGGAATCACAAACGCTGATTATCACCATCCTGATGGTACAGTTTGTGGCCTGGTTTGGTGCCCTCGGGTTCAATCAAGTGGCCAAGCGCACGGGAGCCAAAAAGGCCATTTTGTACAGCTTGGTCATATGGACATCACTCACAGTGGTGAGTTATTTCATTGTCAAAGGCAGCGTCGTG
>JBKCGB010000117.1:0-2014 GCA_046303375.1 Roseiflexaceae bacterium
TTCCATGGCGGCTACGCCGCCGTGGAATCTCGTCGATTTCGCGACACACGGCTGCGGGCATGGGTGGACACATCCGCCGCGGCACCGTGTGCCTCGCCATCGGGGCGCCATGGAATGACGCCCCTACTTCTCCACAACACAATGGCACCGGTGCATTGCACCGGTGCCATCACATGTACGCAAAAACCAAACAACCAATTACAGCCCAGCGGCGCGGCGCAACGCATCGGCCTTGTCCGTGTCTTCCCACGGCAGGTCGACATCGGTGCGACCAAAGTGCCCATAGGCCGCCGTCTGGCGGTAAATGGGGCGGCGCAACTTGAGGTCGCGGATGATGGCACCTGGGCGCAGATCGAACATTTCGTCGATCAGCTTGGAAATTTTGGCTTCGTCGATTTTGGCCGTACCAAAGCTCTCGATACTAATCGACACGGGACGCGCCACGCCGATGGCATACGACAACTGTACTTCGAAGCGATCAGCCAAGCCAGCGGCGACCACGTTTTTGGCGACGTAGCGGGCTGCATAGGCGGCACTGCGGTCGACCTTGGTCGGATCTTTGCCCGAGAAGGCACCACCGCCGTGGCGCGCCACACCACCGTAGGTGTCGACGATGATTTTGCGCCCGGTCAAGCCCGCATCGCCATGGGGACCACCCACGATGAACTGACCGGTGGGGTTGATGTGCACCTTGGGTTGCGTCTGCATCAAATGGCCAGGCAACACCTTGGCGAGGATCTGCTCCTGTACCTGCTCGTGCAAATCACCCTGTGAAACGTCTTTGGTATGTTGCGTGCTCAACACCACGGTGTGGATGCGTACCGGTTTGCCGTGGGAGTATTCCACCGTCACCTGGCTTTTGCCGTCGGGGCCGAGGAATGGCATTTTTTTGCTTTTGCGCGCTACGACCAATTCGCGGGTCAGACGGTGGGACAAGCTAATGGTGAGTGGCATCAATTCGGGGGTTTCGTTACAGGCGAAGCCGATCATCATGCCCTGGTCGCCGGCACCGACGGCCTCGACTTCAGCATCAGTCATTTCGCCGACCTTGGCTTCGTACGCCTTGTCAACACCCATGGCAATGTCGGGTGACTGGCCATGGAGGGCCACGATGACGCCACAGCTTTCGGCATCAAAGAAAAACTTGCCACCGGTGTAGCCGATATCGGCAACCGTCTTGCGCACAATGTCCTGGATGTCGCCGACGTTGCCGTTGACGGTTACTTCGCCCATTACGGCGATGAGGCCGGTGGTGGTGGCTGTTTCACAGGCCACACGGGCGCGTGGGTCGACAGTCAAAAACGCGTCGAGAATCGCGTCCGACACCTGGTCACACAGTTTGTCGGGATGCCCCTCTGTCACCGATTCGGAGGTGAACAGCAATGAGGGGGATTTCATAAAATTCGTCGCCATATCTCTTCCTTCAACGATCACAGCACCTGAGGTATGCACGTACTGCGATACATGAAACCGCGTGTGTCCCGTGACACACGCGGCGTGCTACAACAATTAGGTGCCTTCTTCCCATGAGCCGAGGTACTTGACCTGCTCGGGCGTCAACATATCAAACTGAATGCCCATGGCGCGCAACTTGAGGGCTGCGATTTCGGCATCGACCGACTTGGGCAACGCGTGTACCGCTGCGGTCAACTTGCCCTGGTTCTTGAGCAAGAATTCGGTGGCCAAGGCCTGGTTGGCAAATGACATATCCATCACGGCGCTGGGGTGACCTTCGGCGCTCGCCAAGTTAATCAAACGCCCTTCACCCAACACGTTGACGCGGCGACCATCCTTGAGGATATACTGATCCACGAATGGACGGGGTTGGCGCTTTTCAACCGTGATAGCGTCGAGGGCGTCAAGGTTAATTTCAACGTTGAAGTGACCGCTGTTCGAGACGATACAGCCGTCTTTCATCACCGCAAAGTCTTTGGCGTCGAGCACGTGTTTGTTGCCGGTGGCCGTCACAATGAAGTCAGCTTGTGCAGCTGCCTGCTCCATCGGCATCACGCGG
>JBKCGB010000118.1:0-29754 GCA_046303375.1 Roseiflexaceae bacterium
CCAAACCAGCACGCAAAGCGAGTAGCGCCACTGATGTGGTTGAATCAGTCAAAAAAATCGTCATGTAAGATTGCCAACTCGATAGTCACCATACCGCGTCTGTTGTGCGTTGCACACAGGCGCGTACCTTTTTGGACGGGACAAACGGTATTTCTATGGAATCGTATAGCGATTATAGGAGTACTGAGATGGAAACAACGCTAGGATATCGTGTGGGTGTTTGGTTGGCTTGGGGATTCATTGTGGGTGGTGTGGTGCTGGTGTTAGCACAGGTATTCATGGTGCCACCTGTGCATGAGGAGCAGCTCGTACAACCGACCACGCTGGTGCGGCATGTTGCTGATATGCCCACGACGGCAACGCAGGTAGTAGCGAGTGTGGTATATATAAGTGGTGCAGTGCATCATCCCGGTGTATATACGGTAGACGCAGGCGCACGAGTTGCCGATGTCGTGTCACAAGCAGGTGGGCTGCGGGCCGATGCTGACATGGTTGCGATCAATTTGGCAGCTCCTGTCACAGATGGGCAACACGTACACGTTGTTGCGGTGGGGCTTATTGATGTGGCAGTGCCAGATACCGCGTCAGTTGCTGACACCACCCAAATTGCCATCAATACGGCAACCGCAGCTATGCTCGCAGAATTGCCAGGTATCGGCCCTGCCCTTGCAGCACGTATTGTGGCATATCGCACAACGCACGGTAATTTTGACAACATGGAAGAGCTTGGTGAAGTGCCGGGTATTGGTCCTGCGCTGCAAACAAAGCTTGGTCCGTATATTCGTTTTTCGTGACAAAGAAAAGGAACATTGCATGCATCACGACACCCGCCGCACGCGTATTGTGGCGACTATCGGACCCGCCACCGAATCAGAGAGTCAGCTCGATGCGCTCATCAATGCGGGGATGAATGTGGCGCGATTGAACTTTTCGCATGGTACCCATGCTGATCATGCACAGCGCATCCATGCTATTCGAGCTGCTGCAGCACGTAGCGGTCAGCCTGTGGCGATTTTGCAGGATCTCCAAGGCCCCAAAATTCGTACTGGCGCATTGCGCGATGGGCAAACGGTCATACTTGAAGCAGATGCGCCTTTTTTTATTACGACACGCGAAATTGTGGGTGATGTGCATGGTGTATCTACGACCTACACACATTTGCCGAACGATGTGCACAGTGGCGACCGTATCTTGATTAGTGATGGATTAATTGAGCTGTGTGTGCAAGAAGCGAGTGCAGATACGGTGGTGACACGGGTGGTCTCAGGAGGCGAGTTGCGCCAGCACCAAGGCATCAATCTGCCTGGAGTTGCAGTGAGTATTCCTGCGTTAACCGCCAAAGACCGTGAAGATCTTGCATTCGGGTTGCACCATGATGTCGATTACGTGGCATTGTCGTTTGTACGGCGTGCTGCTGATATGCATACCATCTGTGATGCTATCGCTGCCCACGGTAAAAAAGTGGGTGTGGTGGCCAAAATTGAAAAACCTGAGGCACTCGGCGAACTCGAAGCGATTCTAGCATTGTGTGATGGTGTGATGGTTGCACGTGGTGATCTGGGTGTCGAAATGGCGCCAGAATTGGTGCCGATTGCACAAAAACGAATCATTGAGGCGGCGAAACACAAAGGAGTACCCGTGATTACTGCCACACAGATGCTCGATTCAATGATTCGTAATCCACGCCCCACACGAGCCGAAGCGAGTGATGTGGCAAATGCGATTATTGATGGCACGGATGCAGTCATGCTCAGTGGTGAAACTGCGACCGGTGCGTGGCCAATTGATGCGGTGCGAATGATGCATCGGATTGCAATGGCGACTGAGCAGAGTGGTCGCTACGGTGATTTTGGTGCACCCGAGCCAGATGGACTTGGCCCTGCGGATGTGATGGCTGATGCGATGAGTCATGCTGCATGTGCGATTGCGCGCGAAGTCAATGCAGTGGCCATTGTTGCATTTACGATGTCTGGTCTGACGGCGCGGTTGGTCTCACGCCATCGCCCTCCTACTGCAATTATTGCAGTATCGCCATCTCATGCGACAGTCAATCGCATGGCACTTGTCTGGGGCGTCCAAGCCTATCATGCGCGTGAAGTGAGTCGACTCGATGACTTAATCGAAGAATTACAAACGCTCCTGATTGGGAACCAGATTCTGCCTGCAGGGAGCACTATCGTCTTAGTTGGAGGTCATCCCATTGCAGTAGGTGGAGCCACGAATTTTGTAAAGGTCATGCAACTGTGACATATGTACACCGTATGACATTGGCGCTGGTACTCGGGTATGCGCTGTATGCAACGATGCCACAAGCGTATGCCCAAACACCAGTGGTACAACCACAGGCGGCACTCATTGTGATTGCACCAGACGATAGTCGGAGCCTAGTGATTGATCTCGGTGATGCGCGCAATGATATTGAGCAGCTCGCACTACCACCGGCGGTGCACGCACGTGCGTTACCAGATGCACCGTTGCCACGCATCGTGGCACAGCTGGTGCTCCCGAGCACATCGACACGTTACCTGTTGTTCAAAGGTGAAGCAACTGCTACGCCTGCCCCTACACAGACCCCATATGTGCCGCGACCTGTGGCGCAATTTACCCTACGGGATTCAATGGTGTTGACAACCAAGGATGCAGCACCCGGTGCACGGTTTGTGCAACTCACATGCGCACAGTGTGACCCCACGTGGCCCACCGACATCCTGAACATGCTCCCCCCCTATGCACCAATTGTGGTGTATGCACCGGGCGCGGTGCAACTGAGTGGGGCTGCGCTCATTCATATCCTGCCAGTGACGAGCAATAGCAGTGTGCCCGCACTGGGTGATGTGGTCCATTTGTTTGAGCGGCTGCCCGATGAGCAGCTGGCATCCCCTACATGGCGTGCAGGTACGGTAAGTGCAGCCACCTATCCCCCCAAACGCATGGTGGAAGTCGATGGGCGCATGACGCTGCTCCGCGTGGTTTTGTGCCTTGTGGCGGTATTGTTTAGTAGTATTGCATCGTTTTATCTGAGTATGGCGGTGCTCCGGCGCATGCATGCGGCGGTGGGCTACAAACCAGAACAATAGGATGTATTCGCCCCAGATTATCGATGGCGCATTAGCGGGTGATACTGAAATCTACGGTACAGCGAATGGTAACTGGATTAATCCGGTAAATGTTCTGTGCCAACAGCTGCTGATCAGGGTGTGGTCGATAGTACTGTGTATAGCGTATGGCACGCGTCCCCGTGATGCCGTTTTCTGCCATCCAGACGTTGGCCAGGTAGCGGATGCTTTTTTCGCGCCGCGTAAACGAGCAATCCGTAGAGCCGATTTCGCCACGCCGGAATCCTACCGTGTTGCCAAAGTAGATGCGATCAGAGCGGTGATAGGCCAAACGAGAGCCATCAACATCGAGAATCGGCAACAAGGTGTCTGTTTGGGTATCCGCCAAGGTGAACCAGTTGTCAACCATCTGGAGATCGATGTTGTTAAAGACGTTGATAGGCGCAATGCCGTAGAACTGCGCGGCCATCACCAACGGATGTCGGTCGTTGCCGGCGATACCCACATACGGAGCGGGCATCGATACCGCATAGATGATGCTGAGCACCACGATGTGCCAGCTGATGATATGAAAGAACGGTGAAAGTTCGTTACTCGGGCGTGGTCCGGTATGCCATTCTGGTTTGGGGCGTGGCAACGTGCACACGCCAAACATGGCGCGGCGGCGGGCGGCGATATAGCGATAGAGTGCCGGCCCAATTGTCAGCACCCGCCCAAGCCAGAGGATGGGGATGACGACCCAGAGCAACACGAGATGGCGTGCCAATGCTTCGTAGAGTGCATACCCCGCATGTACGGTACCGTGTGGTGGGATGACACCGTGTAAATCTTCGAGTGCAGCATCAACAGGAATGCCGTATTGTGCGAGGGTTGCGTGATTGCGTGACACAGGTGTTAATACGACGCGGTCAAAGATGTCAATGGTGCGGACAAACTGCACGGTGCGATCACATAAATTACATTTGTCGTCATAAAACAACAACAATTTTTTGGTGTCGTCAACACCCCAACGTGGCCAAAACAGGATAATCCACATCACTGCTTCGATGTATGCTAATGAGCCGAGTTGCAAAATGACGCCGGAGAGGATGAAAAACAAAATTCCCCAGATGATGATAAATCTGCGCCACCACCCACCAAGCAGTACCCACGGCATGAGCATGACATACCAGACCATCATAAAGACTAACGAAATACGTGCAAGCAGGACGGCTATACTGCTTTCGAGTAGGATGGGCTCAAAGAGTGCATGGAAACGCGACATAAAATTGCTCACAAAGAGCATGGGGCCAGCCACACCCGTCATCCACGCAGACTCATTCAGATGCATCAAAAACGAATAGACACACATCAACCAATACGAGGTAACCAGCAGAAATTTTGCAATGGTAATGGGTGTGTCGCCCGGAATCTGTGCTCCGTACCCGAGCACGAGCCGCAGTGCCGGGAAGCGTCGTATCAGGAGACTATCTACGGACAAGCTGCGCCCTGATTCGGCGAGAATGAAAAACACGGCGACCATGGCAGCAATGTCGTTGCCGAGTGTACTGGTGCCGAGCACCGCTTCACCCACTAACCACATCACAAAAATAAAAAACCCAAGTGCAAATTGTGTACAAAATCCAATTGTGATAAACACGGCAAAGAAAAACTCCATGCCGTTATAGATGCCTACAGGGGTGAAGTATTCCTCAGGAATGAGCAGTGAGGCCACATCGATGGCCCGTACAAAGATGATAATGCCGAAACAGATGCGCAACACCGCAAATTTGTTGCGTTCTTGCCCACTCGTCAATGGAAATGCACGCTGCTGCAGAAAGCCTGCAAAGCGTGGCCAAATATGTACAAACGCCGGCATCGTCCGCAGTACCATCATCACAACGCCAGCCATCACTATAAAACTTCCGATAAATGCGAGTAGCATGATTTGATAGGTGGTAAGTTGCACGATACAGGCCTCCTGCAGTAGATTTTGTCGGCGCCATTATATCACAGGTATGCGAAAAATACCGCTCGAATGTGATGTCTTGGCAGACAGGGCTGTTACTATTACTATGAATTGTAGTATATACCAAATCCATTGATGACGTGTCAAGGACGTGTCAAGTAGGGGTATGGAATGGATACCACACCCCTGATATGCACGGTACAATATGCGAGAGATGGGGCATCGTATTGTGTCCCAAAGTGACATTGAACTCGTACCGATGTTGATGCGTCTATGTCACAGATGTGTTGCGACGATGATGGATGGTAGAAATGTATGGAGTGGTGCGCACAAGCGTGATGGTCATGCTCGTCTGGGCAAGCACGTCCCCAATGTCGGTGCTATCGCATGGCGTGGCGCAGCATAACCACATGCGGGCTGCTGTGCCACAGGTCGCCACGCAGACACGTCCCCTCACCTACACACGCACCGCCACGCGCACCCGCCCTCCCACGTATACGCGCACTGCTACTCGTACCGCTACTGCGACTGCGACGCCGAGTCGGAGCCGCACGGCCACTCGTACACGCACAGCAAGTATGACGCGCAGTCGGACGGCTACGGTGACTGCGAGCCGTACCCGCAGTACGACTGCGACGCGTACATTAACACGCAGTATGACTTCATCAGTGACACCGTCGTTGACACAAATGCCGACGGCAACGGCCACTCGCATGGGTGGCACCGTAGTTCCTGCCGATATGATGGGGCTTGTTGGGCGCGACCCCTATTTTGAGTTTGTGGATAATCGTGTCAATATGGTCGCACAAGAGCGTATGGGTTTCGAAATGGCACGTCTCGGTGTGCGTTGGGTGCGTCTGGACATCCGGTTGCCAGTTGGCTATACCACGAGTAGCGCAGCCATCACTGCAGCCATCAGCCGCTACGACTTTTTTATTACTGACGTGGCACCGCGTTACGGCATCAAGGTACTGCTATTGCTGAACTTTGATCTGATTATGGGCGTGGATGCCAACGAACTGATGCGTGGTCCATATGCGAATGACCTGCAGTATGGTCCCGGGTACAATGTATACATGCGCGCATGGATGCAACGTGCATGGCAGATTGTGATGCGCTACGGACGCTCTATTGGTGCTATTGAGATCCTCAATGAGGCGAATCGGCTACCCCGCTATACGAGTAATGGTCCGCTAGGAAACGCGGTCCCTGCGGCCGTGTTTGCACAACTAACAGCCACGCTCTACCAGGCGTGTAATGGTGGTGCGTTGCAGTCTGCGTGTGCTGGCACGCCGATTATTTTGGGTGGACTGCATCCACGTGGGACCAATGCTCAAGGCACAACACCCGCGCAGTCAGACATGGCCTATCTCCGTGACATCTACAACAGTGCCGCCTTTACGACGGCGTATGCTACACTTGGGAGATGGCCACTTGATGCAGTCGGCTATCATCCGTATCCTGTTGAGCTGGCCTATATTGGTGTACGCACACAACATGCGGCACTTGATCGTCTGCGTGCGACGCTCCAGGCGCTCAATGATGGATTACGTCCAGTATGGATCACGGAAATCGGCTACAACGTGGCATATGCGAATCAAACGGCACCCGGCCAAGCACTCTTTCTCGGTGCAATTTATCGTGCATATGCATCACGCCTACTTGCAGATGGCACACCAGAAATACCAGTTGCGTTTTGGTTTAAATATGAAGATTTTCCACCTGCAAGTGGGATAAATGCACAACAATGGGGACTTGTACATATTCCATTTGTGCCTGGATCTTGTCCCGGGGAAGCCTGCTATGCGGCTGATGGTGCACCGACACACTACCGCCCGGCGTGGTATGTCTATCGTGACATTCATCCATAACGGATCGCGCGGTACCGTGTGCTCATAAAACGCTGTAGCATCAGATAAGTGGAAATGGTAACTGCGTCAGGCGAAATGTGACTTCACCGTGGTGTCCGAGCGGTTGCCACGGTGAGGTATAAAAACGATATTCTGGTGCATCTACAAATGCGATGTTGGCAGTCATGAGCGCATGGCGTAGCCGTAGCGCAGTATCCTGTAGCGCTGATGGTTGGCATGATACAGCCATGCGAATTGCGGCCACGATGAGTGGTGTGTGGGTCATGATTTCAACTGCATGAGATAGTGGTGTGGGTACAGTGGTGACTTGTGAATCCGCGCCAAGATATAAGCGTACATGGGATTCATCAGTATTAAATGCGGTCATAACCACCGGGGCAATCATCGGCAACGATTGATGCTGGTAGTTACCCCCAGTCACATAATGTGACAATTCGCGAAATCCGCTGTGTAGTCGTATGGTGTATGAACCACGTACACGCACCTGGGCAACGGTTGCGCCCGGGTAGCGCCGGTATTCGATGTCATGCTTGCGCTGAATGACGTTGTAGGGTTGGTGCGTCTCGAGCATACCCGCCACACGTACATGAGATAAAATCGAAGGCGGCGCGAAGACGATAACGAATGCGAAAGGCGCCGCCTAATCTGGTATACGTGATGGGTGAAATGGTGGATGTATGACTTGCACAGATTTTATCAACGATGTTGAACAAAAAATGTGCGAGCTATGGAGCCTGCCATTGTGCAACGTATTGTTTGACACTCGCAATATAACCAGGGACATCATTTTCGAATGCAGGCGCATATACTGGGATAATGGTATCTACGGTATATACACCGCGGCCATCGATGTATTCAACTGAAATCAGCCGGAACCAATCACGAATGCCGGCATTCCAATCAGGATAATCGCGAAAGCGCCCATAACAGTTGGCATACCCAGCACAGATAATGTTGCCCACGTTGTGTGTGGTACTCCCATCTGACTTGATGCCCGCCCACATCGGGTTTGTGCCCATCCCAGACTCATGCATGAAAAACGCCAACGCATAGACGGGGTCAATGCCATATGCGAGACCAGCATCAATCCATGCCTGACCAGTACCCTGTGCAGGTGACCCGTATAAACGGAGAATCTCGTTGATCCGGTCAGCACTAATGGTAGGTGGCCCGAGAACGCTACTTTCGCCACTTGGCACAATACGTGCAGGTGGTGGGGTATCAGGTAAACTCGGTATACTAATCAGATTGGTGACTGCAATACCCACTGGCTTCATAAACGCACTAATGACCGGATTAAAGTTGCTCACATTTGGTGACGCTGTTTCTTGGTGTTGCGCAATACTTAATCCTAACCAGACTAAAATGAGAATGAGCGTGACCCATATCACGTTTGTCCCAGCCGTATATATCAACGATGGTTGATGTGTGGCATGTAGATATAAATCATTGTCATCACTGTAGACGAGTGGCACCGTATTACGTGGCCGTCCATGCTTGGCCGTTGTGCTATTGCGCTGTACGCGCACATCAACGCTCCCAGTTGTGCGGGCGGCCAACGACAGCGCCCCGGTTTTGCTTGTGGTCACTGGCATAGCACCAGTTTTGCTTGTGGTTACTGGCATAGCACCAGTTTTGCTTGTGGTCACTGGCATAGCGCCGGTCTGGCGTACACGCACATCGACTGCAGGTTGTGACGCAGTCACACGACCCGTATGCCGAATAATTGGCGCAGGGCGTGGTGTACGCAACACAGGAATAGGACCAGTGAGCAAATTTTCGAGGAGATCGGCTGCATCAGCCGAATTCAGTTGTGAGTTATTTTTGTCATTCATACGTAACTATGATAAAGCCCATGCTTTCAGTTGTCAATTAGAATCATGTTAGAACACTGCCACCTAATTATAGTGTACCACGACCACACAACCATGGATGCAACTCGACACGAGCCAGCCAGGCATCGATTGCAGGGCTCGGGAGTGCACCACGATCAGTGATGATACTGGTAATGCGTTCGAGTGCCGTAATGTCGTTTTCTGATGGGAGTAGGTTGGATGCTTTGTGTGCCACGTCATCGAGTGGCCACTGCTGCTGATGACCAAGAAAAAAGTCATTGGCGAGCAATTTTTCACTCGTACACAAGGTATAGACGGGTATACCCGATGCAACCGCATAATCAACCAACGTGGCTGTCCCGCGTTTGTTGGTAAGTCCATGCATGTCGAGTGTGTCTGCTCCTACCATGAGTGCATCGTATTGCGACATCGAGCGATCGAGTGTGTGCATGTCTTCCACCGCAACACTAATCCCAATTGCTGCAATTCGTTCGGCCAACGCATTGACTTCGTATGCCATTGGTGTATTGACACAGGTGACATGCACGCGGTGACCGTTGCGTAGCGCATGTTGCAACGCATATTGTACCGTGGTGCTGTATCCGTAGGTGATAATATGCTGTGTATTGCTCAAAAATGCCAAACTGTGTGCCGCTGTATCAAGGACACGCTGATTGAGTTGGTGACGAATATCTGCGACGACGCGTGGCAAGATTCGATGCATGTCGCGCACGTCACTGACATCGTCGAGCGCCCACTGCACGGTACTCACCATGTTGACAAGCGCTGCCATGGCGTGACGCTCACTGATGAAATTCCAACCGACACGGAATATATCACGGCGAAACTCATCAGCGGATGTGGTCTGTATTGTGTCGGCGTGTTGTAGCAGCACACTGGTGGCCCGCACAACTACCTGGGCTGCACCATAACGTTGCTCAAGAATCATAGATGATGTGCTCTATTTGTGAATGAGGGTAGGACGGCACTGTGTAAGACGAATCATCAACGTTGAATGATGCGTGTGCCCATTATACAGTATTTGTATGTTGTTTGTATAGATGCCGACCATGAAACTTGTGTGAGATGTCAGCAATACTGAAATTTCGAAACCACAATATTTGACATATTCGAAAGAAAATTATACGATTAGGTACACAACACTTCCACCAGTCAACACATATACAAACGGAGCAGGTATGGGAGCACGTACCAAAGAGCGACGCGAGCAGATTGTCGCATTAGCAAAGCAAGATGGCTTTGTGAGTGTGGTATCACTGGCGGAGCTGTTTCGTGTATCTGAGGTGACTATTCGTAGCGACTTAGATGTGCTTGAGTCACACGACTTGCTGGTGCGTACCCATGGTGGTGCATACTGCACTGAAAAACGCCGGCACACCCACAAGACTGGATTGCCAGGCCGCATTGATCGTGTCGCAAATGGGGCGGTTGCACTCATTGATGACTATGATGCCATCATGCTCGAAGGTGGTGCGATTGGACGGGCTCTGGCGAGCCGGCTGCAAGAGCGACGTGGCCTAATGGTCTATAGTGATGCAATTGACATCGCCGTGCAACTCGAACATTCAACTCACACCGTGGCTATACTCGGTGGTGTGATTGCTGATGGGCGTTCGATTGGCTGGCCCGATGTGAGCCAGTTTCTCCCACAGGGCGTCCGGGCGCGATGTTTGTTTTTGGCAGGTATTGGCATTGACGACAGTGGATACGACGTCGCGCTACGGCGTGATACGTTGCGTCGCCGTATGATGGACGTGTGTGACCAAGTGGTGTTGATGGCCGAAAGTAGTGAGTTGGCCGAAGTTGTGCGGCGTGATCAACTGCACGTATTTGAGAGTGTGACGCGGATTATTACTGACGACGCCATCGACAATTCCACCATCACTCGCCTTGCAAGTAGTGGGATTCCGATGACGATTTGTGGCACTGGTGGGCGTCGGAATGTCGAAAACATGCCTGTGCGTCGTTGGCGTATCGGTTTTGCCAACCAAGATGAACGGTTACCATTTGCGGCCGCGGTGCGTGCAGGTATGGTCACCGCAGCCGAGCAATCTGGGATCGATTTATTGTTGGCCGATAATTGTAGTGATGGCGAAGTCGCCCTTTCCAATGCAGAGTCATTCATCAAAGCACAAGTCGATTTGGCGATTGTCTTTAACACGGATTCGCGTGCCAACAACAAAATCGTCGAAGCACTCCGGCAGGCCAATACGCCGGTGATTGCCATCGATATTCCCATTCCAGGTGCCACATTTTTCGGTTTTGATAACTATCGAGCAGGGTTGATGACCGGGCGTCTATTGGGGCAATATGTGCGGCGCCAGTGGCATGGCATGATTGATGTGGTCTTTTCGCTGGGGTTGCCTATTTCTGGTCCGGTACCTGCAGCGCGCATGCAAGGGCAAATCGATGGTCTGCGTGAGCAAATCAATGTGTCCGACAATCGTATTATCCATCTCGATAGTCGCAACACCAGCGTGGATTCGTGTGCAGCGACGCGCCAAGCCATCAAAAAGATTCGCCGCAACGACCGTGTCGTTATTCTCGGCATCAACGACGAAGCAGTGCTTGGTGCATTGTCAGCCTTTGCCGAAGATGGTACGCTGTCGCGCTGTGTTACGGTTGGTCTTGGTGGTGATGTGACGTCGCTCCGCGAGTTGCGTCGCTCAGGTAGCCGCATGATTGGGGTGGTGGCAAGCTTTCCAGAACGTTACGGCGAACGTGTCATCGAAATGGCGTGTGCGATTCTGCAACGGCGTGCGGCACCACCTGCACGCTATACCAACCATTGCTATGTACTTTCAGAAGAAATGATGCGACAGCTTGATTTGACGGCCTTACGTGGCAGCGTTGTATCTGCCACCGAATATAGCATACAACGACGCGGAATATAAAAGGAGGAATGCGATGGCTGAGATACCAGGGTATGCCGCATTAGCAGAGTCACTAGGTGCCCAAGGGCTAGATGTGCCTGCCATCAAGGTGGCACTCAAAGCCCAACGCATTGAGACGCCAAGTTGGGGCTACGCCAACAGTGGTACGCGATTCAAAGCCTTTGCGTGGCCAGGCGCAGCCCGCACCACCCGTGAAAAGCTCGATGATGCGGCCATGGTGCACCGCATGACGGGGATTGCGCCGTCGGTGGCTGTACACATCCCATGGGACAAACCCGAGGATGGCGATTACACGGGGATGTGCCAATACGCCGAAAGCCGTGGTATTACCATTGGTGCCGTCAACCCTAACGTCTTCCAAGATGACCAATACCGCCTTGGTTCACTGGGAAATCCCGACCGGAGCATCCAAGAGAGTGCCCTCGACCACATGCTCGAATGCTGCGATATTATGGGCAAAGTCAAAAGTACGGCCTTGAGTCTGTGGTTTGCGGATGGCACCAATTATGCAGGCCAGGATAGCCTGCGTGCCCGCAAACGCCGCTTCGAAGCGGGCTTGACCCAGGTCTACAAACAGCTGCCCGCCGATGGGCGTATGCTGATTGAATATAAATTTTTCGAACCAGCCTTTTATAGCACCGACATTCCCGATTGGGGCACTGCCTATGCGTGGGCACTCAAACTAGGCCCCAAGGCACAGGTGCTCGTTGACCTGGGGCATCACGCCCAAGGAGTCAATATCGAGCAGATTGTGACCTTTTTGCTTGATGAAGGCCGCCTCGGTGGCTTCCATTTCAACAACCGCAAATATGCGGACGATGATCTCATCGTGGGCAGTGCCAATCCCTATGAACTCTTCCTCATCTACAACGAGCTGGCAGGGGCTGAGCTGGGTGCAGATGAGCCGGCCCGGAGTTGTGCCCGCGATGTGGCCTATATGCTTGATCAGTGCCACAACATCGAAGGCAAAATGCAGGCCATTATCTACTCGGTGCTCAACTGCCAAGAAGCCTACGCCAAAGCGTTGATTGTGCCACGCACCCAGCTGGCTCAGCTCCAACAGGCGGGTGATGTGCTCGGTGCGCATCGCCTGCTGAGCGATGCCTTCCGCACCGATGTGCGTCCGCTCTTGGCACAGGTGCGCCAAGAGATGGGCGTGCCCACTGACCCGATTGCGGCGTATAAAGCGAGCGGCTACGACACCAAAATCGCCAACGAGCGTGGTGTGGCTGATGCCTCGGGGGGCTTCCAATAATCCGGAATTTGGTTTGTATGCTGCGCCTGATGTGATATCACATCAGGCGCGGACCTTTTGTGCCTGCGCCAACGGTAATGCAGTAGTACGAAAGGAGGTCGGTGATGGAGCAACATTTTGTAGTGGTGTCATGGACTACTCGGCTCGAACGTCCGTTGAGCGCAACCGCATGTCAAATTGCCAATGAGGCGTTGTGTTTGAGTGTGTGGCGTGCAGGTGGCAGTGCACTCGCATGCCGGGTGACGCCGACAATGGCACGGATGGTCATCCAGATTCCTGCTGGGTGTGCTGCAAATCAATTTATTGTATGGGTACGTGCTGCGGCCCACTTTGCAGTGAAACAGGCAACAGCGGAAACGTCTCCGTGGTGGGATGATGTATATACCTACGCCCGCATCCCATGTATTACGGTGGCTACCGAAATTGCTACCTGCCTGACAATGGATGACACCACTCTCGCGTAATCACCAGTCTGAGACATAAATATGCGAATGTCCGAACATAATATGATATAATCGACACAAGCATGATTACCAAGAGAGTGGTGAAGGGTGGTATGATGGGGGCGTTCACCATGCATACCAAGGAGGCACGCAATGAAGCGTCATGCATACGTTGTCGATACGAGTAAAAGTCCCCACGCCCGCTTACGACCTGTTGCACTGAATGGCGTCACCATTACCGATCAGTTTTGGGCACCGCGTATTCATATCAATGCCCATGTGACATTGCCATCACAATACACGCACTGTGAAGAAACCGGCCGCATTGCGAATTTTCGGCGGGCAGCTGGGCGCGAAGCAGGAGACTTTGAGGGGTTATTTTTCAACGACTCAGATGTATACAAATGGCTTGAAGCAGTGGGATGGAACGAAGCTATCAGTGATGCACCAGCCCTGCAAGTGATTACCAAGTCAGTGGTCAACGACATTGTCTCTGCACAGCGCAGTGATGGCTACCTCAACTCGTACTTTACCAAGTCGCGTGCCCATGAGCGCTGGACGAACTTTGACCTGCACGAGATGTACTGTGCCGGGCATTTTTTCCAGGCGGCGGTGGCGCTCCATCGTACCACGGGCGACACGGTGGCACTCGAGGCAGCCTGCCGTATGGCCGACCATATTGATGCGACGTTTGGTCCGGTCACGCAGGGTAAACGTGCCATTACAGATGGGCATCCCGAAGTTGAAATGGCGCTTATCGAGCTCTACCGCGTGACCGGCGAGCAGCGGTATTTGACGCTGGCCGATTTTATGATTAGCGTGCGTGGTGGCAAACAGCTCTCCAACAACACATTCGACAACAAATACTACCAAGACCATGTGCCCTACCGTGACTTACATGACGTGGTTGGGCATGCGGTGCGCATGCTCTACTTGGCGGCTGGTGCCACAGATGTGTGGCTCGAGACGGGTGACCCCACGCTCAAGCAGGCTATCGATGCCCAGTGGCACAATTTGACACAAAAGCGTATGTATATCAGTGGTGGCGTCGGCTCACGTTGGCATGGTGAATCGATTGGTGACGACTACGAATTGCCCAACGATACGGCCTACACGGAGACGTGTGCTGCCATCGCCTCGGTGATGTGGAACTGGCGTTTGCTGCAGGGTACGGGCGAAGCGCGCTATGCGGATTTGCTTGAATGGACACTCTACAATGGCGTGATGCCCGGGCTTTCACTCAGTGGCAACGAATACTTTTATCAAAACCCACTAGAGAATAATGGTACGCACCGGCGCTCGCCATGGTTTGGCTGTGCCTGCTGTCCACCCAACGTGGCGCGCTTGCTGGCGCAACTGGGGAGCTACGTGGCGAGTGTCGACAGCGACACGATATGGTTCCACACCTACATGCAGGGCACTGTCGACACCAGCGCAAGTGGGATTGATGCGGCCTTTGAAGTGACCACCAACTACCCATGGGATGGCCAGGTGCGCATTCGTGTGACACGAGGTGGTCTGTGGGGCATCAAGGTGCGTATCCCGAGCTGGGCGCATGGTGCTACCCTGCGTATCGGCAACGAGCGGCGTGTGGTGACGCCCGATACCTACGAGCTGGTACGCCGCGCATGGCAGATTGGTGACGAAATCATCCTCGACTTCCCGATGACACCGCGTTTGCTGATCGCGCATCCAGCGGTACGACCCAACAACGGGCGAGTTGCCGTAGCACGTGGCCCGATTCTTTACTGCCTCGAACAGGCTGATCACCAGACGAATGTGCCCAGTTTGCAGCTCGATGCCACTACGCCATGGCAAGTGGTCGACGGTCCGCAGGCACTCGGCGTCCACAAGGCACTTGTGGCACGTGGGGTAAGTATGCAGACGCCCGCTGATGCACTCTACGCCAATTGGCGGCGTGATGCGGGGCATCCCACCACACTCACGTTTATCCCGTATCACTTATGGGCGAATCGTGACGCAGGAGCAATGGCGGTATGGGTGCCCGTGCAGCGCTAGAAGTAGGTAGCTGATGATTGTCGGTGTAGACATCGGTGGTACCAAAATCGCCTATGCAGTGATTGATGCCCAGACGGGTGTAGTGCATGCACGTGCCATGGCGCCCACCGACTCACATGAGGGGTCGGCTGCCGTGCTGGCGCGCATGGAAAGCCAGATTCGCACACTCGTATCAGATTTTCCCATCGAAGCCATCGGCGTGGGAGTGCCTGGTGTATTTGATGACGCCAGCGGGCATACGCGCTTTTTGCCTAATTTGATGGGCACATGGCCCGATGTGCCCGTAGCACCGCATTTGCGTGCCGCCTTTGGTGTGCCGGTGTGGCTGATCAATGACGCCCGTGCTTTTGTGTTGGCTGAGGCCATCTATGGCGCGGGGCGTGGCCACGACAATGTGGCAGGTTTCACCCTTGGGACGGGGATTGGTGGTGGGTTGGTCATCCACCAGCAGCTCTACTTGGGTATTGCGGGAACGGCGGGTGAGTTTGGGCATCAAACACTAGCTCTGGATGGTCCGCAGTGTGGCTGTGGCAACTACGGCTGCCTCGAGGCGTTTGCGAGTGGTCCGGCCATGGTGGCGCAGGCGCATCAGCTCATTGCACGTGGGCAAGCACCACTGCTTGCCGCGCATGTGG
Organism: Roseiflexaceae bacterium; assembly: GCA_046303375.1. Lineage (GTDB taxonomy): Bacteria > Chloroflexota > Chloroflexia > Chloroflexales > Roseiflexaceae > UBA965. Next base: position 15,978 of record JBKCGB010000118.1, read on the forward strand.
CTGCTGGAGTGGTAGTGACACCGGCAGTGCTCGCTGAAGTGGCACCGCATGACGCTGCAGTGGCGCAGTTGCTTCACACCGCCTTTCGGTATATTGGGGCTGGAGTCGCCAACGTGGTGTCGCTGTTTAGCCCAACGGCAGTGATTCTGGGTGGCAGTGTGGCCAATCTGGGCGACACGCTCTTTGCGACGGTGCGCCACGAAGTCAGGCTACGTTGCCGTGCCACGCCAGTTGACCAGATTACGATTATGCCGGCAGCGCTCGGTAGTGATGCTGGCATGCTGGGGGCAGCCTGTTGGGCGGCATACCGCGCCGGTGTGATCCGCCCCGCATTGTTAGCGTCATGACACGAGGAGGAAGCATGCAGCTACCCGATATTGCGTATCGTCCGGCGACAGTGACTCAGCATCCTGCCATAGCGCTCATCGGCTGTGGCGGTATTACGCATCATCATCTGACGGCATACAAAAACGCCGGCTACCAGGTGGTGGCGCTGTGTGACGTGGATGTCGCACGAGCTGAAGCACGGCGCACCGAGTTTTTTCCCAATGCGACGATCTACAGCGACGCAGCCGACGTCTTGCGCCGTGACGATATCGAAGTGGTGGATATCGCCACGCACCCCGCCCAGCGTGTGCCACTGTTGCGCGATGCACTACTGGCACGCAAACACGTGCTCAGCCAAAAGCCGTTTGTGCTCGACCTCGACGAAGGTGAGCGGCTGGTGGAGTTGGCTGCCCGCCAAAACGTGCTGCTCGCTGTCAACCAAAACGGCCGCTGGGCGCCACATGTGGCTTACCTGCGTGGCTTGATTGCCATGGGCACACTAGGGGCCATTAGCAGCGTCGATTTGGCGGTGCACTGGGACCACAACTGGGTGGTTGGTGGGGTGTTTGACACCATCGACGACTTGATTTTGTACGACTTCGCCATCCACTGGTTCGACATGCTGACCTGCTACTTTCCCAATCAGACGGCCGAAAAAGTCTATGCCACGGTATCACATACCGCCACTCAGCGTGCCCGTCCACCGCTACTCGCACAAGTCAACGTGGCATATGCGCAAGCGCAAGCCAGCATGGTCTTTAACGCGGATACACGGGTTGGTGGGCGTGATAGCACGCTGGTGGTCGGTGTCCACGGGACGGCGTCAAGTGTAGGCCCTGGTTTGCAGCAACAACAGCTGACGGTGCAACTCGGCGATGCCACGCAGAGCCCGGCACTTGTAGGGAACTGGTTCCCCGACGGGTTCCACGGCACCATGGCCGAGTTACTCAGTGCCATCCACGAAGGGCGTCAACCCTCCAACAGCGCCGCCAATAATCTGCAGAGCCTAGCACTTTGTTTTGCGGCCATCGCCAGTAGTCGTACGGGGCGTGCATATCGTCCCGGTGAAGTGCGTTCATTACCGCAGTAGTACATTTTTGCAGAAAGGAAGCTGACCATGAAAACATGGAAGTTTGTGGGGGTCAATTTTGACCATATGCACATGGGGGATTTGCTCCGCAAAGTATCTGAGCATCCCAATGCCGAAATTGCGGGCATCTGTGATGCTGATCCGGCCCGCATGCAATCGGCTATTCAGACATTCAACATTCCAGCGAGCAAGGTGTTCACGGATGTGGCAACCTGTATGCAGGCCACCCAACCCGACGTAGTATTGCTGTGTGCGGGTACGGCCTTCCATGCCGATTACGTGGAAATGTTGGCGCCGTTTGGGGTGAATATTCTGGTCGAAAAACCCTTTGCTGCCACGCTCGCCCAAGCCGATCGCATGATTGCGGCGATGAAAAAATCAGGCAAGCAGATGATTGTCAACTGGCCGTTGGCCTGGTACCCACCGCATGTCACCGCCAAGCGTTTGATCGACGAGGGTGTCATCGGCAAAGTTATCGAGGTGCACTACTACGACGGTAACCGCGGGCCACTATGGCATGTGGCCGACAAAATTGAAGTCTCGCCTGAGGAAGTTGCACGGCGCAAAAACGAAGCCTGGTGGTACAAAAAAGCAGCTGGCGGCGGCTCGATGCTCGATTACCTGGGCTACGGTGTGACGCTAGGCACGTGGTATCACGGTGGTGACAAACCCATCGAAGTGGCATGCATGGTCGATGAGCCGCTGGGGCTGGAAGTCGACGAGCATAGCATCACCATTGCGCGCTATGCCAAGGGCTTGTCGAAGTTCGAAACGCGTTGGGGCGCATTTACGGATCCGTGGACGCATCAACCACAACCCAAATGTGGCTTCGTGATAGTGGGTACGGATGGCACGATTGCGTCGTACGACTACGAAACGACGATTCGCGTGCAGACCCGCGCCAAGCCCGAAGGCGTTGTGATGCCGGTCGATGAGCTCAAATCACCGATGCAAGACCCTATCCAGAACTTTATCCACACGTTATCTACGGGTGCGCCCATCCATGGGCCATTGTCGGTGGAAATTTGTCGCATTGGCCAGCAAATCGTCGAAACAGCCGTGCTCAGCGCCCAGACCAAACAAACCCAAAAGCTCGTTCCGTAATTCCTAGCATCACACCAGTGAGGCCTCACGCCTCACCGGTGTGTGGAGTCAACTATGACACATCCTGATCCCGCTGAACGCTATTTGGCGGCAGCCACGCATATTTTGCAAGACATAACGAATCAACTGCCAATGATCCGCCATGCGGCACACATCTGTGCTGAGTCGATTGCGGCGGGTGGTCTGGTCCATCTGTTTGGTACGGGGCATTCACGCATCCCGGTGGAAGAAATTTTTCCACGCCATGGTAGCTTTCCAGGTTTTCATCCTATCATCGAGCTGTCGCTGACCAATCACACGCAGGTGGTGGGCAATAACGGGCAACGTCAGGCCATGTATCTGGAAAAGCTGGAAGGTTTTGGTGAGGTGATTCTGCGCAACTTTACCTTTGGGCCGCACGACTGCATGATGGTTTTTTCCAATAGCGGCGTCAATGGTGTAGTGATGGATGTGGCACTGGGCGCCAAGCAGCGTGGCATGCCCGTGATTGCAGTGGTGTCGCTGGCGCATTGTCTGGGCTCTCCCATCAAACACAGCTCGGGTAAGCGCTTGCCCGATGTGGCCGATGTGACCATCGACAACTGCTCGCCACTGGGTGATGCCATGGTGACGGTGGATGGTTTGGCGTACCCGGTGGGACCGGGCTCGTCGGTCGGCTATGTGACCATCGTCAACATGCTCAAATGCCTGGTTGCCGAGGAATTGACGGCACGTGGGCAGGCGCCGCTGGTGTTGACGAGTAGTGCGTTGATTGGCAGTGCTGCCTCGGCCGAGTTATTTGACCGCACCTACGACGATTTCCGTGCCCGTATCGCTCCGCTCTACGGCGCACAACCATCCAAGGAGTCATGAGATGAAGCAACAACCGCTCCGCACGAGTGTGATTGGCAGCTACCCCTTCCCGGCGTGGCTCGAACATGCCGTGATGCACTTGGGTGAATTTGGCCGTGACGATATTGCTGAAATGCAGCGTGATGCGGTGATTGCCGCTATTTATGACCAGACCACCGCTGGGCTGGACGTAATCAGCGACGGTGAGCAGACCCGCCTCGATTTCAATCTGTCGTTTTATGGCTATATCAACGGCATCTCGCGTGAGGACGAAGGCGCACGTCGCTACGGTCCACCGGCGCACGACCAGCGTGGCAAACACACCATCGTGGGGCAGATTGCGGCGCCACGCGGGTTGGGTGTGGTCGAGGAATACAAACGCCTCGTCGAATTGGCACCACCCGGGTTTACGCTCAAGGCCAGTGTGCCTGGCCCATACACGCTGAGTGGGCGCTTGATTCCCAATGCCAACTACCCTGACCGCTATGCGGTCGCCGAGGCGCTGTTGCCGATTGTGCAGGCAGAATTGGTGGCATTGGTGGCGGCAGGCTGCCAGGAATTGACGGTGGACGAGCCGTCGATGAGTTGCTATGCCTTCAAAGAAGACACGGCACGGTTGGTCGATCTGTTTAATCGGACTGTGGCGCCTGTGGTCGGCAAAACCCGCCTCTCGACGCATCTGTGCTTTGGCAACTTCAAGGGGCGTGCCGTGGGACCGCGTCAGTATGCACCGATGTTTCCGGCATTTTATGGCATGACGGTGGATGAAATGCACCTCGAAATGGCCAGTCGCGAATTCGCTGAGCTCGAAGTCATCGAATCGGTGGCAACGCACTTCGATGTGGCAGTCGGCATTATTGATGTGAAAAGTTACTATATTGAGACTCCTAGCGACGTGGCGCACCGCGTGCGCGCCTGCCTGCGCTATGCGCCACCCGAACGACTGGTCTTTGCGCCTGATTGTGGCCTAAGTCAGACGGCACGCTGGGCTGCCAAACGCAAATTGGCCAACATGGTGGCGGGGGTCCGGCAGGTGCGCCACGAATTAGGTTTGGTGTAGCACAGGAGCAAAACGATGAATATCACGATGCTGGGGACGGGGCTCATCGGTCGCTTTTATACGCTCACACTGCAACGGGGGCGCAGTAGCGACCGCGTTACTGCCGTTTACTCGCGCACCCAGGCCAGTGCCGACCGCTTTGCGGCAGAATTCGGCACACCACACGCCACCACCGATATGCAGGCGGCCATCAATGACCCATCCACGCAACTGGTGGTGGTCGGCTTGCCTAATTATCTGCACGAGGAAGCAGTGCTGGCCGCCGCCAAGGCGGGCAAGGGCGTGCTGTGCACCAAGCCATTGGGGCGGACGGCGGCCGAGGCCTATCGCATGCTGCAGGCAGTCGAAAAGGCTGGTGTGTTTGCAGGCTACCTCGAGGATCTGGTGTACACGCCCAAAACGCTCAAGGCGTTGCAGTCGGTGCAGGCTGGCGCCCTTGGTACCGTGCTGTGGGCACGCTCACGCGAGACACATCCAGGACCGCACAGCGACTGGTTCTGGGACAAGCAACAGGCGGGTGGTGGCGCCATCATTGACATGGGCTGCCATTGTATCGAGATTGCGCGTAATTTTATCGGCAAAGACATCCGCCCCGTCGAAGTGATGTGTTGGGGTGATACGCAGGTGCATCCCATCGATGCCGAGGATCATGCAGTTGGGATGGTGCGTTACGAAAATGGTGCAATTGGACAATTCGAATGTAGTTGGACGTTTCGTGGTGGCATGGATTTGCGTGACGAGGTCAGTGGTACCGAGGGCACGATTTGGCTCAATCACTGGTTGCGTACTGGCTTCGAAATGTTTACGGCGACGGGGCAAAACGGCTATGTGGCCGAAAAAGCCGAAGGCGACAAAGGCTGGCTGTTCCCCGTCGGTGACGAAGAAGCCTCGCTCGGCTACCCCACCATGTTTGATGACATGCTGGCGGCATACGATGCGGGCACGACGCCCATGGAGACATTCTATGACGGCTACGTGGTCAACGCCATCATGGATGCCGCCTATGCCTCGATGCAATCCAAACGTTGGGAGCCCGTGCAACTCGTCGAATGGCGTGGGCGTATGGGTGTGCCGCATGTGTCGGTGCGGCGTGACTATGATGCGGATTATTTCCTCATCAAAGAAGAACTGATGCCTGATGGGTCACACAAGTTGATTCTGCGCCACAAGCAGACGGGGGCGCTGGAGCAGCGCGTGCAACGATGATTGTGCCACGCCAAGCCGATGACGTGTTTATTGCAGATGTGCGCCGTACCATGCGACGGCGCACAGGTGTTTCACTGTGGTGGGTAGGCCAGAGTGGCTTTTTGGTGCATTACGATGGGGTATGCATCGCCATCGACCCGTATTTGTCGGACAGTTTGACGGTCAAATATGCCAATACGGCCAAACCGCACGTGCGTATGACTGCGCGGGTGGTCGATCCGGCTCGTCTCGACATGGTGAGTCTGGTCACGTCGAGCCACAACCACACCGACCATCTCGATGCTGAGACGATTTTGCCATTGTGGCATGCCAATCCACAGATGCATGTAGCGTGTAGTGCCGCCAATGTGCTCTTTGCGGCCGAACGCCTGCATGTGGCTTCCACGCAGCTCAATGGTTTGGTGCGTGGTGTACCGTGGCAACACGGACCGTTTACATTGCATGTGGTGCCAGCAGCGCATAATGTGCGAGAGTGTGACGATGCAGGGCACGAGCGCTTCATCGGGTTGGTGATTGAAGTGGGTGGTGTGGTGATCTATCACAGCGGTGATACGCTGCACTATGACGGCATGGAATCACTGTTACGCCAGTGGTGTATTGACATCGCACTCTTACCCATCAACGGCAATGACCCTGCACGTGGGGTGGCCGGCAATTTGGATGGGGTAGCGGCGGCCGCACTTGCGCATGCGATTGGTGCACATGTAGTGGTGCCGTGCCATTATAATATGTTTGAATTCAATACTGCCGATCCGGCACATTTTTGTGCACATGCAACTGCGCTAGGGCAGCAGTATCGCCTGTTACAGGCCGGTGAACGGCTCGACATCGCACCAGAATAGCTCCGTATGATGACCACACACCAACCACAGCGTATGCGCGCATTAGTGGGTCTCACTACTATCAACATCGTGATTCAGCTGACGATCGCCGCCGTGGTCAAATATTCCACCACACAGACCTATTTGTGGGTGCTGGTGGCGATGTATGGGGTGGTGCTGGCGCTGAATGTGGGGCGTTTTGTGGTGTGGGGCATCATCCATAAACACTTCCCCATCGGGATTGCCTATGCGTCGTCCGCACTCTTGTTTCCAGCGATTGTATTGATGTCATATTTATATGGTGAGCCTGTCGCATGGCATCATGTGCTCGGCGTCGTCCTGGTAATGGGTGGAGTCGTAGCACTAGTGCGTGATGCCTAAACAAGGAGTACGCCATGGCCTATCTGTTTGTGGTGGGGAGCGTGGTGTGCGCCGTGCTGGGGCAGCTATTATACAAACGCTATAGCATCAACCGCCAATGGCCCTGGTTACTGGGCGGACTCGGCTTTTTTAGCTTGGCTGTGCCCTGTACCATGCTCGCTGCACGTGATCTGGGCATTGGCATGGTCTATGTCGGCTCATCATTGTCCTATATTTTGGCGCCGGTGTGTGGGCGTTGGATGTTTGCAGAGCCGATTCATCCGTCTCATTGGAAGTATTTCGTGTTGATCATGGTGGGAGTGGTGATATACGCATGGTAGGACCACGATTGTCATATTGGTTGGGGGCACTCGTTGTTGTGGTGTGTTGGCTATGGCCAGCATCAGCAACGGTCGATGTCGGCGCATACGACGCGCCGTGGGTCAGTGACACCTACAATGTACAATCCGACGATACGACAACCTTCCGTTGGACATATCCTACCGGTCAGTTGCACCTCTTTGCGCTTGGTGGTGGTCAATATCAGCTGCGTGCAACGCTCCGGACTACGGACAAGGCGGCGGTGGCACTCTTTGTTGATGATGTACCCGTCACCACATGGCAAGTCACCAATCAGTGGGCACCATACACCGCCACGCTCAATATGCCAATGCAGTGGGATGGGACTGCGGTGGTATCGTTGCGCTGCGGTACTGACACGTTTGACGGTGACCGCCCGGCCTGTGTCGCCATTGACCGCATATCGTGGCATGCATTTGGCTGGGTGTGGCCGCCCATCTGGCCTACGCTCCTCATTGTCATGGTGCTCAGTATTGGCATTTGGATACCATTTAAACCGTGGCAATGGGGGCTGGCGATTGCGAGTGGTGCCATGGTGGTGATTTTGGGACGTGAATTTGTGGGGATGGCGACTCCCTATATGGGAGTCCTAGTGGGCGCCACGAGTGTCATCATTCTCGCCCGCCGCAGACCACATCCGGGCTGGCACATTGCGCAGATGAGTGCCGCCATGTTGATTCTCGTCACGATTCGGCATGCGTTGTACGGTAATGTCGGTTTGATGCTTGAAGATGAAGGATTTGTCTGGTATGGCTCGCAACGCATGTTGCTGGGTGAGCTTCCCATGCGTGACTTCTTTGGCTATGATATTCCTCGTTTTGTGTGGAATGCCATCGTCATGCGTGTATTGAATCGCACAGATATTGGTGCACTACGAATTGCGTTGACGTTGTGCGAATGGTTGATTTTGACGCTACTAGGGACATGGGCGCTCCTCGTTCGTCTGCCGTGGCGGTCATGGTTGTTTGTAGTCTTGGTGGCCATGGTCGTCACATGGCTGAGTCCACGGCACAAGCTCTACGACCATGTGGTTATCTGGATGCTCGTCATCGCCGGTGAACGTTGGATGCAGCAGCCGAGCATGCGCCGTGCCTGGTGGTTGGGTGTCATGATTGGCGTACTGGCCATGATTGGGCGCAATCATGGTTTGTACGGTGTGTGTGCAGGTGCCATGCTCATTGGTGCAGTCTGGACGTACACGCAAGCATGGCGCCAACGTCTCGCGTATGTGCTGTGGTGTGCAGCTGGGGGGATTGTCGGATTTTTGCCGATGCTCATTGTACTCGCTGTTGCTCCTGGCTTTGCAGATGCGTATTTGCGTGAGCTGATTATCATGGTGTCGCGGCGCGATCTCAACTTGCCCGTGCCGATTCCATGGCCGTGGCATGCGGACAGCGCTATGCTGATGCTCAAACGCATCTGGTACAGCTACCCGCTGATGCTGTACGTTGCTACGACACTATGGATCGGCTATCAACGCTGGAAAACGGGACATTTTCCACCGGCATGGCTGGTCCCACTCGCCATAGGAATCCCGTATTTGCATGTGTGGACATCACGCGCCGATCTCGGGCATTTGGCACAAAGCATTGCACCTGCCTTGCTGCTCACCATACTCTGGTTGCGTGTACTGGCGCCGTATTGGCGTGCGGGTATGGCTGGGCTCGTCTGTGCGTGGTCGTTGTGGGCATCGCTGGTGACACCCTGGCAAACCAGCTGGCTGGCACGTACCAAAATGCAGCAAGAAGTGACAGTGGGTGGTCATCAATTGACCGTGCCCAGTGCCGTGGCAACCAATGTGGTATTGCTTGAATACCTGCGTACCACGTATGGGACAACACCAGGTGCATTCGTGGTGACGCCCTACTGGCCGGGAGCGTATGCCATCTATCAGCAACAATCACCGCTTTTTTACAACTATCTGTTGTTCCGCTACGACAGTGGCATGCAGCAACGCGAAATCGCGCGTGTCACTGCCATGCACCCACAGTTTATTCTGATTGATGACCGACTGATTGATGGCAACCCACAGTGGCAATTTCGCGCCTTTATGCCTGAGTTGGATGCCTACATCACCCGTACCTATCGGCGTGTGGCTGATGCGGCGGTTCCAGATACGATGCGCCTCTATGTGCCATAATTATTTGGTATTTTTTACATAAAAATATTGCGAGTTGTGAAAAATACCAAAAAATAAGCATTAAAATCAATGATCACGTGCTAAAATCTATATATTCACAAATACACATGTAAATGATAAAATAGTGCCAGCGTGGATATTGTGTTCACGCCGGTTTCGTCGTAGAAAGGACGTCACGCGACATGCCCAATCGAAAGCGCCCAAAACATCAATATCCGACTTGCTACGCGAGTGGCAAATCCCGATTTGACGAGCGCAAAGATGCTCAGCATGCCTTGACCAATGCCCGCTTTGTGCGTGAAATGCTCGCGCGCGAGGGGATTGTGTCAAAGCGGCAGGAGTGCCGGGTATACCGTTGTGAAGACTGCCGCGGGTGGCACCTCACCAGTCGACCCGAGTGGCAGCGCGCCGCCTAAGGGCGGTGAACCCCAGGCGATGGAGCGAGACAGCCGTGCTGGGCCACCAGCACCGCTGTCTATGATGTGCGCCGCTGTGCCAGTAGCGGCAATGCTGCAATTAGCGTATCCACACCGTTGCCAAATTCAGCAATATCGACATGTTCGTGTGGGGTATGATCGAGCGCCGAATCTCCTGGACCATATGCCACAATTGGGCATTGCCAAATCGGCGCGACCACGTTCATGTCGGCGGTGCCTGTTTTGAGCAGGTAGCCGGGTTGCCCGCCCGTTGCACGGATTGCACGTACAAATGCGGTGGCACACGGGTCGTTTTTGCTGGATTGCCAGGCCTGACACGCATCACGAAAAAGCAACGTGGAGTGTGTGTCTCCGAGCTTTCCAATCTCGTGCATCAGTGCATCAATGGCCACGTGCGGTGGGATGCGGATGCCGACCATGGCTTTGGCCCATTCATACAAGCCATCACCCCCGCAGGAGATATGACGGAGCGAGGGGAGGATTTGGTCAAATAGGCGCGTATATGCTGTGTTGTGGTGCTGACAGTACGCCTGGATGCGTTGCCAGACCGCCATACAACGCTCGGGGGCTGACGCCTCAGGTCCGGCGCTATGCCCGCTCGGCTGGTGGGTGCGGATATCGAGCAAGATGCGTCCTTTGTAGCCGAGCGTGACACGCTCCCAGCCACTGGGCTCGCCGATGATGCAGGCATCTGGTCGGTAGCGCTGCGCGACATAATGTGCACCGCGTGAAGTCGCATATTCTTCTTCGACAGCACCAATGAGTGTCAGCTGGAACGGCAGCGCGCCGCGTTGTGCCAACTCAGCTGCGGCGCAGATAAATGCCACAAACGGACCCTTGGCATCGACGGTGCCGCGGCCATACAGTTTGCCATCACGGATTGCGACGGGCACCTCACCTGCGACCGTATCAATGTGCCCGAGCAACATGATGTGTGGTCCGTGTGCACCGATCTGCCCGACCGCATTACCGACGCGATCGATGTGGCTGGTGATGCCACGGTGCTGCATTTCGGCTACCAAAAACTGCGCCACGGTGGCCTCGTGCGTTGACGGACTTGGAATGCGCACAGCGGCCTCGAGCAAGGCGATGTCAGCTACCCAGCGTGGATTCATGCTAGCACCTCGCAGATCATCGTCAACGCTTGCGCAATTTCGCCATCAGAAATCACCAGTGGTGGTAGTAAGCGTAGCACGTTGGGACCTGCAGGGAGTGCCAGCACGCCACGCTCCATCAACGCCACGAGTGTGGGTTGGACACGCTCTTTGAGTTCGATGCCAATGAGTAGACCACGACCACGCACTTCGCGGACTTTGCTCAAATTGCGCTCGCTGAGATACTCCATGATGTACTGCCCTTTGCGGGCGGCCTGTGCTGGCAAATCCTCGTCGATGAGTGCCTTGAGGCTGGCACGCGCAGCGGCACAGGCCAACGGATTACCACCAAAGGTTGAGCCGTGACTGGCTGGACTAAATCCGCCTAACTCAGCACGCATGGCGATGGCACCCATGGGCATGCCGCCAGCAATCGATTTGGCCATAATCAGCACGTCGGGTGTCACCTGCTCGTGGCTGACGGCAAAGAGTGCACCGGTGCGCCCAAATCCCGTCTGGACTTCGTCGACCAACAAGAGCGCACCGTGCTGCCGGCACAACGCAGCCACGGCGGTCAGATATCCAGGTGAGGCGGGGCGCACGCCGCCCTCGCCTTGGACGGGCTCGATGAGCACCGCCGCCGTCTGATCAGTGATTGCCGCTGCCATGGCTTCGATGCGGTCAAATGGCACATGCGTGATGCCAGGAATGAGCGGATCAAAAGGCTCGCGGTATTTGGGCTCATACGTCACCGAAAGTGCCCCCATGGTGCGCCCATGGAAGCCACGCATGGCGCCGATGATTTGAGTGCGACCGGTGGCGAGGCGAGCAAACTTGAGGGCCGATTCGACGGCTTCGGTGCCCGAATTACACAGAAACATACGCCCCATGCCAGCTGGGAGCACAGCGCTGAGTTCATCGAGGTAGGCGGCACGTTGGTCGTTGTGGAAAATCTCGGGGCAGCTCATGAGCTGCGTCGCCTGGTGCTGGATGGCGGCCACCACCGCAGGGTGAGCGTGCCCCAGGTTGGCTGAGCCCTGACCACCCACACAGTCAATGTATTGTTTGCCGTCAGCATCCCACAACGTGGCGCCCTGCCCACGCACAATGGCGACGCCACGCTTGCTGTAGGTGCCACTGGTGCGCATATCTTCGTGGCTGATGATTTCGGCATTGGAATGGAACGGTGATATACTCATGGTGCGTCCTCCACTGTGAAACGAACGAGGTCTCCCGATGACCGACGAATTCCTCGAAACCTGTACCAGCTTGTTGTGTCAACGCCAAGCTGTATTGGCCACCGTCGGTGATGATGGCCCCAACGCGGGCATGGTGGCCGTCGTCGCAAGTGCTGACGGTGACCTGCTGCTGCATGTGAGTCGCTTGGCCGTCCATACGCGCCAACTGCTGGCGCAGCCACCGGTGGCGCTCCTGCTGTGTCAGCCTGACGACGAAACGACCGTGGCTGACGTGCAAACCCTACCCCGATTGACCGTGTACGGCACGGCACAGGTAGTGCCACGCGATCATCTCGCCTATGCGCCGTTGCAACAGACCTATCTGCAGCGATTACCAGCAGCCACAATGCTGTTTGATTTTCCTGATTTTGTGCTGTTCCGGGTCGTCATCGACCGCGGGCGCTTTGTGGGCGGCTTTGCCCAAGCGCGCAATCTCACCCGCGATGCGCTCACACAGGCGGCGATAGCGGCGTTTAGGCGATGGTCGTCCCGTGACCACTCAACGCCGCCGAAATCGGGCTCGTGATGCGCGCATCGGCCATGATGACTTTGGCCACACCACCGGCAAGTGCCTCGCTGGCTCCCATGACTTTTTTCTTCATGCGCCCTTGCGCAATCTCCATGTAACTGGTGATGTCGTGGCGCGGAATGGTGCGAATCAGCGTTGATTCGTCGGGGAATGACCGGAGCAGCCCGGGTACACTTGACAGCAACAGCAGGGCATCGGCTTTGAGCGCCATGGCGATGTGGGCAGCCGCCCGATCGCCATCCACATTGAGGGCATCGCCGCTATGACTACATGCGATGGGGGCGATGACAGGGACCATGTCGTTGTTGAGCATGAATTGGATGAGTGCCACATTGATACCATCGATGGTGCCGGTACGGTCATCGCGCAGGATGAGCTGTTTACCGTGTTCGACGATGCGTAACACTGCTTTGCGTTCGGCCTGCACGATGCGTCCGTCGATGCCGCTACAACCAAAGGCGTTGACGCCACGCTGTTGCAACAGCTCGACGATGCGTTTGTTGATTTTGCCGGCATAGATCATCATAAAGACGTCCATGGCAGCCTGGTCGGTATAGCGACTGACATGCCCAGAGGCGGTAGTGACGAAGCGTGGTGGTGTGCCGAGGGCTTCGGCCACGCGGTTGGTTTCGGCCGAGCCGCCGTGTACCAGTACAATCTGCTGCCCGCTAGCACGTAGCGCGGCAATATCATCACAGAGGGCGGCATAATCGACATCTGCACCACCGCCGACTTTGACCACAATCATGTGGTGCCTCCTTCACGTGCTGGAGTGCGTTGCACCGTCGCAAGTGCCAGTGCCACAAAGATACAGGCTGCCCCAATGTAGAGTCCCGGACTCGTCGCTTCTTGGAGCACGAGAATGCCGATAAGTGAGCCGACCACGGGTTGGATGAAGAGTGAAATCGCACCGAGGCTCGACCCCGCACTGCGCAACACCCAGAACCACAAGAAATAACTGATTACCGAAGTAAATACGGCCACATAGGCGACTGCTGACCAGGCATCCCAGCCGACAGATGGAAAGATGCCAGTGGCCAGATGCCAGATGATGATGGGCACCCAGATGACCAGACTTCCCGTGTATGTCCAACGCATTACGGTGAGTGGGTGGTAGCGTTGGGCGATATTCGCGCCGATTACGGTAAATAGTGCTTCGCAAAAAAGCGCTGCAAGCACC
>JBKCGB010000119.1:0-3609 GCA_046303375.1 Roseiflexaceae bacterium
GGGAGTATTTGGCGTCATATTCGCACGATGGATGGCGATCATGGTTACCCCGTAGCGGGCGTCGAGATGATGGCGAAGCGGTTCACTCACGTAGCCACGGTCGCCGAGGAGCACTGATCCGAAGGGGAGCGTGCAGGCCAAATCATCGACAGCAGTAGTGTCGTGTGGACGGGATGGGCGGAGGACAAAGCGCGCTGGGATGCCCGCACTATCACAAATGAGATGGAGTTTCCAGCCAAAATAGCGTTCGTTTTTGGCATGGCATGTCCCGTCATACTGCGCACCACAGATTTTTGTACAGCGCTTCGCGCGGGCACGCCGGCAGACTGGAATTGGCATACTGTCAACAATATAAATGGTCGACGTACTGCACATATCGGACAATAATTCGGGCAAATTGTCCATCCATTCGAGTAATGTGTGCAGGCGACGATTCAATCGTGAGTGGCTGATCGACCCTAATAAATAGTGCAATTGGCGCATGACAGTGAGGGCTATTCGATGATTATTGGCAAAGTATTTGGCAGCAACAAGTGCAACTGTGACGACTTCGCTATCCGGGACACTGGCGCGCACGTCAGTGTGATGATCAAGATTCGCCATGGCAGTATCAATCAGGACAAACGTTGTTATAATCCAAGTGGCGTCCATGAACACTCCTTTGCTGATGTGGTCTAAGCACTCACATCGTGGCAAAGTTTTTCATGGACGTCAACTAGCAATCAGGGTATTCGGAAGTATGGTAATCACCATCGAATGATTCACCGTAGTTCGTCTATGCTCTTACGCATACCGATCTGCCGTTCCCGCCTGCTGATACCAAAACGCAACCACGTCGTAGCGGCAGACGTTGCCCTCGCCCCAGCTGTTGGGTTTGTACTTTTCGATGCTGGCTTCAAACGATTGCTGGAATGGTACATCGTCGCAGATATGCACACGGCACACGCCCGTATGACCGTTGCCGTCGATGGGCACCTGCGGCTGGCTGGCGTAGGCACTCTCAAACGTGGGAAAGGGTGGCTCAGCCGCCCAGGCATAGCCCACATAATCCTCAGAGCCAGTCCCAAATGTGGAGGGGAAGTGTTCGCCATCCACAAAAAATTTCTCGTCGCCCTCGCCCCACCACCAGTCGATGTTTTTTTGGTCCCAGGCCCCATACCACCAGCTCGGTGCCGGTGCGCTAGGCTCCTGCCACTGATTGTGGACATGCAGATACATGCCACAAAAGCGCCCTACACCATGTGTTAGCAGAATGGGCCAGTCAATGTTACGCCCGTGCTGTTGCACCTCATCCAAAAACATATCACCATGCCATTTGGCGTGGAACCGCAGCAACGTGCGTGTATCACGCGCTACGGGCTCATGCGTGACATGCAAATCAACCTGGTGTGCGATTGTGCCGCGATTGCGGAGCGTCATAACCGCCTGTGTATGAAACGGCATGTACCAATGACAGTAGCCGTAACCTGTAGTCATACCCATGGATAGTGTGCGGTGGTAGTGCACCCCAGGTGCACTGCCAAACAGGTGTCCGAGTGGTATCGACACACTCGGCTGTGGGTCATCATCCCAACTGATGTCGAGGACGATGTCGTGGAGCAGCGCCGCATGGTGTGCCGGATTCAGCGCATCAGTGCTGACATAGATGCCGGTAATGGCGCGATTCCCAGTGATGACGTGGGTCACCGGTGTGCTCCCCACGGTGCCCTGTACACGGATGCGTTCACCTGCTGCACGCGCGTACCCACGCTGTGCCAGCGTACGATCGGCGTATGCGAGCGCTTTCCAGGTAGTGCTATCATATGTGCCGTCATAGCTCGGCAGCTGTGTGTCTGCGGGGAATGTGGTGTAGGTGAAATGGTAGTACATGCCCCAGTTGGGGGCAAAGCGGATTTTGCAGGCATGCTGGAAGGGGATAGGCAGGAAGCGGTTGCGTCCCCGTGACAGCGTCGGCGTCAGCTCTGGTACGTTGGTGATGCCCATCGGATTGAGTGGCGCCGGGTGCCGCCCAAAAAAGTCGCTGAACGGCATATCTACCACCGGCTCGTCGCTCCCATCAATAAAAATCTGGATATGCCCGTGCGCCGCGAATGCCGACCAGACACGCCAAATGACACCCGGACCCGTCTGCTCAAAGACGACGATGTATTCATCTTCGCGGCGAATATACCCAGTGCCGTCGTCGTTGGCATCCCAGTCAATGTATTGTTGTGTGGTCGCATCGAAGCGTGAACGCCGGTCATAACTTGAAAACGTGCCACTGCGTTCGCCTACGATGGGTGGATCAGCGAGGCGGCGCAGGTCGGTCAAGCGCTGCACAAGGTCGTGATACGTCAGTGTTGGCATGCTCTGCTCCTCTATCGGTTCAGGTATTGCTATTGTACGAGAAAATGATGCATGCCCAAGTAATCCGTAATGACACGAAATATCCTATATTGTGTAAATTATAAATTGTACATGTATACTGCAGTAATAAACGTCAGATTGTAGAAATAATTAAAAACATAAAATACTTATTTTATTGATTAATATGCAAAATATGTTTTAAATAATCTTTGTATTAAATGGCAGAGTATTGCAATGTTTTCTCTCAAAAATGCATATTAATACTTGACAAATAAAAATTGCATGGTATTGTAGGGGCGTACCGTTAAATGTGTGAAAACACACACAAACGGAGTCAATCGGAGAAGGAGCGGAGTATGAGTCAGCGCATTACAAGCCCCGTCCAGTTGCGTGAGTTGCGGTTAGCCCACTATTTATTCGCGGCGCCACAGGCGAGCATCCTCTGGTTGGTAGTCCGTATCTGGGTCGGATATCAATGGCTCGAGTCTGGGATTGGTAAAATCACGAATCCCAAGGGGGTCTGGATTGGCGAGAATGCTGGTGCCGCACTATCTGGTTTCGTGAAGGGGGCTCTCGAAAAGGCGAGTGGAGATCACCCTGCAGTTCAGGGGTGGTATGCCGATTTCCTGTCGGGCTTCGTCCTGCCAAACGCCGTACCATTCAGCTATGTGGTTGCATTCGGTGAAGTGGCCGTTGGTCTCGGGTTGATTTTTGGGATATTGACAGGTATTGCCGCCTTTTTTGGTATTGTGATGAACACGAACTTCCTGTTGGCGGGTACGGTGAGCACCAATCCGATTTTGGCGATTCCGTCCATCTTCTTGGTCTTGGCGTGGCGCAATGCTGGGTGGTTGGGTATTGACCGTTGGTTGTTGCCCATGATTGGTACGCCATCACAGCCGGGTTCGATATTTGACAGTGACGAGAAGTCAACCACCCTGTAGAGTCGGTGCATCGACCACCCTCCTGGCGCCAACCAGGAGGGTGGTTTCGTGTAGTCGATGGTAAAATAAGAAGGCAGGTCTTTTGTCTGCGTTTCGGCTGAGTGGTAGCGCGATTGTTGGTAGACGCCTTTCAGCTGCGTGAATCCAGCATAAGGAGCACACATGAGTACCATTACGTTCGTATTTCTTGGTTTGTTGACCGCACATACCGGGTTATTGTGGTGGTTGTCGTGGCGGCAGTCGCAGCACGTGCTGCGCCACCCCGGTGCAGTTCCACAGTCGTGTTGGCGCGGTAAAACGCGGGGACAACACCAAAAAA
>JBKCGB010000120.1:0-5807 GCA_046303375.1 Roseiflexaceae bacterium
GCCTTCGGCGTTCAAGATGGGCTCGAGAGCAGCCTTCGGAACTTGGAGGTTCCAGCTGTAGTCGACTTCACCGGTCTCACAAGCGGCACGGGCAGCTGATGCAGCATCGCCACCACCCTTGATTTCCACCACGTCGAAGTAGACGTTGGCGGCATCGCGGTAGTTTTCGTTGCGCTCGTACACGACCACGTCACCTGGCTTGAATTCCTTTAACTTCCAGGCGTTGGTGCCGATTGGGGCGAGGTTGGCAGCCTGACAGGCAGCATCGGTCAACGCAGCAGCGCCAACACATGCTTCGAACTGCTTCTTCTGGATGACCAAACCTGAGTAGCTCACAAATGAGGCATACGGATCAGGATTTGGCTCGTTCCAGGTGATGGTAACGGTGTTGGCGTCCACAGCTTCGATGCTCTTGATGATGGTGAAGTTCGATGCGGTGGTTGCAGCCGTCTCTGGGTTTGAAGCGTACTGCCACGTGAAGATGACGTCGTCAGCAGTGAAGTCACTACCATCTGACCACTTCACGCCCTTTTTCAGCTTCCAGGTCACCGTTGTACCGTCGGCAGCCACACCACCGGTGGCGATGGTGGGGATTTCTTCGGCCAAGTACGGTACCAATTCATCATCCTGGTTGTAACGAGCAAGTGGCTCGAGGATGACGCCAGCAGCATCAAAGTCCTTGGTGCCCGACGAGAGGTGCGGGTTCAGGATGGTTGGTGCCTGCCAGTACAGGATGTTGAGCGTGCCATCCTTTTCAGGAGCGGCGGTCGGCTCAGGAGCGGCGGTTGGCTCAGGAGCGGCGGTGGCTTCCGGAGCGGCGGTCGGCTCAGCAGCTGGGGCGGCGGTCGGCTCGGCGGCCGGTGCAGCGGCACCACCACAGGCTACGAGCACTGGCAACAACAGGGCGACCAACAAAAGGGCCGCGCTGCGCTTCCATGACGAAGCTGTCTGCATAGTGTTCTGTTCCTTTCGAAGAGAACGGAAATCTGTCTACACTCCATTTACATCACGGTACATGTTGACATATACCATGAAATATTAAATGTGTGTGAGAGTTATTTTAGTGTATGTACGGTGATTCGTCAATGAAAATAACACCGAATTATCATGGAAATGCTTTAATGATGTGGACAAACGACTTTTCGTCAATGAAACCACTCCTCACCGACCACATCCACACACCCGTCTATTCCACTGATGCGTGCATGCGCACAACGAATATATCACGTCGTCCCACAACACCATATATAATGCGCCTAATGACATGTCAACCCTAGCGCCAAAGTGAAAACTATGCTCAATCCCGTGCAACTCATCTCCGCATTACAGGGAATCGTTGGTCGCGACGGCGTCGTCACAGATACCGCAGACCTGCTCACCTACGAAGCCGATGGCTGTGTGATGGACCTACACGCGCCCAATCTGGTCGTGCTCCCGCGTACCAGCGAACAAACTGCCGCCGTCGTCAAACTCGCCGTGGCCGCTGGTGTCCCCGTGGTGGCGCGTGGCGCCGGTACGGGTCTATCCGGTGGGGCTACTCCCATTCATGGCGGCATCGTCATCGCAACCACCCGCCTCGACCGCGTCCTTGACGTCGACACCCGCAACAAACGCGTACTCGTACAACCCGGCATGATCAATTGGGAATTGTCACAGTATCTCGCCACCTACGGCTATGCGTTTATGCCCGACCCCTCATCACAAAAAGCCTGCACCATTGGGGGGAACATCGCCAACAATAGTGGCGGCCCACATTGCCTCAAATACGGCATGACCACCAACCATGTGCTGGCCCTGCGAACCGTGCTCCCCAATGGTGACCTGATTTGGACGGGGAATGGGCGTTTCGATACGGTTGGCTATGACCTCGCTGGCGTCATGACTGGCTCCGAAGGCATGTTTGGCATTGTGACCGAGGCCTGGTTGCGCATGACACGCCTGCCCGAATCGTTGCGCGTGGTGCTCGCACTCTTCCCCGATATTCCGTCGGCATCACAAACTGTCTCGGCCATCGTTGCCCAAGGCTTGCTGCCGGCTGCCCTCGAAATGATGGACAAGCTGGCCATCAAAGCCGTCAACGGTATGTACAAACTGGGTCTGCCTGAGCATGCTGGTGCAGCCTTGCTCATCGAAATCGATGGCGTCGACCAAGGGCTCGATGACCTGCTCCGTGATGTGGTACACATCTGCCACCAGCACGGTGCTATCGAAGTGCGTCCTGCGACCACCCCCGCCGAACAAGCACAGGTCTGGGCGGCGCGCAAAAACGCCTTTGGCGCCATGGGGCGCCTCTCCCCTAGCTACTACCTCGTCGATACCGTGGTACCGCGCACCAAACTCCCAGCAATCCTGGCACATGTAGGCGACGTGGCTCGTGACTTTAATCTGCCCATCGCCAACGTCTTCCATGCCGGTGACGGCAACTTGCACCCGCTTATCCTCTTTGACCGGCGTGAACGCGCACAGCTCGAACGTGCCCTGGGGGCTGCCACCGAAATCCTCAAAGAGTCGGTGCGCCTCGGTGGTGTCGTCAGTGGTGAACACGGCATCGGCGTCGAAAAACGCGATTACATGGACATCCTCTTCTCGACGGCCGACCTGGCTGCTATGGCTGGTCTACGCCGCTCGTTTGATCCGCGTGAGCTGTTTAACCCAGGCAAAGTCTTCCCCGCCCGCAAAGGCTGTGGCGAGCTTGCTGAGCTCCGTCAACATGCTATCGCTGCCAACGAAATCATCGAAATTCCGACTGGTACATGGATATAAGAGGTTGGTATGTCAGATATTTTGTCATTTATTCATGATGAAAAGTCGCTTTGTGACACCTATACCGTGCATGGCGTGGTCCCGGCGCGGGTAGCGTTTCCCCCAGATACGCAGGCAGCAGCACACCTGATGCAGCATGCGGCTCAGCACGGCTGGAGTGTGGTGGCGTGGGGTGGTGGCACCCAACAACTTATTGGGGCGCCCCCACAACGCGTGGATTTGGTGGTGGTGACGACGCATCTCAATCAGGTACTGCATCATGAACCCAACGATTTGACGATTGCTGTGGGTGCAGGCATGACGCTCGGCGCATTGCGGCGCTATTTGGCGCAACACGGGCAAATGTTGCCCGTTGACGGTGCACTCGCTGACACGACGACTATTGGGGGAATGATTGCTACCGCTGCCGATGGTCCACGGCGGGCGATGTATGGGTTGCTCCGCGATATGATGATCGGCATTGAAGTCATTGAAGTCAACGGGCAACGCTCCCGAGCGGGTGGTATGGTGGTCAAAAACGTCAGTGGTTTCGACATGATGAAGCTCTACCACGGCAGTTTTGGTACGCTGGCACTCATTGTGTCGGCCAACTTCAAACTGGTGCCGTTGCCTCCGGTGGTGGCTGGGGTGCTGGCCGTATTTCCGACGCTGACTGATGCAGATGCGTTTGTGGCCGATGTCATGGCTTCGCAACTCACCCCAGTCACGTGTGAGCTCATCGACACCACGTTGCTCACCACCCTGGGTATCGATGGGGCATGGGGCGTCTTACTCGGCTGCGAGGGGCCACAAGCTGCGGTTGACCGCCACATCGCCGAATTGCCCCGGCGTGCCATCCAACATCATGGTACCAGCCACAACTATGTAGGAGCCGAATACCAGCGGGTAGTGCAGGTGCTTGCTGATGCATCACAAGTCGCAACGTTGGCCACTGACGAGCTGGTGATACGGTGGGCAACACTGCCAGGTGATGTCGCTACACTGATAGCGCGGATTGCGCAGATTGCGTTGCAACATGGTGGCGCACATGTCATCAATGCGCGAGCAAGTGTGGGGAGTGGGTATGTGCGCGTGCGTGGTGTCGATGCAACTGCCCAAGCAGCATGGCTGAACGCACTGCCAGAAGCTGTGTGGGTTGCCACCCATGCCATGCTGCCGCAGTATTGGCATGGGCCTAGCGGCGGTGCAGATGTGATGGCGCGCATTCGTGCCGAGTTTGATCCGCAGCGCCGCTTGAATCCAGGGCGGTTTGTGGTGTGATTACCACCACAATGTTAAAATGATGCCAAATAACACAAAATTAATCAGGTGATTGCCCACCTCGAGCAGGTAGACAATCCACGGATAGCCGGCGAACAAACGGTTGCTGAGGTAGGTGGTGGCCACGAATCCCCCCCAGAGCAGCAGCCCGAGTTGGGCGCCGGTTTGCCATGTGGTGCCGCTCGGGTAGAGGGCATGCAAGAGGAGTGTCATTACTAGGGGCTGCACAAATGATGCCACAAACGTCAGTCCAAACACGACTGCCATCGGGTGCCCATCACCGGGTTTAGCATCGCCACGCCCAAGTGCCTGCCACCACATCGGAAAAAACGTTTTAGGTCCAAACCATACTGATCCCACCACCACACTCACCAGCATACATGCGATGACTGCCCACCAGTTCATACTCGCCAACGAAAACATCTGCCACACTCCTCTATGCGCACATTTGTGCGACATGTAGCATAGCGGGCAGATGCGGTGATGTCAAATTACTGCGCACCCAATGGGGCTTACTCACGCCCCACATTCCAGCGCAAATAGGCATCGATAAATGGGTCAAATGCGCCATCGAGCACGGCCTGCACGTTGCTGGTTTCGTGGTCGGTGCGGTGGTCTTTGACCAGCGTATAGGGGTGCAAATAAAAGCTGCGCATCTGACTGCCAAAGTCAGCTTGGCGGTGTTCGCCTTTGAGTTTGGCACGTTCTTCGCGCTGGCGTTGCAATTCGCGTTCGAGCAAGCGCCCGCGCAAGACGCGCATCGCCGTTTCTTTGTTTTGGATTTGCGAGCGCTCGTTTTGGCAGGTGACTACAATCTGCTCAGGTGTGCCTGGACGGTAGGTGATACGGACTGCTGAGTCGGTCGTGTTGACTCCTTGACCGCCGTGTCCACCTGCGCGGAAGACGTCGATGCGGATATCGTCGGGCTTGATGGCAACCTCTGGGGCATCGTCAACCTCGGGGAGCACCTCAATCAGTGCAAACGACGTCTGGCGTGTATTGGCCGAATTAAACGGTGAGAGCCGGATGAGGCGGTGTACACCAGCCTCAGCTTTGCAGAGCCCATAGGCATAGGTGCCACGGATCTCCAGTGTCGCACTTTTGATGCCGGCTTCGTCGCCGATACTCTGGTCGACGAGGTTGCAGGTAAAGCCGCGAATCTCGGCCCAGCGTGTATAGGCGCGTAGGAGCATCTCGGCCCAGTCTTGTGCATCGGTACCACCCATGCCTGCTTTGATCGACAAAAAGGCATCGTGATCGTCATAGGTGCCACTCAGGAGCACTTCGGTTTCGAGCGTGTCGACATCAGCGCGGAGCGTGGCGTATTCGCTGGCGATTTCGCTGGCCAGCGACTCATCGCCGAGGCTGATGAACTCAGTGAGGGTATCAAAGCGTGCAGACACGTCATTCCAACGGGTGATTTCGTTTTCGAGGCGTGTCAGCCGTTGCATGACGTTCTGGGCGTGGGTCGGGTTGCTCCACAAATCGGGGTCAATGGCTTGGTGTTTGAGTTCGTTGAGGGCAAGTTGTTTGCTGGCGAGGTCAAAGTCGCCCACGGACGCTCTCGAAGCGTTGCCGTAGGCTCTCCAGTTCTGCTGGTGCAATGGTCACAGGTGTGTTCCTTTCCACATGTCATGTTCATTATAACAATGGAGAATGGAGAATGGAGAATGGAGAATGGAGAATGGAGAATGGAGAATGGAGAATGGAGAATGGAGAATGGAGAATGGAGAATGGAGAATGGAGAATGGAGAATGGAGAATGGAGAATGGAGAATGGAGAAT
>JBKCGB010000121.1:0-2022 GCA_046303375.1 Roseiflexaceae bacterium
TGCGTGCAGTTTTCGGCGGCCGCTGCCGATTGGTTGCGCGCCCGCGGACTCGACGTATGGCGCGGCGCCTCGTACCTCGGCCGTGACGCCAAAGCCGTCGACTACGTCGATCTGGTCATCGCCGTCGGTGGCGACGGCACCGTGCTACGGGCTGCCCGCCTAGCCGAGCGCTGTGGTGTGCCCATTTTGCCGGTGGCGCTCGGCCGGCTCAACTTTATGGCCGAGCTCGAGCCCGATACCTTTTATGAAGGAGTGGCAACCGTGCTCGACGGCGGTGGCTGGCGCGACGAACGCACCATGATCGAGGGCAACGTGCATCATGTCGATGGCAGCACGGGCGTCGAGTTACTCGCCCTCAACGAAATCGTAATGGCGCGGCGCGACATCAACCGCATCATCAACGTGGATGTGCGCATCTATGACGCCCCGCTCAACACCTACCACGCCGACGGCGTAATTGTCTCTACCGCCACCGGCTCGACCGCCTACGCGTTGTCAGCGGGGGGACCGATCGTGGATCCACGCTCGCGCAATATCATCGTGGTGCCGATTGCCGCACACATGACCAGCATCAAATCGCTGGTGCTCGACGACGATGCCACCATCCAACTCACGCTACGCGGGCGCCATAGTGCGGCAGTGTATGCCGACGGTGACGACCACCACGCCCTGCAAGAAGGTGACACAGTGGCCATCAAACGCTCACGGCGCACCTGTACGTTTGCACGCGTCTACCCGCCCACTGAATTCTATTCACGCATGACGCAACGCCTGCACCGCGATCAATAATCGCCTACAACAAATTTCGCAATTTATAGAAATTAATCCGACTGCGCGTACTTGCGCGCACCACGAAAGTCATCGTGGTGCCTGGACGAAGTGAAACGCGGCTGAGTTTGAGCGTATACAGCATCAGTTCGAGTAACTCTTGGGCGCTAATGGTGCTATAGCCGATAAAGCGTGTGATACCCGCACCCATCAGCGGCACCACCACTGCCCGCCCAGCATAGACGCGCTCGACTTCCTGCCAAAAATTGAGCATACACGTAATGTAGTCTTTGGTACTCAAAAACGCACGTTGCTCGCCATCAAAGCGCGAAAACGCCGTCAACAAAAACCCGTCGTACTCGCAAATACTGCCCAACTCGTAGGCCTGTGTGTTGCCGTGTGGCCGTGACACCTGGCGCGTGCGCCGCACAGCCAGATGTGCATCGTGGGCGATGGCATGATCGAGGTGCGCGATATCAGCCACATGCTGACGCAGAAACGTGGCATTGAGCGAGCGCTCAGCCACCAGCTGATTGTCGACGATGGTATCAAAAAATTCGTTGAAGGCGATGACTTTGAGGCCGGGTTGGTCGAAAATATCGCCGACGCGCACACACACCGCCGTGTCGTTGATGCGCATGTCCACGTGCACCACACGCTGTGCCTGCCACCAGGTGACCAGGTAGATGAGCAGGAGAAACGTGAGTAGCCCGACCAGCAACGGCCACGACTTGTAGGCACTGGGAATATCGACGACGACCAACAGCAACGACAGCACCAGGCTAAATTTGCCTGTGAGCTCCCAAAATTCCTCGCGCACATGCACGTCCCACAGCGGCACACGATTCATGGGTGCACTCCTCTACAGCGTCTGGAATTCTTTGCTGGCGCGTTTGCGCGAATTCAGTGCGGGGAGCTCGCTTTTCTGGAGCATTTGCTCAACCATATCCAGGAACACACGCCGATCGCTGGCTTTGACCACCGCCTGCTCGTGGGCGCGGGCCAGCGCCACCGGGTAGCCCTGGCCACGCATGGCTTGGTCGTAGACGATGGCATGCACACGGTCGAGCAGGGTGGCATCGCTCGCCACCCACTTGGGCACTTCAACGCGGGCGATTTCGTCACCCACCCGCAGATAAAAGAAGTGAATCTGGTGCTCGCGGTAGAGCTCGCGGTTGGCGCGTGCCATCGACACACATACACGGCGCCACGCTGGCCGTCGCGCAGGCGTTCGGCATAGATATCGGCATCGGC
>JBKCGB010000122.1:0-2303 GCA_046303375.1 Roseiflexaceae bacterium
CACCCATGCCTATTGATCATTTTTTGGCAGTCGACCTCGGCGCCTCCGGCGGGCGTGTCATGCTGGGACGCTGGGATGGCGCACGCATCTCCATCGAGCCGCTGACACGCTTCGACAACGGTCCCATCAGCGTACACCAGCGCATGCACTGGGATATGTTGGGGATTTGGAAGCATATCAACGACGGCATTCGCCTGCATACCAGCCGCGGCGGTGCCCCTTTGGCGGGGATTTCGGTGGATAGCTGGGGTGTCGACTTCGGGCTCCTCGATCGCCACGGGCGCTTGCTGGCCAACCCCACCTGCTACCGCGACCACCGCACTGACGGCATGCTCGAGCGCGCCTTTGAAATCGTCGGCAGTGACACCATTTTCAACACCACGGGTATCCAGTTCATGCAAATCAACACGCTCTACCAGCTGTTGAGTATGCGTGAGCATCACGATCCACAGCTCGATATGGCCGAAAAAATGCTGCTCATCCCCGATTTGTTGCACTACTGGATGTCGGGAGTGGCCGCCGCCGAATACACCAACGCCTCCACTACCCAGATGCTCGACTGCCATACCCGCGATTGGGCACATGTCATGCTCCAGCACCTCAACATTCCACGCGCCATCTTGCCGCACGTCATCCAACCCGGCACGATTTTGGCGCCACTACTGGGCGAGATGTGCGACGACACCGGTTTGAAGATTGCACCACCAGTTATTGCCGGTGCCACGCACGACACGGGTGCCGCCATCGCGGCCATTCCCGGGCTTGACGCCAATAGCGCCTATATCAGCAGTGGCACGTGGAGCCTGATGGGCATGGAAATCCCCGTGCCGGTGGTGTCACCGGCAGCACGCACCGTCAATTTCACCAACGAAGGTGGCATCAACAACACCATCCGCCTGCTCAAAAACATCGCCGGGTTGTGGCTGTTGCAAGAATGCCGCCGCAGCTGGCAACGCCAAGGGCAAAGCTACACTTGGGAAGAGCTGTTGGCGTTGGCGGCGAGTGCACCTGCGTTTGCCAG
The DNA here is from genome assembly GCA_046303375.1 of Roseiflexaceae bacterium. Lineage (GTDB taxonomy): Bacteria > Chloroflexota > Chloroflexia > Chloroflexales > Roseiflexaceae > UBA965. Next base: position 1,022 of record JBKCGB010000122.1, read on the forward strand.
CATCATCAACCCCGACGCCCACGACTTCCTCAATCCCGACGACATGCCCAGCGCCATCCAACAGTACTGTGCACGCCACCACATCACCGTCCCCAGCACACCGGGGGCGATTGTGCGCTGCTGCCTCGAAAGCCTGGCGCTACGCTACCGCACCGTGATGGATACGCTCGCACAGCTCACCGGGCGTAGCATCACCACCATCCGCATCGTGGGTGGCGGCAGTCAAAACCAACTGCTCAACCGTTTCACCGCCGACGCCTGCAACGTGCCGGTAGTGGCTGGTCCTGTCGAGGCCACCGCCCTCGGCAACGTGCTCATCCAAGCCTTGACCGTCGGTGCTATCCCCGATTTGGCGACGGGGCGCCGCATTATCGCCGAATCATATCCGCCCACCGTCATCGAGCCGAGTCGCGATCGGGCAGCATGGGATGCACAGCTCGCCAGTTTTGTGACACTTCCGTTATAAACAAAGGAACGAATCATGCATCACGATGAGTTGTACACATACATCGAACGTGCTATTACCGAGCGACATTTGGCGGGCGACAAAGCTCAACTGCTCAAGCTCCAGACCGCCTGTGGTGTCATCATGGCCGCTGCCAACGATGGTGGTGACACTGCACTCGCCAAACGCTTCCAGATTTTGGCGGCGCGGGCGGCCAACCTCGCCGAAAAACTGAGTGATCGGAAATGACCTCATGCAGATTACACTTGCCGACATCCACGCCGCCCACGCCGCCTTGCGTGATGTCATCATTGAGACGCCGATTGTCCCTGATGACACACTGACCAAACAGCTCGGCGTCAGCGTCTTTCACAAAGCCGAATCGCTACAACGTTCGGGCTCGTTCAAGGTACGCGGCGCCTACAACGCCATCCGCGCCTTGTCGGATGCCGAGCGCACCCGTGGGGTGGTCACCAATTCGGCCGGCAATCATGCCCAGGGCGTGGCGCTGGCCGCACAGCTCTACCAGGTACCTGCCACCATCGTCATGCCCGAGCATGCGCCCCTCACCAAAGTCACCGCCACGCGCGCCTACGGCGCCGAAGTAGTGCTGTCGGGTGCCACCTTTGACGATGCAGGGGTGGCGGCACGACGCATTCAAGCCGAGCGCAATCTGACGTTTATCAATGCCTTCAACGACCGCAATGTCATCACCGGCCAAGCTACCATCGGCATCGAACTGATGGCACAGCTGGCGCGCGCCAGCGTGGTGGTGGTACCCATCGGCGGCGGCGGGCTTATTTCGGGCATCGCCACAGTGCTCCACGCCCTCGGCTC
>JBKCGB010000123.1:0-2919 GCA_046303375.1 Roseiflexaceae bacterium
GGCGCGATTCAAAACGACGAGTGAGGCGTACTGCATAGAGTGTCATGGAGTCGTGCCTTTGGTCAATTGCACCCGTAATTCAAAACCAGTTCCCAGCGCGATGGTTTGCCCATCGGTAAACATCGTATCAACGTTGACCCGCAATCCATCCAGATACGTGCCATTAGAACTACCGAGGTCACGAATATACCAGGCGCCATCTTGATGGGTAATAATCGCGTGCTGGTACGACACTTTCGAGTCATTGAGTACAATATTCTGTTCGACACCCCGACCGATGACATAGTTGTCGTAGACTTCAAAAATTTTGTTGCGTGGCAACAGGGTGGCACCTGGATTCTGTAGCACCAAGTAGAGAGTTGCGGTCATCAGCGACACGTTTTGGTCGCCACGAATCATGGCACGAAAGATGCGCCACACAAACAGATAAATCATCCCCACGAGTGCAACGCGCAACACCCAGACGATGAATTCCATGGAAACATTAGCAATTTCATTCATTTGGAGCCTGCCCGCATCGGCTTTATGCGAATCGTGTAATGTGAAATAGTAATAATGTCGTTGTCGATGTCAAGCTCGTACGACTGATTGGTGAGCCGTTCGCCATTGATAAATGTGCCGTTGCGTGATGCCAGATCGGTAATTTGGAAACGACGCGCATTGAAGGTGATTTTGGCATGATGGCGTGACACCTGATGATCGTTGAGTACTACATTATTGCCAGGCGCGCGCCCAAACGTAATCTGTGTTGTGGTAATTGCCGCCTGTTTTGTATCATCTTCGGGACTCGAGATTTCGATGATATAGCGCGCATTACTGTTGCGATGGGCGTGACCCATGTCATCGTTGTGATTTGCGATTTCACTCTGCAACGTGGATCGGGCATTCGTAGCCGCGCTCACCGCGAGCATGTCTGAGGTGTCGTCAATCACATCATCAATATCGTGTTCGGTTTCTACAAAGATGTCACTCAACGGCACATAATTGCGTTTTATCAGCTTGACACGAATCGGATATGCCACCACAAAATGGCGTGTTTGGGCAAGTTCTTGTAAGTAGTTTACAATCAGCAGCTCGTGGCTGAGTAAATCTACTTCAAAATGCGCATAATCACGTGGATGCAAAAAAATGCGATAGATGTGTGGGACGTTGATGCTACTCCCGACAACAATTTGATTTGCCTCCATGACCCGCTCGAGGCGGCGGAGCAAAAAATCAGTATCAAGTGGTTTTTTTAGGAGCCGGCGTAACGATGTCTCGATTAACCGTTCCATGAATGATTCGAAACGCGCAAGAAAGGACATATGGACTCCCCCCATCGTCTAATCTCATTGTACCATGCAGACGTGATGGTTGGCCGTTTGGTGCACGAAATGTACTGATAACTATCTCGTACACACCTGAAACCCGTCTGTGCACACGTGTGCACAGACGGGTTTTGCACCAAATTTGCGCAAATGCTGTTAATTCGGTTTGGAGAGCGACACCAAGAAATCAGCATTGGTGCGTGTCTTGGCCATCCGTGCAAGTACCAATTCGGTACCTTCGTTTTCGCCCAGCATGGTGACCATGCGACGCATCGTCCAGACCTGTTTGATGACTTCAGTGCCGAGGAGTAGTTCTTCACGGCGGGTACCACTCCGTGTAATATCAATGGCAGGGAAGACGCGTTTCTCGGCCAATTTGCGGTCGAGGTGCAGTTCCATGTTGCCGGTACCTTTGAATTCTTCGTAAATCACATCGTCCATGCGGCTGCCGGTATCGACCAAGCAGGTCGCAATAATGGTCAGTGAGCCGCCGTTTTCGATGTTGCGCGCCGCTCCAAAGAAGCGCTTGGGGGGATAGAGCGCTATCGGGTCAATTCCACCCGAGAGTGTGCGCCCGCTGGGTGGGATTTCGAGGTTGTAGGCACGCGCCAAACGGGTAATCGAGTCCATCAGGATAACCACATCATTGCCGATTTCGACCAGGCGTTTGGCCCGCTCGAGAGTCATTTCCGCGACTTTGACATGGTCTTCGACGGGCTCGTCAAAGGTGCTTGAAATCACTTCGCCCTGCACCGAACGGCGCATATCGGTGACTTCCTCGGGGCGTTCACCGATCAGAAGCACCATCAGGTGAATATCGGGGTGATTGACGGTGATACCGTTTGCAATCGACTTGAGCAACAGTGTTTTACCGGCCTTGGGCGGTGACACAATCAAGCCACGCTGACCACGCCCAATAGGTGCCACCAGGTCAACAAGTCGTGTTGAGAGCAGGTTGGGCTCGGTTTCAAGGCGAATCTGCGTATTGGGGAAGATGGGCACGAGCTGATCTGCTGATGGTCGCTTGCGCAATGTTTCGGGGTCCATCCCATTGATGAGCTCGACCCGCAGCAGCGATAGATAACGTTCGTTATCTTTGGGGGGGCGTACCTGCCCGACGACTTTGTCACCGGTGCGCAAGGCAAAACGGCGGATTTGTGACTGTGATACATAGACGTCATTCGGGCTTGCAAGCATGCGCTCACCGCGCAAAAAGCCGAAGCCATCAGAGACGATATCGAGAATGCCTTCGCTGCTCACATTGGTGACGGTTTCGTCGCCCGTGGTAGGAGCCTGCAGGAGCATGGCAATCAGCTCTTGTTTTTTGACTTGATTGGTAAAGGCAATACCACTCGCCCGTGCCATGTCCCGCAGCTCTTGGATGGTCATGCCATCGAATTCGACGGCCAAGGCTGGGCGTGGATCGGTTGAGATTGGGACTGCACCACCAGCAGGTGCAACCGGAATCGAACGCACTGCCGCCTGTTTGGGCGTCTCGTATTCGACCTCGGCAGGCGTCGGTTGTTCGACGGCGGCTGGCGGAGTGGTCGTTGGGAGTTTACTGCGGATACGTGGCACACCAGGCTCCTTATTTCGATAGGAATGAGCACAT
>JBKCGB010000124.1:0-6112 GCA_046303375.1 Roseiflexaceae bacterium
GACAAACGACGTAGCGATATTATGGCATTGGTACGCAATGTGAAAAGTGAGCAAATGCTCTGCGAACGCCTGCAGCGTATGACAGATCCTGTGCAAGAATACCATAAGCGGATTCCTGCAATGATTGAACGTCTGCATGACCTGTTGATAGTGATATTGCATTGACACAGGTACCAATGTATGTGCGTGTCTTGTTAGATATCGGTGATGAATTGGTGACTGCACAACCGAAATACTCGTTTATCGTGAGTGATGATTGGCGAATTGCAAAATTGGTTGTCCGATTGATGATGCGTGTCCCATTGAACACACGAGGTGCACTGCTCTATGATGCAATTCAAGGTGCAGCACGTGGTGTTCAAGCCCGTGTGATTCACTTTTGTGTAGATGCACTTGACCAGAATCCAGATAACGATGATAGTGGGTTGATTATCTCTTTACCGTGGTTAAATAAATGTAAACAGCAATGGTTGAACCAGATTGGCGCAACTGGTGGAATCAGCCAACAATTTCCGAATACCATGGTACAAAGTATCATTATGCGTTCGCATACTGCGTGGAAGGGCCAACAACTCAGGTTCGAGTCATAGTACAATGCGCATTACCGCATCCAGGTCAGCCCGCGCATTGCGGCCGAGAAGGCCAATGGCGTGTGCTACACCCAGCGGGCTGGCCAGCACATCCACCTGCCCAGCGATCGTACGTTGTGGCCCGACCGCGATGTGCTGGCATGGCACCACAGCCACGTCTTTTTGGCGGGGTGAGGGGGGATTGAATCGTGGCGCATTCTCCCGTACAATGACCGTATCAACGTAAAGCTATGCACGGTGGAGAGATCATGACACGCGTATTTTCGGTTGGGATTGGTGTTGTCATTGGCGCCATCCTTGTTAAACCCGATATTTTGCTGTGGATTCCGGCGCTCAATTCACCTAACGTGGATACCAATGTGGGCGTGATTACCATTTTGTTGGCGATTTGGTCGATTGTGCGCGATAGTATGCGTGAGCGCGAACGCATACGTGCACAAGCACGCGAGCGCGAGTTGCTCGCGCCACGCCACCACAACATTCAGATGAGGCGTATGGTATCTGCGTCAATGGACGAATTGTTACCAATCGACACATGGCTACGTGGTGCGGTCGTTGTTATGGCGCTGTGGTTCTTTGTGCGTTTGTGGGTGGCGTAATGATGGCGCTGTGCAGGAGTAATAGCGCACCAAAGAGCCCCTACCACGTGGCTTGGCATGTATACCAGCAGTACATGGATATGATTCACCCTGCACCACGATATCAGCATACCTCTTGTGTCATGCATACGTGAAGATAGACAGCAAAACGAAACGATATATTGAAAATTGACACTATTAAATACTGCATAAAAATAAGATAACTATTGACACAATTTAAGAATTAAAGTAATATTTGGCAACACCGCAAAGCATGAAATTGAGCACGTATGGCACAGTTTTCGTTAGTGCGTCTCTTGCAACGCACGATAATGTATGTATTGGTAGTTATGGCTATTGTGGGTGTGAGCATGTCGGCGGTGGCGGCACAGCCTCCGCGCGGAGGCACGCGCCCGATGGTGGCATACGAATTCACGAGTATCAGTGGTGGCATCCAGCATACCTGGGCGCTGACCTGTGTTGGGACAATATATTGCTGGGGTGACAATGCCAATGGGCAGCTGGGTATTGGCTCACTGGTCAGTAAATCGACTCCTACGTTGGTCAAGCAACCCACTGGTGTCACATTTCGCACCGTCAGTGCCAGTGGCAATCATACGTGTGCGTTGAGTACCATCAACAAGGCCTATTGTTGGGGGAGTAACTCGTCGGGGCAGCTGGGTAATGGTACGACCACCAACAGTAATGTGCCCGCAGCGGTGAGTACGCCGGCTGGCGTGACTTTTACGCGCCTCCAGATTGGCTGGGCGCATACGTGTGCCTTGACGAATACCAATGTGGCCTATTGCTGGGGGAACAACGACTACGGGAATGTGGGGAACGGACAATCTGATTTGCGCTTCACAATACCCATGCGTGTCTCCATGCCCACCGGTATCGCGTTTGCGACGATTACCGCTGGGCAGTACCATAGCTGTGCCATGACCACCAACAAAAAGGCATATTGCTGGGGAACCAACGTATTTGGAGCTCTCGGTTCATGGCCACCAGACAACAAGCGCAACAAACCGGTTGAAGTAGCGAATGTATTATTGAACGACGATGGCGGAGTGAGTGGCTTGAGTGCAGGCGGGCAATTTTCATACCTGTGCCATCGGTGTCAATGCCTCAGCGGCCAAATCTATCTGGTGTTGGGGAGCTGCCGGTACAGGACAGCTCGGGTATGGGACGTATAATGGCAATCCGTACGAAACGTCTCCACGACAGGTGCAGCTATCACATATCACCAATCTCGGCTTTAACATCCAAAAAATTGAAATGGGCTCGACGTTCTCGTGCGCCATCTTTCAAGTCGAAGGGATGTATTGTTGGGGTGAAAATACCTACGGTCAGTTTGGGAATGGCACGACGAATGATAGCGATATCGCGGTGGCGGTGTCTGTGCCTGCTGGGGTGCGTTTTAGTCAGTTATCGTCGAATATTATGCACACCTGTGCAGTATCAACGAATAATGATGTCTACTGTTGGGGAACGAACTATAATGGGCGCCTCGGTGACAACACCACAACCACCCGCTTGACGCCGGTGAAAGTTGTCTATCCGTAATCGCTCGTTTCGATACGTAGCTGCGATCCCCCCGTGTATGGTAGTAGCCATGCATGGGGGGATTGTGTTGGTGGGATGTGATCTGTATGTGCAGGAGCGATATTGGCACACATGGTGTGTGTACTGTGGGCATAGTCGCATACCAACTGTGAAATGATAAACAAATAATATTAATACGTATTAGTGGTATTTATTGTGATATAATCAATAAATGAAGAATATACTATGAGCAAAGCAGGCATCCATGACCCAACGCATGCTGATATGGCTGGCGGTTGCCAATGCAATTGGAGTGGGGATCTATGGCATCGCGTTAGTGGTGCAGCGCGATCCAGTCACTGCACCTGCGGTGGCCGCCACACCCGCTCTCCCACCCACTGCGACTAAGCCAGCGTCGCATACGGCGGTACCGACGCGAACCGCCCAAAACGACTGCCAAGTGGATACGACACAATGGGTCATCGCCATGAACCAAATTCTCATGCGTATGATTGATACGGACGACACAAACCCGGCTGCAACCGGGCAGGCGCTCCGCACGGCGCAAATGCGCTTTGATGAGCTCGTGATGCCTGCGTGTGCCGATGAACAACTGCGTGCCATCGATGCATCAATCCGCGCATCGGTGCCGCTCTACATTGCGTGGACCGATGCATTGATTGCGGGCGATACGGATCGTGCTCAGCAGTACGAAGACCAAGGCGATGCGGCCTTTCAGCTCACACCATACTTCGCATATCTCGATGCCAACGGCTACGCCAGTTACCGGCAACAGCTCCTCGCCGATATCAGTCGTGTGGCCACCACACAGGCAGGTGCATCCACACCCAGCCCTCAGGTCGCTACCACTACGCCGGTGCTACCAGGTGACGCCGGGGATGCAGCCTACCAGGCATGTGTGAGTGCCATCGACACCTTTACGGCTCAAGTCGAGCCACTCTACCAGACGGCGCAAACGCATGTCGACACGCTCGAAGCATATGTGCAACGCGCCCCGCTGAGTGGCGTTGATCCCGTGCAAATCGATACGCTGTTTGCATCGTTGGAAACGATTGATGCACCGCTGTGTATCGACGAGCCACTCGAGATGATCGATCACCTGCGCCTGATGCGCGACACGCTCAGACCAGGCTTTGTGGAGCTCAAGGTCGAGCTCGCCTACGGGAATCCGGATGCGGCATCGTATGCGCGTGTACAAGGTTGGATCGATGAGCTGCAACGCTTTGAAAGTGATTTGAATGCACGTTTCACTTCCATGCCGCAATCGCTGCTTGCCCTCAAAAATCGTGCTCCCACGCTCACCCCACGGCCATACCCGACTGCGGTGCCGAGCGCCACGCGTGCTACTGCGGCGCAGTCATCATTGGCGCCGGCCTGTCGCACAGCAGTGGATCGCTTTTTGGCTGATGTGGATGTATATGTCAATCGCGCCGTGGCCATCCACTTCGATATCACGGAATACATGCAGGGGCGCCCGCGCCCGATGAAATACCAGGTCAAAGACGCGTTTGCTGGTGTGGCATCAATCACTGTGCCAGCGTGTACCACGGAGCCCGGCCAAATTATGACGTTGTTCACACAAATCGAATACAACGAATTCAACGCGCACCTTGCGATTGTCGTGTTGGATGCCAGCAACGCAGATCTGGCCCCATACGTGACGCCGCTCGATAGTGACATCGCCAAGCTGCAGGCGTTGCTGGCTGATTTACGTACCAAGTAGGAGTATGACGCATGGATCCACTCACCCTCATCATCGGCATGATTCTCGGTCTCGTGATTGGCCTCTATTTGCCCAATTCGCCACTCGCACCACGCTTGGGGCTGACCACGCACGCGCGTACGGCCAAAGACATTGCCAACGAGATTATGGGCGAGACCAGTGGTCAGACGCAGCACATGCTTAATGACACGGTGCGCCAGATCAACGACCAGATGCGCCTGCTACAGGACAAAGTCCAACACCTCGAGACGAGTAATTCGACCAGCATGGCCGGGTTAATCGAAAACGTGCGCTCGGTGGCTGACATCGGGCGTGAACTCAGCAGCAAGACCCATGGGCTCGAAACCGCATTGCGCAATAATCGTACCGCCGGGCGCTGGGGTGAAGTGCAGTTGCGCCGCTTGGTGGAGTTGAGTGGGATGACGCAGTATGTGGATTTCAACGAGCAGGTGTCGAGTGACGAGGGGCGCCCTGACATGCTTATCCGCTTTGCCAACAACAGCGAGCTGCCCGTCGACTCCAAAGTCTCGCTCATCGCCTACCTCGATGGTGTGGCTGCTGCTGATGCGGAGATGCGCAAAACCAAAGCCACGGAGCAGTACCGTGCGTTGCGTACTCATGTCGACGAACTCGCTAAGCGCAAGTATCACGATGGCAGTGAAAGCTTGCCTTTTACGGTGATGTTTGTGCAGGTTGAGGGGAGTTTGAGCTTTGCAGATGAGGCACGTGGTGACAAAGAATCGGTGGTCGACTATGCCCTTGCCAAAAACATCATCATTGCCACGCCGGGCACGTTGATGGCATTGCTGCGCACGGCCCAGCATAGCTGGCGCCAGCGCTCTGAGGTCGCACACGCCTTGGATCTGCTCGGCGCGGTCAAGGAGCTTGGGGGGCGTTTGGACGTCTTTATCGGCCATTTGGGCAAGCACGCCAAAGCCATGCGTGAACTGCAAGAAAGCTACAGCAGACTGGTCAATTCATGGAATACACGCACGTTGCCGCAAATCATCCGCATCAACGAGTTCCGTAGCGATACGATTGCGACCACCACTGAGCTCGAATTGCCTAGTGTTGAGCAGAGCGAGGCGCGGCGCTTGCCGGGGGAGTAGCGTTGGTGGTGATTGTGGGTATCGTTGCACTGCTGTTATTTGCGTATACGATTGCACACACGAGCGCTATTTGTACCATAACAGTCGATGGCAGGTTATGCGCTACAGGCTCCTACCGTAAACAACACTGCTAAAATGATGGATACAACGCCGACAATAATCGCAACCTCGCGGCGAAAGAGGTTTTTGATGCGCGTGGCCGTGTCGATTGTGGTCTTGTAGGCATCTTGATTCTCATCCTGCATTTTTATGAGGCTAGGGCGCTTGACACCGAGCAAGCGGTCTTGGGCGTCACGTACCTCACCACGGAACTGACTTCCTTGTATTCCTTGCAGCACCATTAGACCAATCGTCACCACATATAACCCCACAAAACTCCCACCTAGTGCAGTCATAAATGAAAGCAATGAACACTGCATGGTTTGATCTCCTTTTCTGGTATAACACTCGTATTATATGGACAGAATAATGCATTTTTTATGGAAAAAATGCCAAATTGTACACTCAACACGGCGGCGGTACATACGGCGACGGAGGCTCGGGTGA
>JBKCGB010000125.1:0-11788 GCA_046303375.1 Roseiflexaceae bacterium
CCCCCGCCTGTGCGTATCTGAGCGCTATTGGTGCGGCATGGCCGGCAGATCGTCGCTGTCAGCGAGTTTATGATAGAGCCAGCGCAACATGTACTGTAGCACCGAAGTCACTGGTATGGCCAAAAAGAGCCCTAAAATCCCACCAACTGCTGCCCCAGCCAATATTGCTGCAATCACCAAAATGGGGTGCAGGTGCACAGCTGGCCCAACCACCGCCGGAATAATCACGTAGTCTTCGAACATGCGCAACGAAAAATAGAGCGCACCAATGACACTCACCACTACCACCACCGAATCACTAATCGGTAACGGCTGTTGGAAGACGGCCATGATAATCGCAAATCCTGCTGCTGACCACGGCCCAATGATGGGCAGAATTTCAACGACACCACTGATAATCCCAATCAACAAGGCGTATTCGACACCAAGCAACCACAACGACACCGAGGTCAGCACTGCCATAATGGGGATGAGCAACAAGGTACCACGGATATAGCCACTGAGGATTTGATGGATTTGCAACACCACGAAGCGCACCTCGGCGCGGTGTGTGAGTGGCACCAATTGAAAGAGCTGACTCATAATCCGTCGTCCATTTGACAACAGATAAAAGCTGGTAATCACGAACGCCAACAAATGCAAAAAGCCTTCGATGAGACCAACCAGGAGTTTGGGCACCCGTGTGGGCAACGACGCAATCACGTTGGAGAGTAATTTTTGGAGCTCGCCACTCACATCAACGGTCATCCCTGCCACAGTGACAGGATCCGCTTGAATTTGTGTCAAAATACGTGGCATATCTTGACGGAGTAGCGCATATTGTGTGCTGATTGGCGGCCACAGCCAACTGACGGCCACCACAAGCATAATCGCCACCACAATGTGAAAGACCGTGGTGGCCAACATACGCGATCCACGGGTGTACGGGGTTATCCAGCTGATGACCGGGTAAAAGATGTAGGCAACCACAACTGCACCAAAGAAGACCAAGGCGACATCGTGCACTGCCGCATACAAAACATACACACCCACACACACAAGCACAACTGCAACCCATTTGAGTGTGGGACTAAATCGAATCGTCGCTGGTGGTATTTGCATAATGCAGACCTCAATCACACATCAGGTCAAAGAATCAATTCTCACTGCACTATTCACAGTACCACATACAGACATGCTGCACTTAGTTACGCCCGCTACGATCAATGGGAAACCGCGTTTCGAGCTGCTCTTTGTTGTTGCTCGTGGTAATTGCGATATCGATACTGTTTGGATCAATACTCGGCACATAACGCCGAATCACCTCGCACAAGTCGTGCTTGAGGTTTTGGATGTTCTCGGGTGTGAGTTTGACACGGTCGTGCAACAACACCGTCAAAAGGCGATCTCGCGCCACACTCCCTGATCCCTTTTTTTTACCAAAAAATCCCATTACGGTGCTCCTTTCCCAATTCCAACGTGTTACCGTCCCCCACGGAACATGTTGGAAATACGTTCCATTAAGCTCGGATTGTCCTCGATGATATCAACGGGGACTTCCTCACCGGTTATGCGCCGTGCAATATCGCTATAACTCTTGCCCGTACGCGAGTTTTTATCGAGAGCGAGTGTTTCGCCTTTGTTGGTCGATGTGATGACGTCTTCGTCTTCGGGGATGATACCAATCAGATCAATGGCAAGAATTTGGAGAACGTCATCCACGCTCATCATTTCACCATTCCGCACCATCTTGGGACGATAGCGATTGAGGATGAGCCGCGGTTGCCCCTTGCCGTAGGCTTCACACAGCCCGATGATGCGATCTGCATCGCGTACCGCAGATACTTCGGGCGTGGTCACAATCAATATTTCATCAGCACCTGCGATGGCATTCTTGAAGCCGCTTTCAATGCCTGCGGGACAATCGATGAGTACATACTCAAACTCATCGCGGAGTTGATCCACGAGCTCGATCATTTCGTCTTGCGTCACCGCATCTTTGTCTTTGGTCTGCGCTGCAGGCAACAGATAGAGTTCAGGCAAGTGTTTGTCTTTGATGAGCGCTTGACGCAAACGACAGTTGCCTTCGATCACATCGACGAGGTCGTAGACGATACGGTTTTCGAGCCCCATCACCACGTCAAGGTTGCGCAACCCGATATCGGCATCGACAACGGCCACCTTGTGACCGAGCGCTGCCAATGCGGTGCCGAGATTCGCTGTGGAGGTAGTTTTGCCGACCCCACCCTTACCCGATGTAATTGTAATGACCTTTGCCATAGCCGACTATCCTCCCACGCAGTCACGTACTCTGTGTTTACCGACGGTATTCTTCCCACGTTTGCACAATAATCTGACCATCTTCGATACACGCAATCTCAGGTGTACGGTGGGTATCGTCTTCGGGAGCGCGTGCACGCACATCTGCGATACGAATCTGTGTGGCAGCGAGCTCGATTGCACAGATAATGGCACTCCGATCACCCATCGCTCCTGCATGGACAATCCCACGCACACGCCCAAAGATTACCGCACTCCCCGAAACGATTAACTCCGCACCAGCATTTACATCGCCGAGCAACGTGAGGTCACCATGGAGATGTTTGTAGACCTGCCCCGAACGCAAATTGCGAATCAGAATTGGGCGCGGCGTATCAGCAATCATCGGCTCTTTGCTGGCATTGATACCACGGGGGCGTGCAGTAAACCCAACTGCCCGCGCAATTTGGCGCATATCAGTGGATTCAGCATGCACATCAACCGTCTCGATGTTGTAGCCGTGCAACATACTCCGTAGCGCATCCATATCAGCGCTTTCGAGTTGGCGCGCTCCGAGATCGAGCGAGATGCGCATCCCCTGCATCAACGATGCCCCTTGCTGCATCTGCTTGTGCAAATCGCCAAGAGCATCAGCCCAGGTACATGCATCATCAATCACGACGCGGATACCACCACGTGCCCCTTTGATTGCTACATAATCAGCCATGCGCATCTCCCCGCACACGTCCACATATTATGTGGAGTTAATTATACCATATGATATCGTCGTGTACGAATACTTTTATCACAATTATGTCAGATTTCTTGACAGAAATCATTCTTCTGAAAGTCGGTTTGTAGGTGTATCTGATGGCAAATCAGCTGTTTTTGCCGTATCAAGCAGTGTACTTGTTTGTCCAATTCGTTGTTGCACCATTGTTAATTGGGCTTGGATGTGTTGCAATACCTCAACATCACTGGCACGATACTGAGTAGTCGCAGTTTCCCAGGCTTCGATTTGGAGTTGCATCGCATGGATGCGTTCGCCGAGTTGTTTGACACCAAGCAAGACACCATCATCGACCAGCGTCATCGTGTCACGTTGTTGGACTTGCAAGGCATCGATACGTACCAATATTTCGTTGATGGTATCGCGCATCGCATCACCGTCGAGGGCTGGGGTTTGTGTATCACGCTGTTGTCCTGCCCAGTGTTGCAACGTCTGTTGCAGTTCGTTGACCCGGTCGATGAGACTAATCGTATCACCACCTGTAGGCGCTACCACATCAAAGCGCGCTTGGAGCTGAGCAATTGCTGCCCCAAGCTGTGTCTGGCGGATGGTGACTGCTTCTTGTTCGCTGAGCAAATCAAGCAGCATTTCGCGTAGCTGGGCAGCATCATCGGAGACGCGCACGACTTGTTGTTGCAGCAGACGTGGCACAAACCACAGGAGCAACGCAAGCAAAGCCAGCACCATGATTCCGAGTGCCACAAACAAAGCAGTCATGCGGATCCTTTCTGTGTATGCATCTATTATAGAAGAGAGTAGCAAGAAAGGTCAACATCCTACGCATTGCGCAACTCAGTAGGGATATATTCTGTGCTATGATACAGACAGTGCATCATTTTTGTGAGGTTGGGCATGCAGAAGGTTTTCTATCGTATTGGTGCTATGATTCTGTTGGTGTTGAGTATTACCGGTTGTGGACTCTTCAGTGACAACACGCTCCATGTAGCCGATGTCACCGCTGCCGCAGACTCCTATGTCGGTCAAGAAATCGCCGTGGCAGGTGCGTATCTCCTCAAAACAGGTGAGCAGCCGATGTCAGTGCTCGTTTCTGGAGTAAGCACGCTCGACAACGGTCTCGATGCGCAGCCACTTGGTGATGCTCTCTGGGTCGATACACTCAGTAACGACATCCTGCTCAAATTACATCGTCCCGGTGATGCAACATACGGGTTTGTCAAACTCACCGGCACCCTCGAGTCTGGTACATTTGGGGCAGACGGGCGCTACAAATATCGGCTGGCCGTCAGTAATGCCGAAGTCATCGAACAGATTATCACCAAAGAAGAGCGTGTCAGCAACGAGCCACTTGGCGATGGCAAAGTGAGCATCTTTGATTTGGCTGACCGCCCCGAGCAATATAACGGTCAGACGATCACCACACAAGGGTATTACTTCTGGAACTCGGCTATCTACGTGTTGGCTGAAGGTATTGCCACCGAAGAAGATGGCTCCAGCCCGCAACCCATCGGTAAAATTATCTGGATGGAAGGGTTCCCACCAGACAAATCAGCTGAGCTCAATGTGGGCATCAACAACAGCTACGTGTGGGGCAAGGTCGAAGTCACTGGGACATTTCAAACCGGTGGACAGTATGGTCGTGACGGTCTGTATCCCTCGTTTATTCAGGTACAGTCTGCCACCGTCATCAAGTAAGGTGTCATGATTCACGTGCATCCCTCGCTGGCAGTACCACTCCAGTGAGGGATTTTGTTGGTAATGCAGCGGAGGAGTGCCGGTGTACTACTTCGTCGATCGCATGCACAGCGACGATTTCGCCGACGTTCATATCATTGATGTGCAGAGTTTTCCGCATCCATGGTCGATGACCACGTATCAAAACGAACTCCGCGACGAGCGCCAGAGTCGGTATATCGTTGTACGGGGCTCACCCCATTTACCAGGCAACAGCGTGCCGACCACAACCTGGTGGCAACGCATACAAGCGCATATCCTCGGTCCGGTGCATCCTGAGGCTACGCCAGAACCGCCCCGCATGCCCGTGGTCGGGTATGCGGGTATTTGGTTGAGCCACGATGAAGGGCACATTACCACAATCGCCGTCCATCGTGATTTCCGGGGGCGGGGCATTGGAGAATTATTGCTGTTGGGGCTGATTGACCAGGCCTACGAGCTCGGCGCCGCACAACTCACCCTCGAAGTACGGGTATCAAATACGGTGGCACAACAACTGTACGTCAAGTATGGTTTTCGCATCCATGGCGAGCGCAAGCGCTACTACACCGACAACGGCGAAGATGCAACCATCATGTGGACGGATAGCATCAACAGCACCGAATTCCGCGAACGGGTGCGCGAGTTACGCCAGCAACTCTACACCCGTTTACAGTCACACCACGTATCGGCGCCGATTTCTTAGACTTCGGTGACGATGGGGAGCACCACCGGACGCCGGCGGGTCTGCTCATAGAGGTGATCACCCACACCATCTTTGATTTTGCGAATCACAAAGGCAGCATCGATTTCGGTGCTGTCGTTTTTGTGTTGCAACAAACGGCGCACCACGTTGCGCGTTGATTCGACCAGCGCTTCTGATTCACTGACCTGCACAAAACCACGCGTCAAGACATCGGGACCACCAATCAGTTCACCAGAGTGGCGGTCAATGGTCACTACCACAATCATGACACCATCGCGAGCCAACAACTGACGGTCACGCACCACGATTTGGCTCACATCACCCACCGTTGTGCCATCCACATAGATGTAGTTGACGGGAATTTTGTTGACCATTTTGCCGAAACCAGGGGCGAACTCCATCACAGAGCCGTTTTCGAGTACAAAGACGTTGTCAGCGGTATATGACATCCCCATGCCAATCGCCAATTTGCGGTAGAGCATCATATGACGGTAGTCGCCATGAAAGGGAATCACATTCTGGGGACGAAGCATCGCCAACAGCATTTTGAGCTCTTCTTGGGCGGCATGCCCAGACACGTGTACTTTGGCCTCTGCACCATAGATGACATCAGCACCAATGCGAAACAGGTTGTTGATGACGCGCGACACCGATACTTCGTTGCCAGGGATGGGTGTTGCTGATACGACTACCGTGTCACCCGCTTTGACGCGCAAATTGGGGTAATCACGATTGGCCATACGTGCAAGTGCAGCCATGGGCTCCCCTTGGCTGCCAGTACTCATCACCGCCAACTGATCATCGGGCAAAGTGGCGGCTTCGTTGCCACGCACGAGCGTGGTCGGTTGCACCCGTAGGTAACCGAGCTCATGGGCAATTCGGAAGTTGTTTTCCATGCTGCGCCCAGCCAAGAGTACCCGGCGCCCATAGGCTTCTGCCGAATCGATTACCTGCTGCACACGCGAAATGTTTGAAGCAAAGGTGGCCACAATGATGCGCCCTGGTGCAGTAGCAAAGATCGCATCCAGCGAATCACCCACCACACGCTCGCTTGGCGTGAATCCAGAGGCTTCGACACGCACACAGTCAGTAATCAGCACCAGCGGATTACGTTGACTGAGTGCTGTAATCGCAGCAATATCAGTGGGGCGTTTGTCTACCGGCGTATGATCGAATTTCCAGTCAGTCAAGTAGACGGCCATACCCACCGGCGAATTGATGGCCAAGCCGACAGTATCTGGAATTGAATGTGCCAGGTGAAACGTCTCGATGCGAAACACGCCAATCGACAGCGTGTCACCGGCCACAAATTTGTGCAGTTTGGTTTGGTCGAGCATGCGATGCTCTTTGAGTTTGTGGGTGACCATCCCAATGGTGAGTGGTGTGCCATAGACTGGCGGGAAATCAAGCTCAGGGAGCACGTAGGGCAAACCGCCCACGTGGTCTTCGTGGCCATGGGTGAGCACAATAGCCCGCACCCGTGACATGTTTTCTTTCAAATACCCGATATCGGGAAGAACCAAATCAACACCGAGCATTTCGGCTTCGGGGAACATCACCCCACAATCGAGTACGACGATATCGTCACCATACTCAACTACCCACATGTTGCGGCCCACTTCACCGGCACCGCCGAGGGGAATCACGCGTAATCGCTGTTTGTTTGTCATCGCGTCAACACGGTAGCACCCATGCTACCAAAGTCCTTTCTGTGTCATAAATACAATCGAATCCACTACGTATGCGTATACCAAACGGGTCACCCGTACACGGTACAAATGATGGAACCACGTTAGCGTGGCATGCCAACGAGGAGCCTCGTTGCCCACAATCAGTTGAGCCCAGCTCGCCGGCGAATTTCGTCAATCAGCTCTTCGCGGTGCTCGATACCAGCATACACTGGCAATACGGCACGACCATAGGCTTGTGCGTGCAACAGGCGCAACAGCGGGTTGGTGATCTGGGTGGTTGGGTCTACTTTGAGACGCAACTCGTGACTCGGCTCGTCGCTATCAGCGTCAATCGCACGAATTTCGCCGATGCTCGTCCACGGAATCATCAATGAGACTCCCGTCGACTGATAGCGCAACCCATCAGCTGTGGGCGTGTATCGTACCCCCCACTCCATGCCAATATTCCACATGGTGAGTGGCGCTGCGACCATTAACACCAGCATAAACAGCGCCGGCACGGCCCGGTCAACACTCAGCCCTTCGTCGAAGGTAGCCTGTAGCGCGTCCATGGTGCGCTGCGTGTCACTCACGCTAATCGCTAATGTCGACTGAAACACCCATACCGCAAACAACCAAATGAGTGCAGCACCAATCATCAACAGTAGTACGTTGCGGCGCCCTAGCGATGAGAGTTGGTAGGTCTTCATGGATACTTCCTTTATCACACGGTCGCATCGGGGAAGTGCGTATTGATATACTCACCAAGTGCGACAAAATCTGCTTCGAGAATCGCACGATTGCTTGGCTGGTAGAGTGCAGTGGCCGGATGCAACATCGGGATGACCACAACGTTTTTGACGATATGCGGCACCCCATGGACTTGGGTGATACGCACATCGGGTATCCAGCGCGCAGCAGCATGCCGCCCCAATGGAACCACCACACGCGGCTTGATGAGCCGTATTTGACGCCGCAAAAACGGCAAACACGCATCAACTTCGGCGGGGAGTGGATCACGATTATCAGGTGGTCGGTGCTTGACCACATTCGCAATAAACACCCGCGTACGATCAAGCCCAGCCCGCACCAACAGACTATCTAATACTCGACCCGATGCCCCCACAAATGGTCGCCCAAGGCGGTCTTCGTGGGCACCAGGACCTTCGCCAATAAACATGACACGCGCAGTGACAGGACCCTCCCCAGGGACGGGGTTTGTGGCTGATTCACACAAGGCACAGGCACGACAATCACGAATCTCCTGCGCGATGGTCTCCAACGTATCCATGGTGCCACCTCACGCATGCAACTGCATAAAGTATACCATACTAGGCATAATGGTGCAGACGGTGCATGACATATACCCTTTACGATACATGTGGATGCCACCAAATCACCGCATTGCGTGGTGGCGCACCGGGCACAATCACTTCGCCAGCATCATTGATGTGCCAATGCGTCTGAATCAACGTCGCAATGCGATGCTGATGCACATCATCGTAGGGTAATCGCAAGCGAAAACATGTCTCGGCAACCGCTTCGGCAAGGCTCGTGTACTGAATCGGCTGCCCCACTGAGAGCATACTCAGATTGGCGTGGATGCCCAACTGTGCCAGGGCGTTGAGGCATTCGTAAGCGCCTGGCAACGGCAACCGCGGCGTACCGTGATAGGCGTGCCACAAGGGCAACACGGGAGTTGTCGGGTGACGCACGCCCAGCACCAGTACACACAATTTACGTGCAGCGCACTGCATGGCCTGTACAAATGGAGCAATGTCGGGGAGCGCATACAACACATGTACTGCGAGTGCCACATCACCGACCAGCGGTTCTGGTGGTGGCCAATATTCACGCATAATCGTCACATCTGTCAGTTGTTGCTCGGCCACGAGCAGGTGCATCTGTTCGACCATTGCAGGCGAGCGTTCGAGTGCAACGACGCGGCACCCGGCGGCCACGAGTGGCGGCAGATAGCGACCACTGCCAGCGCCAATATCGAGCACGGTATCACCATGACTGAGCTGTGGGAGCAACCAACGCATCACCGCATCTGGTTGCGGCACACGTTTGGCATTGCGTGCAAAGCGCGCAGCCGCTGTTGCATAGTGGTCAGCACTCCGTTCCATATCGGGGTGTGTGGCTGCATCGCCTTGGGCGCGTTCACGCTCGTACATGTCACGCCATAGCGCCAGCCAATCAATCCCTGCAACAGGATCATTCATCGTTCCACCTCACGCCATGAGCCATCATCTGCAGCGCTTGCCCGTGCCGCAGCAATGACCCGGTCGACAGCGAGCCCCGCTGCGCCATCACATATCTGACGCGATTCACCTGCGAGTGTGGCAAGCAGTGTTTCCCAGGATGCCGCATGCCACGAAAAGATTCCCGTGGCAGTTTCTGCACTCGGGAGTGTAGCCGCCGGCATCTGGCGATTCCAAATCTGTGTCTGGTGCATGGCGGCAGCATGTGACGCACTCCCACTCATCAACACATTCGCATTGTGCGTATCAAAGATAAGGCTACCGTTGGTTCCATATGCTTCGATACGGATATCATCGGCAGCACCTGGCACCATCTTGGATGCCTCAATGGTGACACGCATCCCATTCGCAAGCTGTGCGGTTAGCCATGCCACATCGTCGCTGGTCACTGCCACCGTCGCACCATGACCATCGGGACGCTGTGAAATTGCCGTCTGGAGATGCGCTTGGACACGCACAATAGGGCTCATAAATAGATAGTGACACAAATCGATGAGATGCGAACCAAGATCGACGAGTACCCCACCACTCTCCCCCTGGAAGCGCCAGGTCACGGGGCGATCAGGGGAGACGTTGCTCGCACGATAGTAGCGCAGATGTGCACTCAACGGTGTACCCAGATGCCCGTGTGCAATCATGCGGTGCGCCTCTGCGATTGCAGGAATGCGCCGGAAATGGTGGTTGAGCACCAGCATGCGTTGCTGCTGTGCCGCCAACGCTACGAGTGCGGCAGAGGCATGCGTGTCCACCGTCAGGGGTTTTTCGCACATGATATGTTTGCCGGCACGCAAGGCGTCAGCAACCTGCGTGGCGTGCGTGGCTGTTGGCGTACAGATGGCCACAATATCCACATTCGGTAGTGCGAGGATTTCGGCATATGCATAGTGTGGCAGGTGCGGATAATCACGATATGCATTGGCTTGACTTTTGGCACCACCAGCACATACTGCGACCAAGTGTGGCCGATAGGTCAGCGTGGGGTAGAGCTGTGGCAACAGCTGAATAACGCTTGCATGCAGGCGCCCAATTGCACCATACCCCACCAGTGCGATGCCGAGTGACATGGTCATGGCACGTATTCCTTCTGGTCAAACGGTGTTTGCCCCAACCGCGCCATCGATTCAAGCTGTGTCAGCGCTTCCCAGCCAGCATGATACGCAGCGGGATCGTGTTTTTGGTACTGTTGGGCTTCGAATTCATCGATGTCGAGGCGGAGTAACTGTTGCCGATCAGCACTCACAAACAAATCGAGCTCGAGATCCCATGACACGATGGTCGTCGCAGTAATCTGCGCCGGGCGGGTTACATTGCAGTACCAGCCACGCAAGGTATGATCAGCACGAAAAATCGCAAAAATGTTGTACCATGCATCAGCATAAAAGTGTTCGTCGAGAATGTCACCGGGAGCAAACTGCATATAGCCGAGGTCAACCGCTGGGCGTGTCCAGGCTGCGCGTACCAGTACATACCCGGCACGTTGCACCATAGGCGTCGCTACATAGCTCACCGTTGTCCGACGTGCAGGTTTGATGAGGTGTACGACCATGGTACGCTCGCACATGTGGCTTATAAATAGCTGCGACGGAGCAAGCGACGAATGCGATTGCGCCAGGTGGCAGGGATGCGCCGTGCCACATCACTCACCAACAGCAAGCCGATGAGTCTGAATGTGCCCATGCGTGGAGCGACCAAGGCACGGAGCTGTGCCGGATCATGGAAATCGAGGGGCGACGTCTCACGAACTTCGACGTTGAGTGTGCCATGCCATTCTTTTTCGACCCAGAAGAGATGCGGCATACTGCGCTGAAACAGGTAGTAGGCTGGATTATAGGCATACAAATAATCAAAAAACTCGCCAAACGGCTCGTGTGGTTCACGGGGGTGGAGCACAATCGTATCGCCGATGAGATTGACGTACCAGCGATGAAACGACCAGTGAAAGAGTCGTTCAGCAATTTCGGACGGACTTTGGATGTAGCCAGCCTTGGATACCCGTGTGAGTTCGGAGACGAACTGTTTGGGGTCGTCCATGTGCTCGAGTATGTGCGAGCAAATGGTGTAGTCAAACGCACCATCACGAAAGGGAAGATGATGCGCATCTGCGACCACAATCGGGCGATCGATGACAATATCACCGCCACGTTCGGTATTATCAAAGAGAAATTTGTCGACCAGAATGTCGGCACGTGGATTGGGGTTGTCGCCACTACCGATTTCGAGGACCAAGCCCGTTTTGGGCGGGTTGAGGTGTTGTTCCATGCCGCATTAATTCAATTCATCGCCAGAAAGGCTATCGTGTAGGACATCGAGGTATTCGAGAGCCATACCCGTACCAATGGCCACACAGTTGGCAGGCTGGTCGGCCACATAACAGGGTACCCCAGTCACATCAGTCAAGAGATCATTGATGCCACGCAACATCGAGCCACCGCCCGTCATGACCATGCCT
>JBKCGB010000126.1:0-4584 GCA_046303375.1 Roseiflexaceae bacterium
TTGGTGCCACCTTTGGCTTCGACTTCGAGCTCAATGCGCCGGCTCGTATCGCTGGTGGTGATGGTGATATTATTGGGCTGACGTTCGAAACGGAGCACGCCACCATCACGGGCGGGGCTACTCGGTGCGGCCATGGTCAACACCGGGAACAGAACGATGGTCAATACCATCAACATGATTGCGCGTAACCGCTGCATATCAAACCTCCAATACACGGACACACTGTACACTCATGTGATGGTGACGATATTGCGTGAAACTTTGTTCCCAGTTGGCACAACGCTCCTTCTACCGCACAAAAAACACCGCAAGCGCATCCAAATGTGGTGTTATGCATTGCAGAGGAATAATCACATCTTTTTGGTGAGGGTATGCACCAGTTTGCCTGCCACTCCCGTATATGCCTCTGGCGTAAGCGCCAGCAGCTCAGTTTTGACGGCTTTTGTTACTGGCAATGTTTTCACAAAGGCGCGCAAATCAGTCAGCGTAGGGGCGTGCCCACGGGTCAGGTTTTTGAGCAGTTCGTATGGCTCAGCCACCCCAGCGCGGCGCAAAATGGTCTGATACGCCTCGGCCAGTACTTCGGGGTGGGCGACAACACCCGCATGCATAACCTCGCGGTTGGGATGGACTTTGGCGAGTCCTTTGGCACAGCGTTTGCAGGCGAGGAGCATGTGACCGATGGCCACACCCAAGTTGCGCAGCACGGTGCTGCCAGTCAGGTCGCGTTGTAGCCGTGAAATGGGCAATTTGCGGCTGAAAAATTCAAACAGGGCAGTGGCCATGCCCAAATTGCCCTCGGAATTCTCGAAGTCGATGGGGTTGACTTTGTGGGGCATCGTCGATGAGCCAACCTCGCCCGCCTTGGGGCGTTGTACGAGGAAACCATCCGACACATAGCGCCATAGATCCTGGTTGAGGTCGGTCAAAATGGTACAGATGCGGCGCATGGCATCGAGCACCTCGACCAAGCTGTCTTGCGGCTCAATCTGCGTAGTGAGTAAGACCGGCTCAAGGTCGAGAAAGCGCACAAACGCCTTGGAAAACGTCAGCCAATCGACATCGGGCATGGCAGCCACGTGTGCGGCCAACGTGCCAGTGGCGCCGGTGAGTTTGCCCGTGAGCGGGATAGCATTGAGGGTGTTGCGTGCGCGAATCAGTCGTGCCAAAAAGACACCCATCTCTTTGCCAAAGGTGGTGGGTGTGGCGATTTGACCGTGGGTGCGCGCAGGCATGACGGTGTTGGCTTCTTCGAAGGCCATGCGATGCAGGTGATTCATGACTTCGCCGATGGCAGGACTCATCACCAGGTCACGTGCTTCGCGCATCATCAGTGCATATGCCAGATTGTTGACATCTTCGCTGGTCAGACCAAAGTGCACCATCTCTTTGAGATGCCCGATACCGAAGGTATCGAGCTTTTCGCGCATCCAATATTCGACCGCTTTGACATCGTGGTTGATGCGGGCGTCGATGGCTGCAATCGCCTGCGCATCGTGTGGTGTGAAATTGCGATACAGCTCACGCAGCTGGCCAACCTGTGTGGGTGTCAAGCCAGGTACTGTTGACACGCTACGGGCTTTGGTCAGCATAATCAGGTATTCCACCTCGACACGGATGCGGTAGCGCATCAAGGCACTTTCAGAAAAATACGCCTCGAGCTCGGCCACATCGGCGCGGTAGCGCCCATCGAGGGGGGATAGACTGGTTAGATCGCTCATGATTCCTCACCATACACCATCATTCTCTGTTGTCTATCTTACTTGTGAACAGGCGCACAACGCAAATCCCCCCTGCACGTGATACCGCGTGCAGGGGGGTGGGGGGAGAGGGGGGCAATGATTGGGCTATGCAGTCCGGCGTCGTCGACTGACTTTGATGAGTTGCACTGCACCGGCAGTGACCACAGTCGTAAGGAGGAGTGATCCGAGCATTTCGCCGCCACCTGATCCATCCTCGTGCCCTTCGTCATGTTCATGGTGTGGCCGAAACTCGCCATTACGGGGTAGTCGCCCAAACGAGGCGCCTGCGCTTGAGACAAGCACATTGCCGAGTGCCATCACGGCCAGCATGGCGAGTGTAATCAGAATAGTTGCAACGAGTGTTTTCATGCGCGCACCTCGCCATCATGATGTGTGCGCCGGAACAGGCTGACGATCCAGTTCCAATGCAAGGCGGTATGCAACGCCACAATCACTACGGTCAGATGCGACAAGAGACCATGCAAAAAGCGCCATGCACGGTTTTCGAAGACTGCAATCCCCAGAAACGGCATAGTTTCGCGCGAGATGGCGATACCACTGTAGATGAGCAATGCAAAGACAATGAAGAGCAATATATTGAGCACCACACTCAACTTGTTGGTAAAGAGCGGGCTTTGTAGTGTGCGTGAAAACATCGTCTGAATCCACGCCAGGTTGCGTACCAAGTGAATGATGACAATGGCTGCCATGCCAATACTGCCCCATTCGTGCAGTGCTATCCCCGTGAGGCGTGGATCGGTGAGTGCCATGAAAATAGCAAAGAGCACGATGTCGATGGCCCCACTTGTGAGTGTGCGTTTACGCGATTCGGTCATACAATCCCTCTACGATTATTATTCCGCCCCTATCGTAACGCACTCGATTGGCACATATGGTCAATATTTGGTCAAGAAAATAGCAATTACGAGTGTGGTGATGGTGAAAGCAACTCTCCCCTACGGGGAGAGTTGATATATCTATGCATTTACGTCATACGTTTGTGGTATACTGCTGGACACGTTTCGCCAGCCGCAATTTTCGGCACAAAAACGGAAAGAAATCTCCCCTATGGCGCCGCGAATGTCCTACATATTTAGTGGTCATCAAACCTTTGTACTCAGAGCGAGTTGGCTTAAACGTCTCTACGACGAACTAGTCATCAATCCGCGGGTACTGACTGCTGATGACGCAGTGGTACGACTTGGCGTCGGTAAAAACATGGTCGACGCTATGCGCTATTGGGCGGTAGTCACGCAGATGATTGCGCCACATGCTGATGGCGGATTTGTACCGACTCTTTTTGCACATACCCTGCTTGCCGATGACGGGATTGATCCGTTTCTTGTGACACCGTGGGCGCGATGGTATCTCCATTGGCGCCTGATGCAGTCTGAGGCATTTACATGGCGTCATATATTCATGTTGATGAATGGGAGCGATGTCGTGCCCGAGCAAGTGGTACGCGATATCACGATGCACTTACAAAAAATTAACGCCAAAGTTCCCGCTCCTGATGTCTTGCGCCGCGACATCAACTGTGTGCTGCGCTGCTACCTGCCCCGCGCTACGGACGATGCCTTGAGCGAGGATTTGTTGCTCTGTCCCTTTATGAGTCTGCAACTGATGCAACCACTCGACGACGGTGCCCGCCTGACGAGTGGCCCGCGTGATGATTTACCCGATAGTATTGTGGTCGCTGCAATTGCGGCCGCTATGCAAACCCGCCAACTTACGGTGATACCGTTTAGTGATGTGATGTGGGGTGATCACGGCCCCGGACGCATGTTCCGTCTTAGCGAAGATGCCTTGCTCGATCGAGTGGCGCGCCTCGAAACACTCAGCCACGGCGCTGCCAGCTACAGCGACCATGGTGGTGTGCGTGCCGTGCAGTGGCGCGATGTGGCGCAGGTCGATGTGGCAACATGGGCACTGCGTGATATCGCTACAGAGGTGCGTCGATGAGCAACCGCTACTTGCGCTCCGTCAATATTGCCCACGACCTGAGTACTAACGGGCACGAGCTCGCCGGTTATATGGCCACCCCACTCGTGTGGCAGACTCTGCAGCGCATCGTTGATGGGAGCGTTGATGCCAGCCGTGGTCGTGCCTTTTCGATTATCGGTCCATATGGCACAGGCAAATCTGCTTTTGGAGTCTTTTTGGCGCATTGGATGGCGGCGGACTCCCAATCACGGGCAGTGCTGTGGCAAGCACATACGACGGTGACGTCGCATAGCACGCGTGCCGATACGCCACGTCTCTACCCTATCCCGTTGCAAGTCAAAACCACCACGCTACGCCAGGCGATTGTAGCCACATTGGCGCAGGTTGTAGGTCAACACGACACCACACACAAGCTGTATGCCACCTTGCTTCTTGATGCTGACAACAGCGACATTCCTCCCGAAGCGGTGGCAACACACGTGATGAATGTGGTTGCGTTTATCAAAAAAATAGGCTACCACGGCGTGCTCTTACTCATCGACGAGCTTGGACAACACCTTGCACACATCCATCGTGCCGGTGATACGCGCGATCTGTTTGTACTCCAGACGATTGCCGAAGCAGCAGCACGTAGTGGCGATACGCCACTTGTCGTGGTGACAATTCTGCATCAGACATTTGAGCGCTACAACACCACTGCCAGCGTGGCACAACAGACCGAATGGGCCAAGGTGCAGGGGCGCTATGTGGATCTCATCTTCCAAGAGCCACAAACCCAGATGATGCGCTTTGTGGCGCAGGTGGTACGTGGACTCTATCCTGCCAAACGGAGTGCCGCTGACAAAGCCCGTATCGACCAGTGGGCTACACATAGCCGCCTGCTTGGTTTGCAATCGCC
>JBKCGB010000127.1:0-8963 GCA_046303375.1 Roseiflexaceae bacterium
GTGATGTCGTAGACCTGTTCATCGACTACAAACCCAATCCGTACGTGCTGATTTCCGTCTGTGAAACGACAAATATACATGGTGTACTCCTCTTTGCTTAGTGGACTGTTGGAATGCGTCGAATCTCGGGATCTGTGAATATGTCGTGCTCATCGGTGCTTCGTGTCGAAAACTCCGACACGATGCATCCGTGTGGTCCTGCTTGGAACCAATGTTTGATATTGGGTTGCAGTGTATACTGCTCACCTGGCCGCAAGATGATTTCATGCCATGCGGTGAAATATGCTGCCCGCTCAGTTGGCGGTGCTCCACGAGGATTGGCTGTTGCTGCGCCTTCGACGTACAAATAGACTTCTCCTTGGCGGCAACGGAATGTTTCTTCTTTGCCGGGATCTGTGCCGACTGGTGGGTGTCGATGCTCGGGAAAGAGCTGATTGGCAAAGAGGACGAGCTCTTTGGCACAGCATCGCTCCGTATTGATATACGTGATGAGTTGTAGACCAATTTGGTCAATCGCTCCGAGCCCGCAATCTGCGATTTCGATGTGGTCAATTTCTGTGGGTGTCAATACAATCCCAGCGCTGGCGAGTTGGGTGGCGGTGCGCTGGCGTCGCATTGTGACGTGGTGTGGGGTGAGTGGTGGCATATGCACGCTCCCTGGCTATGCTCAAAAACGCAATGCAAATAGTGAAATATCGTGTGATGTCTTGCCTGAGATGGTCAGATCAGCGAGGATTTCGCCGACGACAGGGGTGAATTTAAATCCATGCCCCGAACACGGTGATGCGACGACAACCTGTGGGTGCTCGGGATGGACAGCAATCACGAAGTGTTCATCGGGGGTCAACGTATACATGCAGGTCTCATACTGCACCAGCGGCCCGCATAGCGCTGGGATGCGGCCTTTGAGGAGCGTTTGTAGCGACTGCACATCGTAATCACGTAGGGTGCGGTCAATCGATGCCGGTGTGCATGTCTCACCTACGGTGTGGATGGCTACTTTGACTCCATGCACACCGGGTTGCGCTGGAAACCCATAAAACGAGACCCCACCACCACAATCCCAAATATAGATGGGAAAGTTGGGCTCTTGGAATGGTGCATCACCGCCAATCGGCGCAAACCACAGCAACACGCGACGCTCGACTCGTAGCGGGAGTCCCAAATCTGCCAGGAGTTGTGGCGCCCATGCCCCCGGCGTGATGACCAGGTGGTCGGCAGTGTAGCGCGTCACATTGGTCGTGACTTGGACTCCACCGTGTGGGAGTGCCTGCCACTGTTGCACTGTTTCACCAAACTGAAGTGTGGCGCCATGGGTGGTTGCCAGGCGAAGGTGTGTGCGAATGGCTGCTTCGGGCACCACGTATCCCGCGTTGCGTTCTGCCACTGCCACAATTTCGTCTGTGGGTGTCAATGCCGGGTAGCGCTGGCGCAGGGTTGCCGCATCAAGGATTTCGTGAGGCAGGTGGTGCTCACGCACACTCGCAAGTGTGCCTTTGATAACGTCGCTGTCGGGATGCCCAATCATGATGCCGCCGGTGAGATGAAGCAGATCTTCGTGACTTTCGCGCGCGAGTGCATCCCACAATGTAAATGCCCGTTTGAGCAGGGGCACATACGATGGGTGCTCCATGTACGCTTGGCGGATGATGCGCGAATGTCCGTGACTTGAGCCTTTGGCATGCGCCGGGGTAAACTGTTCGAGCCCGAGCACACGCTGACCACGGGCTGCGAGATGATATGCAGCCGCGCTCCCCATGCCGCCGAGCCCAATCACGATGCTGTCGTAGTGCATATGCGACCGTCCCTTATGTGGTAGCACGACATGTGCCGCATACCCCAAACAATTCGAGGATGTGTGAGGCGATGTGATACCCGGTTTGTGCCTCGAGCCCGCTTATCAATGCCTCTAAGCCGCATTCAGCAAATTCGCTGACGCGCCCACACTGTGTGCAGATGACACGGTGTGCGTGCGGATGCGTACTCACCATATAGCGATGGCAATCAACTGTGCCGTGGATGCGTTGTAATACGCCGATGTCGGTATAGAGTTTGAGGGTGCGAAACAGGCTCGCATCACCGAGCGGATGCCCAGCCTGATGCAGGGCAACTTCGAGGTCAGCCGCACTAAAGACTCCATCAAACGCGTGGATGGCACGGAGCACCGCAATACGTGGTGCAGTGAGTTTGTAACCCGCCGCACTGACCTTGGCGAGTGTGTGTTGGACGCGGCCGTCGTCAACTGCGTGGGTGTTGGTCATCCGTGTGTCCTTTGAGCCACGCTACGATTGGTGGCATTGTCACTGCATATCCACCACGATACATGTTGTGGTCGGTGCCTGGGATTTGTAGCCATTGTGTGCACGCATGGCGCATCATATCCTGACTATCCGGTGGAATCACCGTCGCATGCTCATCTGCAACAAGACATAATGTTTTGGTAGCTGTTTGTGCCACAAATGATGCGATATTCCAGCTCCCACTCTGCAAAAAGAACCCATCGACGGCCGCTTGACGACACTGTTGCAATGCAAGCGCCTTCCACTGGATGTCACAGGGATGCCACGTAGCCAATTTGGTGGTTAACCCTGCCAAGGTTATCTGCATTGCTTGCCCGACACCCTCGCTAAAGCGGGGCAACACCTGCTGCCCCCACTCGGGATTCCCACGTACCGCAGGATCGATGAGAATCAGGCGGCGAACGGGTTGTTGCTGCGCTATGGTGAGCGCAGTTGCCCCGCCCCACGAATGGCCGACAATGGTATCACACGGTACATCTACTGCATCGCAGACAGCGCGCACATGTGCTGCCACACTGGGGATATCGTGGCGTGGCAGCAGGTCGCTTACCCCATGACCGTGCATGTCCAACGCAGTCACACGATACCCCAAGGCCGCAATGGTCGGGGCCACACGCCACCACGCCATGGCATTACTCGTGATGCCGTGCAAGAGCACGACATGGCGCTGCGCATTGCCCCATTGATATATACCGGTGGCACAACCGTTCACCGTGATTGTAGTGTGTGACGGGGGCATTCCCGCATCACAGGCATGCATCATGGTGGTGTGTTCCTTAGGCAAAAGCCTGAGCGACGACAGCGCGGAGTGTCTCGATTCCAGCCCAGCGTTCGCCAGGGCGGTCGTAGACGATAGTTGTGGGCCCCGCAAAGTGGTGTTGGCGTGCTGCCGCCAGACATGCGTGTACTTCGTTGGGCAACATGACACCGTGCGCATCATATGACGCTTTGACGTGAATCGAGGCTGCGTTGCTGGCCACCTTGGCAAAGTCTGCTACCCGCGATTCTGGGGCAAAATTACCGATGTCCGCACACCCACCATAACCGAGGGCGTCGTGAATGGTAAGCCAGTTGGCAGGCGTTGATGCCAGCGCCTTGAAGTTCTCGCTGATGACTTGTACGCCACGACTCGCACCATAGGTCTGCACCTCTTTGAGGGCGGTAATGGCTCGTTGAAGTGCCACATGGTCTGTGGGGGCGGCTTCGCCAGCGATGACGCGGGCATGGCTGGCTCCGATGGCACTGGCAATGTCCAGCCAGTGTTTGACGTGGGCGATATCGCTGGCGTTTTCGGCCTGTGAAATATCGAAGGCATCAATCAACACACTAAAAATCTCAACGCCAGCAGCGTGTGCATTGGCTCTGAGTTGTGCCAAATATGCCGGTGAGGTGTCACTGATATGGAAGTGGCAGATTTCGACAGTATGAAATCCGGCCTGTGCAATGCGTGCTGGCATGTCGAGTAGCGCCAATGTGCCTTCGTGCAGGTACGGGTGAATGCTCCAGGTGGTCAAAGCTAAACGTTGCATGAGGCGTGTCCTTTAGATGATTTCCAGATAATCGCGGTCTGGCAAGGCAGGGAATGGAGCAGTAGGCAAGGTTTGATACCAGTATGCCACTGATGAAATATCATCCTGGAGTGGCAAATAACGCCCGTCGCTCCGCCACCCCAACGCCTGAATCGTTACACGTAAATCTTGGCTAAAGCGGATGGGATCCATGATGTGCCAGCGGTACATGCCAAAGCGCGTCTGCGATTGATAGGTACCGTCAGGACGGAGCACTTGCGACAAACCGGCGTACGGCGTGGTGAACTCGCGATAGCCACCGTTGGCAGGCCCGAGATCAAAGTTGTACGAGCCACAGAAATAGTCCTCGGTCCCTGTGCCACAAATGGTGGGGAATTGCCCATCACCATCCATGAAAAACTTAATTTCGCCTTCGCCCCACCATCCCGAATTATTGACACCCCACGCCATGTAGGTGCCCACATAGTGCCCTTGACCTTGGACTCCAGCCAAAATCGTGTGGTCGGTGGCATACGGCAATGGGTTGCTGCGACGATACTGGGCGTGGAAATAGGCACAATCTGCGGGCACGTCGGTCAGCGTGTAATTAATCTGATAGTAGAGCGTGACCTCTTTTTCGGAAATATTGGTCACCGTCATGCGACAACGCTTGCGGAATGGCATCTCCCAATAGCAGTTAAATGCACTCCCCGGATTGACACACACCGCCAATGAGCTGACTTGCGCATACTTACCCCAACCGCTCGCAAAAAAATCACCCAGTGGACATTCGACTGACGGTTGCGTTTGATCGTCCCAGTAGATGCGTAATATTTGCAAGCGGAAATTGCCAGTGGGGGTCAACCAAATCTGCTGAATGGCACCCATGCCGTTGATGTCGGCGATTTCACGTGTTTCACCAGCGGCAATCCGTATCGACGGCGAAACTTTCCAGCCTTGACCCATGCCACGTGCGTGAATGGCCCCAGTTCCCTCGGTGGCCATCCCACCGCGCCCTTTGGCGCCATCGAAATTCTCAGGGCTGAGCGAGCGCGACTGCGCATCGGACAACCGTGACAACGTGCCCATGTGCATGCCCAAGCCATTAAATGTGCTCATACAGTTCCTCCTCGAACATGTGTAATCTACGATGATGCTGCTATCTTACCATAACCGCACGCAATCGTTGATACTACGCCACTGCACACTTGACAGCAGACCCACGCCCCACTATACTAAATCCATACACCCCCCTCCCCCCCGGGGGTGGGTATCGCAAATAACGATTGGTGTGAGGGTGACATGACAAGCCACAAACACAAAGATGATGTGCAACAACGGCTCCGCACCATCGAGGGACATATTCGCGGTATTCAGCGCATGGTCGACCAAGACACCTACTGTATCGACGTGTTGATGCAGATAGATGCGGTGCAAAAGGCGCTCGACCAAGTGGGGCGCATGGTACTCGACCAACACCTGCACGGGTGTGTCACGACTGCGATTCGCAGTGCAGATACCAGTGAACGCGAGCGTGTAATTGGTGAACTTATGCAAGTCTTTAGTGAACGGAGAAAGTAACATGGATCGTATCGAATTACCCGTTGGTGGTGTGACGTGTGGTGGATGTGCAGGGCGGGTTAGCAACGCCTTGTTGGCGGTGCCCGGTGTAACCACAGCAGTCGTCAACGACGACCGCACCATGGTTGCGATCGAGGGTGCGGCGCTTGAGCGTACCACACTGATTGGTGCCATCGAGGGAGCCGGTTACCAGGTATTGCAGCCATCATTCATTGCACTCGGTACTGCCGAGTCCGGCGATGCCTGTTGTGGTGGCAAGAGCAACTGTTGTTAGGGACGTGTCACGGCGTAGGCACGAGTGGGATACGCCACTCGTGCCTGCTTTTTTATCGAGGAATTACGGAATATGACGACACCAGATCAAGCACTTGAATTTGCGGTGACGGGGATGACGTGTGCGAGTTGTGTGATGCGCGTCGAAAAAGCCTTGCGCAAAGTCGAAGGCGTCCACGGTGCCACCGTCAATCTTGCTGACGAGCATGCCGTATTGCAGGCACCTGCGCAGGTCCTGTCTGCAGCAGTGGCGGCTGTTGAAAAAGCTGGCTACGGGGTGATTCGTGACCAACATGAATTCGCAGTGACGGGGATGACGTGTGCCAGCTGTTCGGCACGCGTCGAAAAGGCACTCCGCAAGCTGCCTGGTGTATTGACTGCCACCGTCAATCTTGCTGACGAGCATGCCATGGTCGAATTTGTACCGACCATGGTCAGTACCACCCAGATGGTCACTGCCATCGAAAAAGCCGGCTATGGGGTGATTGCGCCAGCTGCCAGTGTGGATGCCAGTGATCACGAAGCCGATGCTCGTGCTGCCGAATTAGCTTTGCGTTGGCGCCGCTTACTGGTTGCGCTCATGTTTGCAGTGCCCCTGTTTGTGATTTCAATGTCCAAAGATTTTGGGCTCATCGCCCCATGGCCGCTGGGAGCAGCGGTGGGGGTGGCTGCCGAGCACATGCATCACATGCCGGCCCGTGATGATGCCTTGAATTGGCTCTTTCTGCTGCTTGCTATTCCAGTACAAACGTATGCTGCGCTCGACTTTTATCGGCATGCCTGGAGTGCGCTGCGGGCACGTACTGCCAACATGGACACCCTGATAGTACTTGGGTCGAGTGCCGCATTTCTCTACAGTGCGGCGACCTTGCTCAGTGGTGCCAGTGGGCACGTCTACTTTGAAACGGCTGCCACGATTATTGCGCTGATTTTGGTTGGTAAATATCTCGAAACACGGGCACGCGCCCAAGCCAGCAATGCGGTACGGGCCTTGATTGGGCTTCAACCCAAGACTAGCCGTGTTTTGCGCGCTGGTCACGAGGTTGTAATCGCCACTGGTGAGGTGCGCCGCGGTGATATCGTGGTCGTCAAGCCAGGTGAGCGGATCCCCGTCGACGGTAGCATTGTCATGGGTGAAACCACCATTGACGAGAGCATGTTGACAGGCGAAAGTGTGCCCGTTCGGCGCGTCGGTGGTGAAAAGGTCGTCGGTGCGTCAATCAACTTGACCGGAGAGATCCAGCTCCGCGCTGAAGCGATTGGCAGTGATAGCGTGCTTGCGCAGCTGATTCGACTGGTGCGCCAAGCACAGGGGAGTCGTGCGCCTGTGCAGCAGCTCGTCGACCAAATTTCAGCCATATTTGTCCCTGTCATCATCATCATTGCCGTGGTCACATTGGTGGTCTGGCTTCTGGTGGGTATTTCTACGACTCAAGCACTCATGTTTGCAGTGGCAGTGCTCGTCATTGCCTGCCCATGTGCGTTGGGGTTGGCGACGCCCACGGCCATTATGGTGGCGAGTGGGGTGGGTGCCCGTATCGGTGTCCTCATCAAAGGTGCGGCCGCCTTAGAGCGTTTGGCACAGGTGACCGTGGTCGCATTCGACAAAACCGGGACGCTGACCCAAGGCAAACCACAGCTACAGACGGCAATTGCGTTGCATGACGAATCAGCGTTGCTTGCGGTGGCGGCTGCTGTGGCACAGGGCAGTACACATCCACTATCACAAGCGATTGTGGCGGCGGCCGCGCACCGCCAGCTCAGTATCCCTGGCGCAAGCAATCGTCACGATTTGGCGGGACGAGGTGCACAAGCGACAGTGGCTGGTCACACGGTGCTCATCGGCAATCTGACTGCCATGCACGAAGCAAACATTGCCACAGAAGTGTTGGCATCAGCGCTCGCCCAACTCCAGCATGCTGGCCAGAGTACGGTGGTGGTGGCGAGTGATGGGGTTGTGCTCGGGGTGCTCGGGTTTCGTGATACTCCGCGTGCCGATGCTGCACACGCGATTGCGATGCTCAAAGCACAAGGCATCCGGACGGTCATGATTTCGGGCGACAACCAGGCAACCGCCACGCATGTGGCGCACGAGTTGGGCATCGACGATGTGGTTGCCAACGTGTTGCCTGCCCAAAAGGTCGCCGCAGTAAGCGATCTGCAACAACACGGGGTGGTCGCCATGGTTGGTGACGGTATCAACGATGCACCAGCGCTCGCCAAAGCTGATGTGGGGATCGCCATGGGCAGTGGCACGGATGTGGCCATCGAAACCGCAGATGCGATTGTGATGCGTGCCGATGTCAGTGCCGTGGCACAGGCAATTACGTTGGGACGTGCCACGTTGCGTACTATTCGTTGGAATCTCTTCTGGGCATTCGGCTACAACGTCATCGGTATCCCCCTCGCTGCAGGAATCTTTTATCCGTGGTTGGGTTGGCAGCTTAGTCCGATTGTAGCTGCTGCAGCCATGGCATTTAGCTCGATTTTTGTGGTCACGAATTCGTTGCGCTTACGGCGTTTGGTACAGGAATAGGAGCGTCACATGCGGTTGTTTTTGCGGATGTGTGTAGTAGTGATACTGCTAGTGGGTGTGGTGGCCTGTGGGCAACAGTCGAGTCAGTCAACCCCTGATGCCCATATGGGGCACGGCATGTCGACGGATGCACCCAGCGATGCCCCCTATGATCTGCTGTTTCTCGATAGTATGATTGTGCACCACCAAGGGGCGATTGATATGGCCCAAGATGCCTTGGCGAATGCCGAACATGACGAGCTCAAGTCCTTTGCACAAAATGTCATCATGCAACAAGATGGCGAAATCACGCAGATGAAGGTGTGGCGTGGCAAGTGGTACCCTGATGCTGCCGAGACCAGTGGGCTCGGCATGCACATGGGCGACATGACCGTAGGTATGGATGCGTCTATCAGTTACGACATTCGTTGGATTGATGCGATGATTTCACACCACGAGGGCGCAATCGATATGGCCAATGATGCCCTCAAAAAGAGCCAGAACCCCGATATCATCAATTTGTGTAATGCGATTATTCAAGCACAAAGCACCGAAATCGCACAGCTCAAGGCGTGGCGGGCGCAGTGGTAGATACAAATGGCGCGCGAGGCAGATCTGCCTCGCGCGCTGTTTGTTATTGGCGCCCGCGAAATGTTTCCATCGTATGATAAATGCCAAACCATTCCCCGACAATGACATCAAACCAGCGTGATGGCAACAGACCGCGCAACAGCGGGAGCACGTTGACAATCCACGGCATGCGCAACACGCTACGATTACGCGCAA
>JBKCGB010000128.1:0-3477 GCA_046303375.1 Roseiflexaceae bacterium
AACATCGACTGCGACACCAAGTAATACAGCAACGGTGACGCCAACAGTGACGCAATCATCTACGGCGACGGTGAGTAGTACTCCAAGTATCACGATGACATCATCTGTAACACCAACGCCATCTGATACACCGCTTTACACGTGGACAAAAACTATCACTTTTAGCCGTACACGCACCAATACGCGTACGCCGACTACCACGCGTACAGGTACACGTACCATGACGCAAACGACTACACCGAGTAACACGTTGACGCCATCACTTACACCCACATTGTTGTCAAGCAGTATCCGTAAGATAGTCTTTGGTGCTCAGTATGGCATGGGACTACGTCAAGACGGTGTTTTGATCGCATGGGGTGGAAATAGCAGTGGTGAATCTGCTATCCCAGCCAAACTTTCAGAAGCTCGATTTATCGATATGGCTGCAGGCTCGAACTATGCTGTTGCGGTTGACGATGCTGGTATGGTGCATGTATGGGGTAAACGTTCTTATGCTATCGCAGATGTCCCTCCAGAAGCAAAATTCGGTGTAGTTGCGGTCGATACTGGTGCTGCACACATTGTGGCACTGAAAGCCGATGGTTCAGTAGTTGCCTGGGGTCGTAACGACTACAATCAAATCCGTGTGCCGTCGAGAGCTATGAGCGATGTGATTGCCGTTTCAGCAGGAGGTAATTACTCATTGGCACTTCGCAGTGATGGTTCAGTAGTAGGCTGGGGACAGGACATTAACGGCATCATGGCTATTCCTGCGAATTTGCAAAATATCGTCGCAATTAGTGTTGGTGAAGGGCATGTTCTCGCACTTAAAAACGATCGTACTATTGTTGGTTGGGGTGACAATCGCTTTAATCAGGCTTCTTCATCACTCATAAACGTTGTCGCTATTTCTGCAGGGATGCAATATTCATTGGCTATTCAAGGTAATGGACGTGTGACTGCATGGGGATATGATCTGAATAAACGTGCAAGTGTTCCAAGTACTGTGATTGATGCGGTCTCGATTGCAGCATCATTTACGAATTCTGCAGTTGCACTCCGCAACGGTAGAATTGTCACGTTCGGATCTGCAGATAACCAAGCACTAGTCACGCGTACAGTGACAATGACCCCAAGCAAGACACCTACCCGTACAAACACAGTGACGTCGAGTAGCACAAAAACTGCTACACTGACCCGCTCGAAGACGATGACACCATCTATCACTCCAACGTTGCGTCCAGCCGGGATTCGTAAGGTTGTATTTGGTGCAAAATACGGCATGGGACTACGTGAAGACGGTACATTAATGGCATGGGGGAGTAATCGTGACGGTGTATCTACTATTCCTCCATCGCTAGCAGGAGACAATTTCATTGATATCGCTGCAGGTCCGTACTATGCTGTTGCAGTCGATGATAGTGGTGCGGTCCATGTGTGGGGACAAACTTCCTATGGTATCGCAAATGTTCCAGCTGCTGCTCAGTCAGGTATCATCGCAGTCGATGCGGGTTCATGGCACATCGTTGCACTCAAGGATAATGGCTCTGTAATCGTATGGGGGCGCAACGATTATTACCAGCAGTACATACCAGATGCAGCCAAGAGTGATGTCATTGCTGTCTCTGCAGGTGGCAATTATTCATTGGCACTGCGTAGCGATGGCACAGTGGTTGGTTGGGGGCAGGATATATTCGGTGTGATGGCCGTACCTGCCAATCTGCAGAATGTTGTTGCCATTAGTGTTGGTGAAGGCCATGCACTTGCGCTTAAAAATGATCGTACCATTGTTGGCTGGGGTGACAATCGCTGGAAGCAAGCCTCGTCTACGCTCACAAATGTCGTGGCAATTTCTGCAGGAATGCAGTATTCTCTCGCAATCCAAGGAAATGGACGGGTTACTGCATGGGGGTTAGATCTCAATCGTCGAGCCAGTGTCCCCGCTTCGGTAATCGATGCAGTGTCGATTGCCGCATCATTCACGAATTCTGCAGTCGCACTTCGTGATGGGCGCATTATTGTATTTGGTGCCGAAAATGATCAAGCACTGATGACCCGTACGGTAACGCGTACCATGACCCGTACTCCTTAAACACGACGATGTACAG
This sequence comes from Roseiflexaceae bacterium, assembly GCA_046303375.1. Lineage (GTDB taxonomy): Bacteria > Chloroflexota > Chloroflexia > Chloroflexales > Roseiflexaceae > UBA965. The sequence goes on from JBKCGB010000128.1 coordinate 2,091, forward strand.
GATGCTCATTTAATACTACAATGCACAGTTGGTTGTTCCTGGCAATGATAAATATGATTGTGTGATGTATGTACAAACAGGTGCAATATGCGGTAATTAATTTGTAATTTTGTTTAATAGATGAATAAATGTTAACAGATAGAAGTAAATAAATATGTATAAACTCATTGAAATCATCGTGATGAAAAAATGAATTAATCGCATTCATATGCCATAAACAATTTATCATGTAATCGTTCTGTCATCACATGTAACATGATTGTCATGTTGTCAAATTCATGACAATCGTATGATGTGTATAGGTACAGAACGAGGCATTCATGCGCGTTGGTAGTCGGCTGTACAGATGTATCACCACCATATTGTTGCTTGTGACACTTATTCACAGCACATTGTGGTCAAGACCCGAGCTCGGGTGGGGTAGTTATACCCACGCTGCTGCTCGGGAAGTGCGTTTGCAACAGATTGATAGTGAAACTGCGACTATCGTTCCAAGGACTGTAGACACAACTGCAACTATGCTGGTTGCATCACCGACTACACAAATAAGCCGGACAAGTACACCAGTTACAATTGCGGTGGCATGTCCACCTACGGCAACCCTAACAGCTGTTGCCGGTGTGATGCCAAGTACAACAGCGATAGACAATTCACTCCCCATAGATCCGTGTGCTTCAACCACTACACCAACAGCCACAGCTACGGTAACACTCGAGCCAACGGCTTCCCCATCTCCAACGGCTTCCCCATCTCCAACCGTAACAACAAGTGCCACTCGTACGAGTACACAACGTGTGAGTATGACCCGTACGCTGACTGCGACACGGACTGCGACTCGAACTGTAACACCCAGTCGTACGCGCACAATAATACAGAACAAAGTGGTCACGACAACATACACACGGACAAAAACAGCGACGAATACGCGAACACGCACAAAAACGGTCACAAAGACGCAGACTCGTACGAGAACCATAACACGCACTGTTACTCGATTGAGGTACACAGTCACACCAGTAACATCAGGAGTACCAGCACGTGTGTCACCTGTGGTGACTACGCAAAACGACACATTGCGTGTGGGAATCATGTCCAACACCGACACACCGACGGGGACGGACACGGACACGCCAACTGCAACGCGCACTTATACGGCCAGTAACACGCCGACGGACACCGACACACCGACGGTAACGGACACGGACACGCCAACTGCAACGCGCACCTACACTGCCAGTAATACGCCAACGGATACGGACACCCCAACAGTGACGGACACGGATACACCAACGGCAACGATGACGTCGACCGCGAGCAACACGCCGACGGATACCGACACACCGACGGTAACGGATACGGACACGCCAACTGCAACCAGTACTTATAC
>JBKCGB010000129.1:0-6706 GCA_046303375.1 Roseiflexaceae bacterium
ATAAAAGGCCGCACTCATGTTGACGGCAATGATATCGTTCCATTCCTTGACCGTCACCTGCTCGAGTGGACGCCCCACCTGCCCGAGCACCCCACCCGCATTGTTGACCAGCACATCAATCCGACCTGTGGTGGTCAGCGCCTCAGTCACAAACTGGTGCACGGCGGCGGCATCGCTGACGTCGACGGTGCGTACATGACAGGTGCCGCCAGCCGCACGACAGGCCGCCGCTGTCTCGATCAGCTCGTCGCCCAGCAGATCACAGGCCCACACCGTGGCGCCGCGGCTGGCAAAATTCACTGCAATCGCTCGCCCAAAGCCGTGGGCGGCGCCGGTCACAATCACGGTTTGTCCAGCAAATGCAATATGCATGTATCGCCCCCTCTAGCTATCCCAGCCATCACTGATGAGTGCCCGCGTTTCGCGCACGGCCACATCCCAGATGGCGTGCATTTCGGCGTCGGGGCGTTGGAAGTAGCCCTCGAAGTTACCTTCTTTATAAAAATTGCGTAACGCTGTGCCGACCAATGTGGCGCGCCCACTGCGGTCAGGCAGATTGACCTGGTGGGTGGGCATGGTGACGCCGGTGAGACGTGTCCACGGGAAGTTTTCCATCCACGACGCATGACTGCTCAACGGGTCGGTGGCTTTGACTTTGGCCCAGGTCTGTGGCGCACGCCACCAGTTGTGGAATTTGACTTGGGCATCCACGTGATCGGCCATCCACTCGGTGACCAGCCCATCCACTGGGCTATTGCCGCCGTGCCCATTGGCGATGACGATGCGGCGGAAGCCGCTGCGGTACATCGAATTCAAAATGTCACGCACCAGGCTGATATACGTGTCGATGCGCAACGTGATGGTGCCCGGGTAGGCCTGGAAGTAGGGCGCCATACCGTAGCTCACCACCGGGAAGACGGGTACACCCAGTGGCTCAGCCGCATCAACGGCGACTTTTTCGGCTAAAATACTATCGACGCTCAGGCTCAAATAGGCGTGCTGCTCGGTGCTGCCGAGGGGCAATACGGCACGGTTGTCGTGTGCCAAATACGCCTCGACCTGCATCCAATTCATCTCACTAATGCGCATCTAGGCCTCCTTGATGGTGTGGGTGGCTGGTGTATTGACCAGCGTGGGCAACAGAATTGACCCAACAATCAACGCGACTCCAATATACTGCAGGAGCGCGAGTGTTTCTCCTAAAAACAGAATCGCAATCGCACTTGCAGTGGGTGCCTCGAGTACCAAAATCAAGCCACCAATACTGGCCGGGATGTACTTGAGCGACATATTAAAGAGTGCATAGCCCCCAAGAGTCGGCCCAATGGCCAGCGCCAACAAAATCCCCCATGCTACCACATCACCGACTTGGAACAGCCCTGGAGCCTGTGCGGGTACGACCAACGGTGCCATTGCAATAATTGCCAGCAGTGCCACCGACCCACTTGCCATGGTGACGGTCAGCGACGCCCAAGGGTCGACCGTTTCGACGGCGCGCTGGGTGTAGAGCACATAAAAGGCCTGTAACACGGCGGTGGTGAGCCCCACCGTGATGCCCAACCAGTTGAGTCTGACTTGGGTGGGGTCGTAGAGCTTGACGAGCAACACCATGCCGATGAGCGATAGCAGGAGCCCGACGATTTGTGGCCAGCGCAATGTTTCACCAAACATGAAGCGCGCGCCGATGGTGACAAATGTGGGGAAGAGGTAGATGAGCACCACTGCCACTGCGGCCCCGTTGAGTGCCACCGACCAGATCCATAGGGCGTGATAGATGCCAATCGAGATCACACCGAGGATAAGCAGTGGGCGCAGGCTCCCCCAGGGAATGCGGAGCGCCTGACGGTTGAATATCATCACCACACTCCCAGCGACCAGCGTCACAAACACATCGCGCCACAAGGCTAATGTGACGCCAGGCACCTGATAGACATCGAGCAAATACTTGATGCCTGGGGCGGTGCCGGCCCAGACGATGGCGGCGATGGTGCAGAGGATGTACCCCATGCGGGTTGGCGCAGACATGCTGACTCCTTGGCAGGTACGAATGTGGTATCTATCTTACCATCCTCTGTGACCACCCTCTGTGTGGCTTGTTATAACATATCGCCCCGTTGGGGCTAACCTGGGTTTATGCCATCGTAGACCAGGGCGTTGCCCTAGTCTACGATGTGTCGCCCCGTTGGGGCTTAGGTGGTATGACGCCCCAACGGGGCGAGATGCATGGGCCTAGGGTACAAGTGTGGACGCCCCAACGGGGCGAGATGCATTCGCCCAAGGCCTCATCAGGGGCGTGATGTGTTTGCTAGGTTTTTCGCTTAATCCCACACATAGCGTTCGTCGAATGGGATGTTGTCTTTTTCCAACATAGTGCGGTATTCATGTTGGAATGTTTTTTTGCGATGATGGACGGCTTGGTTGGCGATATAACGCTCCACTACAGCCCGATCCCGCGGATGGTAACCGACCGAAAATATGCCATATCCACCCTGCCAACGGAATGTTGCATAGCGCGTACCTTTGGTCTTGATCCATTTGGATGATCCCGTTTTGATATCCTGCACCAACTCTGCCGGTGAACACGTGCGCGGATGCACAATCAGCAGATGGATGTGATCGGCGACCGAGCCAGCTTTGAGCAATGTGCCTTTTTGATTGGTCACAATCCCGCCAATGTAGGCATGGAGTTCATCCCTGATATCATCGCCAAGAATTGGCTCCCGATACTTCGTTGAGAAGACTAGATGCACCAAGATTTGTGCGAGCGATTGAGGCATATGGGTATCCTCTTTCTTGGTATTCGTTCCCATAGACGCGGGCTCTCGATGAGGGCGCGGACGCTGGGCGGGGGGACAACACTAGGGCGTTGCCCTAGTGTATACCATATCGCCCCGTTGGGGCTAGTATGGACTATGGCTATACCATATCGCCCCGTTGGGGCTAGTATGGATACCCCCTTAGGGGACGTGAAGCACAATCAAGATAATGGTATACTGCATTTCAATGCGATATATGGAGTATTCTGATGTCACTCGCACAATTTACCGAACGGATGCGGGCGGCACAGCTCGATGAAGCCGCTATTGCGGCCTTTGCTGATGCCTACACGCAACTCGCCAGTGGTGCCACGGGCATGATGCCCGAAGCAAGCATTGCACCCGTCACACAATTACCACAACTGTCCGATTTGACCGGCTATGCGCAGGCGGGGCGTGCTGCCTTGCCGCACACCATCGTGTTGCGCCTCAACGGTGGACTCGGCACGGGCATGGGGCTCGAGCAAGCCAAATCGTTGTTGCGTGTGCGCAACGGTGATACCTTTCTCGATATCGTGGCCAAACAACACCGTGTCTTGATGGCACAGACGGGCGTCGATTTGCCGCTGTTGTTTATGAACAGCTTCGCCACCGATGCTGATACGCGCGCCCTGCTGGCGCGCTACCCCGACGTGATGGCCCAATACGTCATCCAAGGGCGTGTCCCCAAAGTGCGTGCCGATACACTTGCCCCCATTGACTGGCCAGCACATCCAGCGCTCGAGTGGTGTCCCCCCGGCCATGGCGAACTCTACCGCGTGTTGTGGAGCAGTGGCGTGCTCGATGCCCTGATTACTGACGGCTACGAATATCTCTTTTCGGCGAACATCGACAACCTGGGTGCCACTCCCGATACGGCGATATTGGGCTATATGGCGACGCACCAGATTCCCTTTTTGATGGAAGTCACCGCCCGCACCGACGCTGATCGCAAGGGTGGCCACTTGGCGCATGCCGAGGGTGGGCGCCTGGTGCTGCGTGAGAGTGCGCAGTGTCCGGCCGCAGACATGGATGCCTTCCAAGACATTACACGGCACCAGTATTTCAATACCAACAACGTGTGGCTGGCGTTGCGGCCGTTGCGTGATTTGCTGGCGCAGCACGGGGGTTTTTTGCCACTGCCGATTATCGTCAACCGCAAAACGGTCGATGTGCGCGATGCGACCTCGCCAGCGGTGATTCAGCTCGAAAGTGCTATGGGCGCGGCGATTGGCCTGATTGCTGGTGCACAAGCAGTGGCGGTGCCGCGCACACGCTTTATGCCGGTCAAAAACTGCCAAGACCTGCTGGTGCTCCGCTCGGACTGCTTTATGGTCAATGACCAGTACCATGTGGTGCCGGTCGATGATGCGCCGTTGCCGATTGTGACGCTCGACCAGCGTTTTTATCGCATCATCGCTGATTTTGAAGACCGTTTCGCCGCAGGTGTGCCCTCGCTGCGGCAATGCCAGAGCTTGGTTGTTGAGGGGGATATCACGTTTGCCGCCGATGTCCATGTGCGTGGTGATGTGGTGCTCCACGCATCCCAGGCTGTACGCCTGGTTGCTGGTGCTCAATTTCAGACAGGAACATACCTAATTCAGTAATTTTTCATGGAATTACTGTTGACAGCGCCCCTGCTATCGGGTATACAGACTATATGATTACATAACGTGTGGCGCACCGCTGCTGCGTTATCTACCGACGAAGGAACTTGCATGTCGCGACCGACCTACCTCCAATCCCTCCACGATCGCGTGTTGATTTATGACGGTGCCATGGGCACCAGCATCGATGACTTTGATTTGACTCCCGCTGATTACGGTGGTGAGCGTACCTTTGGCTGTCGTGATTACCTGGTGATTACCCGCCCCGACGTGATCGGACAGATTCACCGCAACTTCATGGAAGCCGGCAGCGACGTGCTCGAAACCTGCACCTTCCAAGCCACGCGCCTGCGCCTCGAAGAATGGGGTCTCGGCGAGCGCGTGGCCGAGGTCAACATTGCAGCCGCCCGGCTGGCCCGTAGCGTGGCCGACGAATTCTATGCCAAAGACGGCCGCCCACGCTATGTGGCCGGCTCGATTGGACCCACGGGCAAGCTGCCATCGTCCAATGACCCGGCCTTGAGCGATATCACCTTTGACGAACTCAGCGACATCTTTCGGCAGCAGGCCATGGCCCTCATCGAGGGTGGCGTGGACGTATTGCTGGTGGAAACCAGCGTCGACGTGCTCGAAGTCAAAGCCGCTCTCGATGGTATTCGTCGTGCCAAACACGACATGCATCGCCCCGATGTGGCCGTGCAAGCGCAAATTTTTCTCGACATGAGTGGACGTATGCTGCTCGGTACCGACATCCCCGCCTATATCGCCACGATGGAAGCGATGCCGGTGGATGTGCTGGGCCTCAACTGTAGCACCGGCCCCGAACACATGCGTGAGGCGATTCAGTACCTGACAGCGCACTCGCGCAAACCCATCTCGTGTATCCCCAACGCCGGTCTGCCCATCGAAGTCGATGGTGCCACCGTCTACCCGATGGAGCCCGAGCCCTTTGCGCGCACCCTCGGTGAATTCGTCACGCAGTACGGCGTCAACATCGTGGGTGGCTGCTGTGGCACGCGCCCATCCCATATCGCCAAATTGCGCGCCGAAATTGGTGGCACACCACTCCCCACGCCGCGCGCCATCGAATACATCCCCAGCATTTCGTCGGGGATTCGTGCTGCCGCCATGCAACAAGACGGCACGCTGACGATGATCGGCGAGCGCGTCAATACGCTGGGTTCGCGCAAAGTCAAAAAACTGCTGCTCGCCGACGATTACGACGGTGTGGTGGAAGTGGCGCGTGAGCAGGTCGATAGCGGCTCGCACATGCTCGACGTGTGTGTGGCCATGACCGAACGTGCCGACGAACGCGAGCAGATGGTAGCGCTCATCAAAAAGCTCACCATGAACGTGGAGCTCCCACTGGTCATCGATACCACCGAAGCCGACGTGCTCGAAGCGGCTTTGAGCAACTACCCGGGGCGCGCCTTGGTGAATTCGGTGTCGCTGGAAGGTGGCCGTGGCGAAAAAATCGACAAAATCATGCCGCTGGTGGCGCGCTATGGGGCGGCCACGGTGGCTATGACCATCGACGAAACAGGCATGGCGCATACCGCCGAGCGCAAGTTGGAAATCGCGCAACGCCTGGCACAGATCGCCAAAGACGAGTTTGGCGTTCCCGCTGAAGCGCTGGTCTTCGACGTGCTCACCTTTCCCATTACTACCGGCCAAGAAGAACTGCGCCGCGCTGCTATCGAAACGCTCGATGGCATCCGCCTCGTCAAACAACACATCCCCGGCTGCTTTACCACCCTGGGGGTGAGTAACCTCAGCTTTGGTGTGGCGCCACACGCCCGTGCCGCCCTCAATTCGGTCTTTTTGTTCCATGCCCGCGCCGCTGGCCTCGATACTGCCATCATTAATCCGGCGCACGTCACCCCCTACGCCGAATTGCCCCCAGAGCAGCGCGAAGTGTGTGAGGATTTGATCTTTAACCGGCGCGAAGACGCGCTGGCCCGCTTTATCCAGTACTACGAGCAGAACGCCGAAAGCAGTGACCGTGAAGTGGCTGATCCTACTGCCGGCATGAGCGCCGACGAACGGCTACACTGGAAGATTTTGCACCGCAAAAAAGACGGTGTCGAAGCCGATATCGACGAAGCGATGAACCTGCGCCTGGCGCCAAACGGCATGCAACTGGGTCAGGATGTTACCGCCGCCAAAAACAGCGACGGCGTGTCGCCGCAGGGTGTGCAGGCGGTGGAAATTCTCAACAACGTGTTGCTGCCCGCCATGAAACAAGTCGGCGATTTGTTTGGGGCTGGGCAGTTGATTTTGCCGTTTGTGTTGCAGAGTGCTGAG
>JBKCGB010000130.1:0-44850 GCA_046303375.1 Roseiflexaceae bacterium
CAGCCACACAGTGTATCGGTGTCGAAGACAGCTTTGCTGGGCTGCAAGCGGTGCGCGCCGCCGGCATGTACACGGTGGCCATTGCGACCACGCATACGGTTGCTGAGCTCGCACATGCCCAACCCGATGTGATTGTGACCAACTACTATGAGTTGTTACAGCATTTTGGAGAGTAAGCCATGCGTGTCGATCTACAAATCCACAGCGATGCCTTGCCGCATCATTCCAGCTGGCGCCCCGGCACGCTGATTCCCGCCCTCAGAGTCGCCGGCATTTCCGTCTTTGCGATTACTGACCACAACACCGTAGCCGGCGTGGATGCGATGCGGCGTGCCGCGGATCAGGCTGGGCTGGCGTGTATTGCGGCCTGCGAAATCGATTGCACCCACAACAGCAAACTATGGCACGTGCTGTTGTACGGCATCGATACCACTCACCCCGACATCCTTGAGCTGTGTGCGTCCGTCGATGCCCGCAATCTGCTCGATGCCCGCCGCATTTTGCGTCAACTCACGCACATCGGCTACCACCTGCCCTACGACGTTGATGCTGACGGCACATGGCTGGGCACAGCGCGCCACCCCAACGTGGCCGAGCTCGCCACTGCCGTGGCCCGCCACAACCCGTTGCCCGAGCGTGTCGATGACGATGACGAAATGGCAGGGATGCGCATGTTTCTGGCCGAGAAATTGTATAACCCGCATCATATTACCGATGTCATCACCGTGGCACACAATACGGGTGGGGTGGCGGTACTCGCACATCCCGGTCGCAGCAAAGGCGTCTACGCCATCCCCGCCGATGCAGCTGACATCGCCAGCATGGTGACACTCGGGCTCGACGGCCTCGAAGTCTTTTATCCAGCACACACTGATACACAAACGACATTTTTGCATGCCCAAGCCCAACAGCACAACCTACTCATCAGCGGTGGCTCTGATTCGCACCACCCCGATCAGCCGCTCGCACAGTGGGATGCCACGCCCATGCTGCCGTTGCTCCGTCGGTGTGGGTTACGGGTATAGGTCCATGATTTGTTGTCAAAGGAGGTACACATGACCACTGCACCGATTAAACCGCACATCACTATGGATGTGATTGAGCAAATTGATATCCGCGTCGGCACCATTGAACGCGTCGAAGACGTGACAAAGTCGGATAAACTGATGCGCCTCATCGTGAACTTTGGTGATCACACCCGCACCATTCTGGCGGGCATCAAACAAGAGCGCACTAACCCACAAGCCATCGTAGGCATGCAGGCACTGTTTATCGTGAATCTGCCACCACGCAAAATGGCTGGCGAACTATCAGAGGGGATGCTCTTTGATATCGGCTATGCCGACGGCATCACCCCCGTGTTAGCGACCCCCGAAACACCCGTGCCCAATGGCACGCGAGTCGGGTAACACACTGCAACAGATGGTGCATGCTAGGCGTCTCAACAGCAAGAATGGTGCTTCGGCATAGAACGGAAGTGGTATGCAGTGGTTTAGTCGCACATTAGCCGGGCACGTGCTACTCTTTGCATTTGGAATACTTTTGCTTGTGCATTTGCTCATTTTATTGGGAGTAATTCCGTATACTGCGTTTTGGGGTGGGCGCGCCGATGCAAGTACAATTGTCGGTCTGACCATTTTTGCACTCGGTGTCACTCTTTTTGTCTTGTTTATCACTGCAAGTAATCTGCAGTACATCATTCCGTTATTTCCGGGTATCACGCGGTTACTGATGTGGGGTATTTGTGCCTTCCTCTTACTCAATACACTCGGCAACGCGTTATCAAACAGCGCAACTGAGCAGTATTATCTGGCACCACTCACACTTGTTTTGGCAATTTGTGCTGGCCGCGTGGCGTGGTCACGCTAGACACGAATCACACATGCACCAATTCGTTCATCAACTGACAGCCCCCATCAACGATGCCATTGTCACACGGATTACCCGTGATGGTCGAATCGGTGAAGTCTGCATGGTCCTCTGCCGCCCTGATGGGCATGTCTGGTGTGCTGCCAAGGAATACTACCCGGGGCATCTGGCCCGCTTGCTGACTGGTGGCATCCACAATGGTGAGGCCGTCATTGATGCGCTCCACCGTGAAATCGCCGAGGAGACGGGTCTCGTGGCAACCAGCGTACACCCGCTCTTGCACATACAGTACCAGGGCGTACGCGCATTCCAGACATACGTCTTTGTGTGTGCTGTGCCTGACACCCTCCCCGTTTCACACGATCCAGCAGAGCGTATCCACCATTTCGAAGCATTGTCTCCACGCATGCTCTGCACCCGTGCCGTACAACTGACTCGCTTACCCGACCTGCATAGTGATGACATTGGTGGTACGTGGCAGGCATGGGGGAGCTTCCGGGCTATTTGTCATCAACAGGTAGGAGTATTGCTCGATGACACTACCACATCTCGCACGTAATGCGGTGCACTACGACACAATCCAGCATGTGGTCCATGCCCACGATTGGCATGGTAATCCCATGCAACTACAAACACCAGCCGAGCTCTACCAGGCGCTGAAGCACCAGCACTGTTATGCGGTATATGCCGTTATGGCTGCTGGGATTGCACTGTGTCATGACCATGGTGTCGCCATCGATACCACACAACTCCAGCACTATACCCCATTGCTCAACGAACTCGTACAGCTCCCAGGGACGGCTATCCCCGCAGCACTAGTGCAATTTATGCAACGCCTCGATCGTGCCAACGAACGCACGGCGCGCCTGGCCATCCAACTCTGTACGCATGGTGACGTCCTCGCCATCCATGATAACGATGGGCTCTTTGCTCATACAGTACTGCGCATGCTGGCACGTGCAAGCGAAATGCCCGACATCCAATGTGTGCATGTGCATCATTCTGCCGCAATTCCCACCGATACCACGATTGTGCTCGTCACCACGACGGTGGATGACAACGGTTATGCCATCTCGCTGCCTACGCTCCCCGATGTGCCACGCTATGTGGTGGCATGTAGTGGGCCCAGCACATACGCAGGGAGCATACCGCCTAGCTCCTACCATGCGGTAGTCACTGCTCGTGGTATCTATCGTCCCGATCGCGTGGCACAGTATTATCGCGACAATGATCTGGGGGGTGATATTATCTCCCTTGGGTAATACCGCCATGGGGCAGCGCATTGATAGCGGTATGTGTCACAAAAATACAGTATCCTCTGGTTGTTGCTTTCAAAAATAGAACATATGTGCTATTTTAAATAGAGAGAATGAGTTCGTGAAAGAGGGAGTACATGTACCATCTCGACCCACTCACCGCCCTACAAATCAGTGCCGGCGCAACCATTGATCGTCCGGCTGCAGTGGTACGGGAGCTCGTCGACAATGCCATAGATGCAGGTGCCAGTCACATTGATATCACGGTACAAGACGGGGTTATCCACGTCACAGATAATGGTGATGGCATGAGCGCGCATGATTTGGCGCACGCATTCTTGCGCCATACCACCAGCAAAATCCGCCACTACGACGACATCAACACCATTACAACACTCGGCTTCCGTGGTGAAGCACTTGCAAGTATTGCGGCCATTGCCCGCGTGACCTGCATTAGTCGTACCGCCACAAGCCCCCACGCCCACGAGCTGCGTATTGCGGCTGGTACCATTCACGATATACGCAGCTGTGCGGGTGCAGTCGGCACCAGTATGAGCGTTGAGCGGCTCTATTACACCGCACCACGGCGGCGCACGTTTTGGCGCCAACCACCCCACGAGCTCCAGCTCATCACCGACATTGTGACCCGCTATGCGTTGCTCTTTCCCCACATTGCTTTCCGCGCCCAGCTTGGTGACACACTGCTCCACAGTAGCGGCAGTGGCAGCACCACCCAAGCAGTGGCTGAACTATGGCATGTGCCTGTTGACACACACATCGTCTCCACGTTGCCCAGCAGTGATGTCACCGTGCAGGGAGTACTGGTCACTGCTGCTGATGCCGCCGCACCGATGCGCCGCCGCCAGATACTCGCCATAAACCAGCGCCCATTGGCAGTACGTGGCATGCTTGCCCACATACTCGACGAATTGCTACCACCCCAACGTGCCTTGTATGCGGCGCTGGTCCTCAGTATCACACTGCCACGTGACATGATCGACATCAACCTCAAAGCCAGCAAAGAAGAGGTGGGGATTCGCGCACCGAGTGTAGTAGCCCGTGCACTCTATCATGCGCTCCACCCTCAGCACACACAGCTCGTTGCCCCCATGCCCTCTGGTGCACCATTCCCTGCATACGAGGTACTCGGGTATCATCACAACTACGTGGTTGCACACAGCGCTGACAGCGTGGCGTTGTTCAATCCAGCCACGATAATGCAGTACTGTGCAATTACACACCTCGATCACGGCGCAGTATTGGTACCACCCTACCCCATCACCGCATCACACTGGCGTATCATGGCGCCACACCAACACACCCTCGCACAATACGGGCTCCGTACGGCCAGCGATGCGACGGGGCAGCCAGTCATCACACATCTACCCGTCTGTGCCAACCAACGCCCACTCAGTCAGGGTGTAAACCAACTCGTGAGCTGTCTGCGCCAGGGAGGGAGTGTGGTAGCAGCAGTGGCGAGCATGATTGACGCCACTACGCTGCTCCAGTGGCTATCCCACCATGCCGAGCCGTGGCAAAGCCAGGCACATTATGTAATCCCCGACAGCAAAATCACCAACGCACTACGCCCACGTCGACCTATTGCAGAATTTGGCGAATCGCGACCACCACACAGACCAGTACCACCACAATCACGATAATTTCGACGATTCCCAGGGCACTCAACAAACGTCGTACCATAGCAGCCTCCTGTCTCGTTGTGGGCATCATACCATGCCACACGCAGACAGTGAGGCATATGGTATTATCATCACAGATGCGAGCGCAAAGGAATATCGTTATGCCACGATTTCGTGTGGGTGTACAACTCAAAAACCAACATACGACGTATGCCGATTATGCGGTAGGTGTGCGCCATGCTGAAGCGGCCGGTGTCGACACCATTTGGAACTGGGATCACTTCTTTCCCTTGTCTGGTGACCCCAATGGGCGCCATTTCGAAGGCTGGACTCTGCTGACCGCCATGGCCACGCTTACCACCCGCGTCGAGCTGGGCTGTCTGGTGCTGTGCAATAGCTACCGCAACCCACGCCTGCTGGCGCATATGGCCAAAACCCTCGACCACATCAGCAATGGGCGCTTCATTTTGGGGATTGGTGCCGGCTGGTTTGAGCGCGATTATGTCGAGTATGGCTACGAATTCGGCACCGCTGGCGATCGGTTGCGCGCCCTCGGTCAGAGCCTGCCCCAGTTCCGCACGTGGTGGCAACAAGAAATCCCTCAGCCGATGCGCGATATCCCGATTTTGGTCGGTGGTGGTGGCGAAAAAGTCACACTGCGCCTGACGGCGCAACACGCCACCATCTGGAACGGCTTTGGTCCGGCCGACAACTACGCCCACAAAAACCGCGTCCTCGACGAGTGGTGTGCCCAGGTTGGGCGCAACCCAGCCGACATCGAGCGCTCGATTACAATTGGAGTCAACGATCTCAACAATCTCGATGAGCTCGCCGCTGCCGGGGCCACCCACTTCATCATGGGGCACGATCACCCCTACGAGCGCGCCCCACTCGATGCGCTTGTGGCATGGCGTGACGCACGCAACAAGGCCTAAGGTAGTACTACACGATGATTGCCATCTACGACAGTGGCATCGGCGGGACGAGTGTGCTGCAGGCGATTCGTGCCGTTGCACCACACGCAGATCTCTTGTATCTAGCCGATCAAGCACGCTGCCCGTATGGGCAACGCAGCATCGCTGATATCCGGCAGATTGCACTCGGTTGTGCTAACTGGATGCGGCAGCAAGGCGCTGCACCGATTGTGGTAGCGTGCAATACGGCCAGCGCCGCTGCCCTCGCTGATATGCGTCTCGCCCATCCCCAGGTTCCCTTTGTGGGGATGGTCCCAGCCGTCAAACCGGCCGTACAACAAACCAAAAACGGCGTGGTCGGGGTAATGGCGACGGCAGCCACACTCCAAGGACGTCTCTTTCACGAAGTAACCACGCAGTATGCGCGGCACGTACACGTCGTTGCGCAGGCTTGTCCCGGCTTGGTTGAATTCGTGGAAGCAGGTGATACCACATCATCGGCGGTATTTGATGCCGTGCACCACCACTTACAACCACTCCAGACTGCGGGTGCCGATGTAGTCGTACTCGGTTGCACACATTACCCATTTCTCAGCGAAATCATCCACCGCGTGGCACCACATATGACCATCATTGACCCCTCTGCTGCAGTCGCACGACAGACGATTCAAGTTTCCCAACAGGCTGGGTTTACGGTAGCAGAACATGGCCGTATTCACTACTACACGACTGGTGACCCCGCGCATCTCAGCTGGCAGCTAAACGCCTTGCAACTCCCTGGTGGCCACGTTGATTTTGTTGCAGTAGAGGAGCTTTTATGAGTAATGACATCATCGGATTATTCGTGTCGTATCTCTATGCAGGTGCCCTGCTTGTGATTGGCGAAGTCCTGCATCGCCAGCTGGGTATCGCCAATGACATCACCCGCAAAGTCGTGCACATCGGCGCAGGGATGTGGATTTTTGGCGTGCTCGCGCTCTTTGACACATGGCAATACGGCGTGATTCCTTTTGCTACGTTTATCGCGCTCAACTACTTTTTTTATCGGGTCAAACTCTTTAAGGGCATTGACAGCGACACCGCCAGTCCCGGCACCGTTTATTTTGCAATTGCCATTACCGCACTATCCATCGTCTTTTGGCGTCCCGCAGGTCCCATCGACCACGCTCCCGCCATTGTGGCGGGGGTGATGACGATGACATGGGGCGATGCGCTTGCCGCCTTGATTGGCAAGCATTTCGGCACTCGTCGCTACACCATCAATGGCAGCACGCGCAGTTACGAAGGCAGTGCAGTGATGTTTGGGGTGTCACTCCTCGTCATTGGGTTATCACTCAGCCTGCTCCCTGGCTCGCGTCTGACCCCCTATGCGGATCTGCCTACCACCGCTGCCATCGTGATCGCCACGGTAGCAGGGGCAGTCACTGCCACCGTCGTTGAGGCGTTGTCACCCCACGGCACCGACAATCTGACTGTCCCCATCTGCGTCACGCTGGTCGCATTGCTGGCCGGATGATTAGCGGTTGTTTGCGACACCCCATTTAAGCAGTGCTAACCCGCCTAATCCGATGATGAACAGCCCGACAAACAGCATGTTGAAACCGTATAGCTCGGCAATCCCACCCGCAGCCAGTGCCGCAATCAGCAGGAGTGGCGTATTAAAAAGATTGGCCACGGCAATATAGCTAGCCCGCTTGTCGGTCGATGCAAAACTAAAGACTAGTGCTGAGTTTGCTGCCATATTGCCCCCCATGGCAAAGCCACCAAGCACATACATCGGGTAATACCATGTGGCATCCACCGCAATCCACGGCAGTAGTAGGGCGACCATCCCAAGGCTACTGCCGAGAATAATCACTCGCCGCCGCCCCCAACGGTCGGCAAGTGTACCGAGTACCACGTTGCCGAGTGTCTGTGCAGCCAGCAACACCACGGTAAACAGACCAACCATGCTCCCATCCACGTTGAACTGCGTAAGCGCAGATGCAGTCACAAAACTATGCCCCATCATCCCCACAGAAATACAGGCGTAGGCCACAATGTAGCGCAAAAAGGCCGCGTCATTGCGCAACAGGGCCGGCATATCGCGGATCAACGCCCAAAACGGTTGCTTGGGTTGTGGTGGAATGGCTGGCTCAACGGTAAACACCAAAAAGATGTAGGCAACCGCCATCAAGGCAAAACAAGTCAATGACAACAACCCAATATTGTACGGGAAGGCATAAGCGGGAATGAGTGTGTAGCCCGCAAACTCGAGTGCCGTGTTGTCGAGCACCCGTGTGGCCACTGCCGCACCTGCAATGCCCAATAGGCTGCCGACACCAAACTGTATGCCAAAAAATGTGCCCCACATGCGTTCCGGGATAATCCGGCTGATGAAATCGTTCCACGGCACACCGTTGAACCCAGCACTAAACATGAAAACCGCATAGAGACTAAAAAACACAATCAATGTGGTCGATGAGCTAAATGTATTGCCCATAAATAGCCACAACCCCAAAATAAGCCACGGAATACGCTCAAAAAACGTCAGCGTGAGAATCAGCGTTTTGCGCCGCCATAGATGCGCAATCAACGGCGCCATAAAGAGTCCTGGCAATAGCCACCCTGTGTTGGCGATAGCAGGAATGATGCCTTGCACCCATTTTTCTTGGGAATATTGCTGGACAAAATAGGGCAACACCGTCAGGCTCGACATCATGTGCATGCCCAACATGAACAGCCCACCCTCAATCACATTCAAGATAAAATTCCGCCGGGCGTACCGTGCCACAAACGCCTCGGTGGTTTCAGGCAACGGCATCGTATTGGGGGTACTACTCATATGACTGTATCTGCTTTCCGTTGCGCGTTCGGTAACGCCACTTTCATGATCATCACAATGCTCCCAATGACCCCAAAGCATGCCAATGCGATAAATAGGGCAGAATAGCCATAGACCCCAGCAATCCAGCCAGCCAACAATGGCGAGATTGCCGATACCGGCACATTAAACGTGTTGGCTGTGGCGATGTAGGTGGGGCGCGTATCGGTGCCGGCAAAGTTCATCACCATGGTGAAGCCAGCCAGCTGATAGCCACCCATCGCAATCCCGCCACACACAAAGACAGGGTAAAACCACCATTCTGTTGGGGCCACCCAGGCAATCAGCAATGACAGCGCAGCCACCAGTCCCGAAAAGACGAGCACTTGCTTGTGTCCCCAACGGTCAGCTAATGCGCCTAGCCCAAAGTTCCCTAGTGCTTGAGCTGCCAGCAACACGACCGTAAACGTCCCAACGGTGCTTCCATCGGACTGGAATTTGGCAAGGGCTGCTGCAGTCACAAAACTATGTCCGAGAATACCAAGCGACATGCCTGTGCGTGCCAGCAAATAAATGGTAAAGATACGGTCTTGCCGCAACAGATGCGGCATGTTGCGCAACACCGCCCAGATGGGTTGTTTGGGTTGCGGGGGGATGCGCGGCTCCTTTGTGAGCATCAAAAAAATATACGACATCATCATGAAGCCAAAACACGCCAACGACAAAATACCAATGTTGTAGGGGAAGGGATGACTCGCCACAAACGATACCCCCGCCATGCTCAATGACTCATTGGCAAGTACGCGGGTCGCAACTGCGGCCCCTGCCACTCCCAACAGGCTCCCAAGACCACTCTGAAAACCAAAAAACGTCCCCCAGCGCTGTTCAGGAATGACCCGCCCCACAAAATCTTGCCATGGGATGGATGTGGCACCGGCACTAAACATGTGCATGCTGTAGAGCGCAAAAAAGATGGCGAGGGTGGTGCTGGCCGAAAAGGTGTTGCCAATCGTTAGCCAGATGCCGATGATGAGCCATGGTAGCCGTTCGAGGAATGTGCCAATCAACATGATCGGTTTACGTGTCCAAAACTGCGCAATCAGTGGCGCCACAAACAAGCCAGGCAACAACCACCCCGTATTCACAATGGCAGGAATCAACCCCTGCAACCATTGCTCTTTGGAATACTGCTCGACAAAGTATGGCAGCACGGTAAAGCGTGATACCATGCTGATACCAAACATGAACAAGCCACCCTCGATGACATTAAGCCAAAAATTCCGCCGCGCGTACCGTGCCACGAAAGCCGCTGTGGCGTCTGACATGAGAACCTCTTCTCGTTATATACATGCACATTCCTAGACGTTTGACATCACGTCATACCTCAGGTATGCTACATATTGTGAACTTCATCGCAAAGTCTGCGGCAACAACGCCATATGTCAACAACCACTGATAACCTACACCATATCGATACACTGATTGGCACGCGCTTGGCCGCACACGCAAGTCACATTGCCGAAGAAGCCCTCAACAGCACTGCGATTGCCATACCGCGGCATGTTGCCGCCAAAGTCGTGCTTGCTGTTGCACAGAGCGGCACTGCCTCGTACCCGCGCACATGGCACGCAGCTGCCGCACTTGAGCTCATCCGTGCCGGCTCCGCCATGCATCGCCGCCTGGTCAACTCCACTAGCTCTGCAGTTGTGCACGGTCCGACACTCATGCTCGGCGACTACTTTTATGCGCTTGCCGCCAACGAAATGGCCGAATCACCACATGCCGAAATTATTGCCGACTACTCGACCTGTGTGATGCGCGTCGCTGAAGCGTTCCTTACTAGAATACCATTAAGTGACCCTGCCGTGCTTGTCAAGGCGATGGCCCATATCGATGCCGTCGAGGGTCACATCCTGCAATGCGCCGTGCGCGCTGGCTCACTATGCGGACAACACACCCACTTCGGCGACGGCGTGGTGCTTGGCAATGCCCTTGGGCGCTACGTAGCAAGTGCACTACACATCCGCGAAGCGCAAACCAATCCCCTCCACTCGTTGGCACGCGGGATAGTCATTCTGCCGTTAGCGTATGCCCTGCAACACGATTACATCACCACACATTCACTAATCCAACGCGCAGATCCGTTGACACTCACCCAATACCTCGATACAGTCGGCGCGCTGCAGGCGACTCAGCGCATCCACGAGGCTGCTGGCGACATCATTACCACAAGTTGGACAGCAGCTGGTGTGCTCGGTCACGACCTGTTTGTCTAAACCACCACAGCACGGATGTCGCTCCTAGACACACTATAGTAAGCCCCCCCCACTGCCACGTCCAGTCCCATGCGGCGCTTGCAATACCAGCCCAAATACATGCAATAGCAGCCATGCTCATGCGTTGCGGTAACGTCTGCCATGGCCAGCGCCACCATACCCACGCCAACACTCCTAACGCAACGACATACGCACTCATCTGCACACCCGTTGGGACAAGCGGATTCATGCGTGTCACCACTACAGTCCCATAGCTGTACATGAGTGCCAGCATGACGACGACCCACCCTGCAATCAGTGTGGCATCAACGCCGTGTGCCGTGGTACGACTCGCAAAGACAAGCAAAACCATGAGTACAAACAAATCAACATCACCGAGCGTCACTTGACTCGGAAAAGGGACCAACGCAAGCGCAAGCCATGCTGCCCACCCCGTACCCAGCGCACCCCGTGGCCACCCCATGGCCGGCGCTGTACGTAGTGCCATGACCAGTACAAACACGACGGGAAAGACGAACAGACGACTCCACGCATAGACCACAATACTCATACTAGCCATCTGTCACCTCGACCGGACGCCACACGTGATGCATCGCCCACGCAAGGACACCACACCATATGAGCACCAGCCATGGCATACCACCCACCATGGTGTGTGCGGCAGTCACAAACTGCCATGCAGTGGCGTGCGTCACATCGCCATACACACCTAGACTCGTCTGCAAGCGCGCCACACTCCCATGGAGTGGCAGCGCCACCCACATCAATAGCACTAATGCATTCTGGCGCACATCGTGCCATGTGAGTGTAGGTAAAGCACGCATCACCGGCACTGCCACCATGCCCAAGCCCCATGGCCACCCCGCCGCCAGACAGACATGGGTTACCCCCCACCATGCCATAATGGCCAAACCACGGGTGTGGCGTGCAGCCAGACTGTGCATCACGCATACCCACGGTAATACCACGATACCAGCACCACTTGCCACGCCGATACACAACAACGCAGCACTCCACCACTGGATGGCATCACGCTTGGTCCAGACCGCGCCAGCAAAGCTACACAACGCCACCACGACTACTGCAACGTCCCACCACACCGGCCATGCCAACCGCGCAGTTACCACCAGCACAGGCATCAACCAGCGCGTAGCATCACGGGTCGGCGGCACGATGAGTGGCACACATGCGACCAGTAATGTCACACCCCACACCAACGGTGCCGGCAACGGGCTCCAGGCAACAGCGAGCGCACCTACTAGGAGCACGCGCTGCCAGACTGCGTAGGTACCCCAAAGGGGCGCAATACACGCCATTGGCGTCGGCAAGCCCATCCCCAACAGCGCCAACTGATTACGCCGCGACAACGGCATGTGCAGGAGGCGCTGGCTGGCAATCACGAGCGCCGGAATTGCCAGCACCCCCAACTGTGGGATGACACTACAGACGAGCGCGGCACTGATGATGAGCCACTGCCACATGTATTGCTCCCTCTAATACACACGACGGAGGGGCAATGCCCCTCCGTCGTATGTCACCCATATGCGTTATTATGCGCTCACCGGCTCACTTTGTGAGGCCAGATTGCGCAACACGTAGTGCAAAATCCCGCCGTTGCGGTAGTAGGCCAACTCACCCTCGGAGTTGATGCGCACTTTGACCGTAAAGCGCGTCTGTTTTCCATCGAGCGTCGCCACCACGGTCAGCGTTTGGCCGGGTTGCAGCGATTCGATGCCTTCGATGTCAAAGGTTTCACGCCCGGTGATTCCCAGTGACTGCCAGTTTTGTCCATCCACAAACGTCAGCGGCAACACACCCATGCCCACCAAGTTGGAGCGATGGATGCGCTCGAAGCTTTCGGCGATCACGGCACGCACCCCCAACAAGAACGTACCTTTGGCAGCCCAGTCACGCGACGAGCCCATACCGTACTCTTTGCCCGCCATGATGATCAACGGCGTGGCGTCTTTTTCGTACTGCATGGCCGCATCATAAATCGACTGCTGCTGACCCGTGGGAACATGCACCGTGTAGCCACCCTCGACCCCAGGCACCATCGCATTCTTGAGGCGGATATTAGCAAAGGTACCGCGCATCATCACCTCGTGATTACCACGGCGAGCACCGTAGGAATTGAAGTCAGCCGGCGCCACATCATGCTCTTCGAGATAGATACCAGCCGGTGAGTTCTTGGGGATGTCGCCGGCGGGTGAAATATGATCGGTGGTCACGTTGTCGCCTAGCAGGGCAAGGGCACGGGCGCCACGCAACGCTTTCATCTTGGGGAGCTCTTTGGTCATGCCACGGAAGTAGGGCGGATTCTGTACATACGTCGATTGATTGTTCCACGTATACAGATCCCCCTCGGGCACGGGCAAAGCATTCCATGTCTTGTTGTTGGTAAAGACGTTGCCGTACTGCGCACGGAACAAATCGGCACTCAGTGCTCGATGCAACGCATCATTGATTTCAGCTTCCGATGGCCAAATATCCGCCAAGTAGACCGGTTTGCCGTCTGCGCCAGTCCCCAGCGGCTCGGTGTTCATGTCGATATCCACCGTACCAGCAATGGCGAATGCCACCACCAACGGCGGCGACATCAGGTAGTTGGCTTTGACAATCGGGTGGATGCGCCCTTCGAAGTTGCGATTGCCGCTCAAGACCGCTGACACCACCAGATCACCCTGCTTGGTCGCAGCACTCACCGCCGCATCCACTGGACCCGAGTTGCCGATACAAGTGGTGCAGCCGTAGCCGATCACATTGAAACCCAACTGGTCGAGGTACTGTTGCACATTGGCTTTCTTCAGGTATTCGCTGACCACGCGTGAGCCAGGTGCCAACGATGTCTTGACGTATGGCTGCCGCTTGAGTCCACGCGCCACGGCTTTTTGTGCCAGCAAGCCTGCCGCCATCATCACCGATGGATTCGACGTGTTGGTGCACGACGTGATGGCTGCAATCACCGCAGCCCCGTGGGTCATCGACGTCGCTTGCCCAGCCACCGTCAACGCCACATGCGCATCGGCGTAGGTATCGCTCCGCGTGCCAGCCACCTGCTGTACCGCAGCACTCGGCTTGCCAAAAACTTTGCTCATGGCATCGTTGAACGACGTCTTGAGCGACTTGAGTGCCACACGGTCTTGTGGGCGGCGTGGGCCAGCCACACTCGGCTCGATGCTCGACAAGTCGAGCTCCAACAGCGAATTAAACTGCGGAATCGCCATCCCGTCCACACGGAACATGCCCTGTGCCTTGGCATACGCCTCGACCAAGGCAATCACTTCCTCGTCGCGGCCGGTACCACGCAGGTAGCGCAGTGTTTCGTCGTCAATGGGGAAAAATCCACACGTAGCGCCATATTCAGGGGCCATATTGGCGATGGTGGCACGGTCAGCCAGGCTCAGCCCACTCAAGCCGTCACCACAGAATTCCACGAATTTGTCGACCACACCGTGTTTGCGCAACAGCTCGGTCACGCGCAACACCAAGTCGGTAGCGGTCGCACCTGGGGCAAGTTTGCCCGACAAGCGCATCCCCACCACTTCGGGGGTGAGCATCGCCAAGGGTTGGCCGAGCAGTTCGGCTTCGGCTTCGATACCACCCACACCCCAGCCCAATACACCCAGCCCGTTGATCATCGTCGTATGGCTGTCGGTGCCGACCAGGCTATCTGGCATGGCGACCTGCTCGCCGTCGATGTCTTTGACGAGCACCCCTTTGGCCAAAAATTCCAAGTTGACCTGGTGACAAATCCCTGTTTCGGGGGGGACCACACTAAAATTGGTGAAGCTCTGTTGCCCCCAGCGCAGGAATTCATAGCGCTCGCGGTTGCGCGCAAACTCAAGATCCGCATTAATTTGCAATGCCATGCCGTTGCCAAAGGCGTCGACTTGTACCGAGTGATCAATCACCAAATCGGCTTGTGCCAACGGGTTGATACGCGCCGGATCGCCACCCAGTTGTTTCATGGCATCACGCATGGCGGCCAGATCGACCACCGCTGGCACGCCCGTGAAGTCTTGCATCAGCACACGAGCCGGTTTAAATGCGACTTCGCGTGAGCCGGCACTCGCTGGCGTCCATTTGGCGAGTGCGTGCACATCATCACTACTCGTAAATCCATCACCAACGTTGCGTAACAACGCCTCGAGGACAACTTTTACAGAAAAAGGGAGCGTGGCGAGATCCACACCCGCGAGTGACTGTAACGCATCGAGGCGATACATCACATACTGCTTGCTACCGACTTTCAGCGGAGCTTTGGCATTAAATACATCATGAAGCGCATCACTCATGTGCAAACCCTTTCGCTGTACACGACACCCCATGTGCCGATGTGCGTTATTTGCCCTATTATACGGCAAAAAAAGCGGAGCGTTGCTAGCCATACATGACAATTTCTGTCGTGTTCGTTATGTAGACCAATATGCATCAGAACACTATGAAATACCACGCACAGTGCCCATGGTACGATAGCGCATATCGGCATCACACGGGAGGTGTGTACCATGCAGGCACTAATGAAACTCGCCCCAGGGGTGGGCAACGTGGGCATCGGCGATATTCCCGAACCAGAACTCATCGCTGCACATGTCATCATCGAGGTGGCATATACCGGCATCTGCGGCACCGATTTGCACATCTACCACGACGAATTCCGCACTGCCCCACCGGTAGTTATGGGGCACGAAATCAGCGGGCGCATCGCCGCAGTCGCCACCGATGTACCCCATCTGCGTGTCGGACAACGCGTCACCACCGAGACCTATTACCACACCTGTACCACCTGCGCACACTGTCGCAACGGCCGTCCCAATTTGTGCCTACAGCGCAAATCGATTGGCTCGGCCGTCAATGGTGGGTTTACGCGGCTCGTCCGCGTCCCCGCTGCCAACATTCACCACATCCCCGACCACGTCAGCGACCAAGCGGCGGCACTGACCGAGCCACTCGCCTGTGTAGTCAACGCCTTTGACCTCGGGCGCGTCAGCGCCGGTGATGTGGTGGTCATCGCTGGGCCAGGCACCATCGGACTGCTCACACTCCAAGTCGCCCGCGCCCACGGCGCCACGGTCATCATGCTAGGGACCAGCGCCGACAGCCAGCGCCTCGCCGTGGCCACACGGCTCGGGGCTGGCCACGTCATCGACGTCACTCGTGACGACGCCACCCGCATCGTCACCGACCTGACGGATGGGCTCGGTGCTGACGTCGTCATCGAGTGTGCCGGCGCTGGTCCTGCCGCCCAACAACTCCTACAACTGGTACGCCGTGGCGGCCGCTACATGCAAATCGGGCTCTTTGGCAAACCAATCAGCTGGGACATGGATCAGGTCTGCTACCGTGAGTTGACCGTCACGGGCAGCAACGCCAGCGTGCCACACGCCTGGCCACGGGCCATACGCCTACTCGCAAGTGGGCATGTCGATGCGAGCGCACTCATCAGCACGGTGCGTTCAATTCATGAGTGGCAACAGGCATTTGCGGATTTCGACGCCAAATCAAGTCTCAAAATTATGCTCAAACCAGCGTAACAAAGGAGGCAGCATACAGTGAGGGGGAAATTGCGAATTCCCTCGCGTTCACGTCATACTGCCTCCCTCATCCTTCATACTTAGACGAGTCGCACCGTTACTGGGGCAAGATCAATGCCCTGCACCTCGGCCCGAATCGTGTCACCAGCAGCGATGACGGGTGGGGGGGTCAGTGTACCGCTACTAAGGATTTCGCCGGCAGTCAGTTGTGCAAACTGTGGCTGATTGGCAATCACAATGGCAATCGCTGCCAAGGCGCGTGCCGGATTACCCAGCACAATTGCACCACTGCCTTCGCCCGCTAGGGTGTCGTTTTTGTAGATACGTGCAGTGGCACTGCCCAGCTGTGCGACGAGTGCGGCCAAGTTGTCGTCTGTAGTGAGCATGCGCTTGGGGCCGACATACAGGGCATGGTGCAGGCCAAACGCGGATACTGCATCTACCCCCTTGAACTTCCAGTCTGGATAGGGGCATGATACGATTTCAAACCCTAGGGCAATCCATTCAACCGCCTGTAGGGCTGCTACCGGGTCACCGGTACCAATAACACCACTTTTGAGCCCAAACATGATTTCAGGCTCGATTTTGGGTTGGAGCGTGTGCTGAATATTCACCGTGGTGGTGCCCTGCGCACTATCAAAGACCGTGTCGTTGTAGACATAGCCCCATACCGGTGTGTTCATCTCCATGCTGGCCCAGGCCGCAGGATTGGTAAAGCCAATTTTACGCCCTACCGCCACACGACCGGCACGCTGGGCTTCCGCATAGTGCATACCGGCAACGGCATAGGCATCTGCGATAGTATAGGTGGGGTCTTGGGATGGTGGTGGTGTCAATGTGGCGTGTTGACGTGACGTACTCAGCTGTTGAGCCACAGAAGCGGCAGATGCCATGGGATGGTTCCTTTCGACTACAAACATTACCAGGAAATATGCACGGTATGATTTATCCCCCGTGTTTTCACATAGACAAACGGGCGCCCACCCACCATCTGGAATGCATCAGGCATGATCTGACCATCAAGCATCATCGTCGCAGTGGTGACTGTTTCTGGCAGCGGGATATTGAGTACCAGCATTTCACCTGAGCCCGTCACATCAAGCGTAATCTGCTGTGCGGTCATCTGCCAGGTATACGCCACGTACCCCGATGATGCCGGATAGCGCGCCACAATGGTCGCATCCGTCACTCCATCCATGGCCCAACGTGGTGACAACTTGACAGACGAGTACATCATACCCGCATCAAGCACACCTGCGGCGCCTTCCATGAGTGCGGCGAGCATTGCCGATGCCCCCCAACCATCACTCGGAATCGTGTCTGGCCCCGAGATGCCTGGTTGCCCGTTGGGATAGTACCACAAGTATGTGCCATCAAACCGATTCGTCAATACATTGTAGTGGCGCAACGTGTCAAAGCCAAATGCTTCCGAATTATATGCAAACGCACCACGGGCGAGCTCACCACCCACCAGCGGCATAATCCCGCCATTGACGTATTCGCCGGGGAGTTCACCTTTACGCCCAGCCATACCATAGGCACCTGCAGGGAAAGGTGGGTCAATACTAAACCACGGCAATACCACATCTGGTTGTTGTTGGCCCCGTGTATAGTAGGTTTCGAGCATCGCTTGCGCTTCGCTGCCATTTAGCACACCACGATTGAGGGCATACGCATTTGAAATACTCAGCTGTGCCTCCATGTCCACACCCGGCGCGCGCCACGTCGTGTCTTGTGGCACAAAATGCGTAAAAAACCGCCCATTCCAGCTGAGTGTTTTCACCCGTTGCATCACATCCTCGGCCATACGTCGATACTGACGTGCACGCGCTGTTTCGCCGACCACATCCTCGAGCGTCGCCAGCATGCGCAATGCCTGTACGAGCCCCGTGTTGTCGCCATGGAATGTGCCCCACACCGTTGCATCGTCAACCCAATGTCGCGGTGCCGGCGCCCCCGTCTCTGGGTTTGTCGTGGTCGGTCCATACTCAAAATCCCACATGTCGATGGTGTAGGGTCGCCGAATCAGACCACGTTGGGCATCCCAGCGCAGCGGATCACTGGTCGTATACGCAATAGCGCGCCGCACCGCAGGCAGCATGCTCCGCATCCACTCGGTGTCACCACTCATCTGCCACGCTTGATAGACGCCATACGCAAACAAGAACTCCACATCGGCTTCGACTTCTTTGCGCCCAGCAGTTACACCGAGCTCCGGTTGATCAATCCAGTCTGGCAGACTGCCATCGGCTCGCTGGGCATCGCGAAAAGCGTTCAGCAATGATTTAACATCAGTTTCAATATAGCGAAATCCTTGCGCTTGATAGACATGGTCACGCAACCACAACAACGGGTTATCGGGTGACCGATAGCCACGCACCTCTTGCCCATTGAGGGCGTAACTGCGCATACTGCCCTGTAAATAGCGCACCGTCTGGCGAAAAACATCATCGTAGATGGGTTGCGACGTCTGCACCGTACTCTGTGCCACCAGTGTATACACTGGTGCAGTCAACAGGGTGTGTGTGCCTTGTGTGATCTGGAGTGTGGCGCTCCCGAGGGCTCCGCGTGGTGTCACAGGAATAGACACTTCATCAGCGCGTACCACCACCGTCTCGCGCATGACGACCGTCTGCGCTGCATCAGTAATCGTCATCTCAACCGCCCCACGAATCTGTGGGAGCGTCACAATCAGTGTATGGATGCGGAGCGGGGGCACATCGCCGAGAAAGCCGACCACAGGCGGTACCACAGGGGGTCGTACTTGGGTGCACGCAACCAGATTCCACAGCGTTGCGACACACACCAGGCGATACAGCCATCTCATGGCCATTCCTCCATGCTCCAGCGCAGCGTGCCAAGTGGACCAGCATCAATGGCGATTTCATCACCTGGCACCAACCACGCACCACCGTAATCACTCAATGAGCACAACACTCCACTACTAAACACTGTGCCAGCAACGAGTGTGGTACTGCCGGATGCATGTGCGACAACATCGGCCATCGGGTAGTGTACGTCGCGCATGTTGACCTGCCCACGCACGACATCGTTGATGATAAGCTGCACGGGGATGTGCAACCGGCCATCGGCGAGCAGGTATTCATCGAGCTCATCCATTGTGGTGAGGTATGGACCCATGATGGCACCGACTGGGCGCGACCACATGCCGTAGAGGACATCGTCGTCAGCACGATCACGTGCCACCACACTTGCCATCAACGTCACTCCCACAATTGCTTCTTGGGCAGCACTGCTATCTGCATGTGTCACATCACGCCCCAGTACCCACATCAACTCATATTCGATGTCACACGCCGTCGTATCCGGAAAAGGGACAACTGCACGGTCACCGTGCCAGGTATGCGCCAATGCCCCCCACAACGGCGGACGCTCGTGCCAGTACAGACCCAGATGCTCGCCGCGACGATATACCATGCGCTCGTGTGCTTCAATATGCTGTGCAGTACGCCACCAGCCTCCTAATTTTGGCAGCGGAGCAAGGATTTGCACATCGTCGCGGCGCATCACCATTTCGACCCCACCAAACCAGTGTGCCCCCTCCAGCGCCGCCCGTTGGGCCAACAGCATGCGTTCGAGTGCACCAACCATGCCAATATGGACTACGTCGTGTGTGCCACACAGAATATCGTGTAACCCCAACGGCTGTAACGGACGATCTTCACTGAGCAAGGCCATCCCTTCGTGGATGTCGATAATGCCAATTTCACTCGCAATCCCTGTGTCTATCTGTGTGCCAGTACGGCGAAAACTCACCAATCGCATATGTCAACCCCACTTTCGCATTCCTGTACCTATTATACGGGTATCACCTGCTATTGACCGCACTCGTACTCTTTGATATACTATGCAACATAGTACTATTTTACATACTGATGTGGGGAATTGGAGTAGCGCATGGCCGATGCAAAAGAGATTCTACAGTTTGGCATCGAGGCTGCCCGTGATGGCAATCGCGAAGAGGCCCGCAATCTATTCACGTTGTTGACCAAACAGGATCCCAACAATATCCAGGCCTGGTTGTGGTTAGCCGGGGTATCCGACACACCAACACAACGGCGCAATGCGCTGGAGCGGGCCCTGCAGATTGACCCACACAACGAGATGGCGCTTCGTGGGTTGCGTGCACTCGATGGAGAGCGACAGAGCGCAAGCAACCGTGGGCGTGGAGTTCTCAACACGGCGCGCGAGCGTACAGGTTCGTTTTTTGGTCGCCAGAGTGCCACACCTGCCTCAAGTGCGGGGCGTGCGAGTCGCCCAGCGACGCAGCTTACCAGCGAAGAAGAAGAATTAACTGAGGCGCTCGAGACATTTGACGATGAATACGCCGACAACGAGGGGCGCGGACCCAGCCCATTGATGTGGGGCGTATTAGGCACGGTATTTTTGTTGTTGGTGGTCTTTTTAGCAACCCAAATCTGGGGCACCGACATCAACATCGGCGGCATTTCAACGGGATCATTGCTTGCACCATCACAAGCCGAAGAAACCACTGCCGTGGCTGCCACTGTCGAAAGCATGGCGACGGCATCGCCACGGGCCACCATGACGCCCGCCATCACCGAAACACCCACAGCAGTTCCAGTGGTCGTCGTCAGTGAAGCAGATACACTCACCGACAGTGGGTGGACCTACGGTGTACGCAGCCCACTAGTGGCTGGTGATCGTACTGCCCGACTCGGTGATGTACCGCCAACCAATGGCCGGTATTTCGTGGTCGTCGTGGTCGTCGCAAACAGCAGTGGCACCACACAAGCCATCCCAGCGAGTTTCTTCGTGTTGAGTGACGACCAGGGTCGCGTGTACAACGTCAACGTAGAGCGCACCAACATGCTAATGAACATCGGTGGTGGGCGTGGGGTCGTCTCTGACATCATCGTCGAAGACACCATCCCCAGCGGACCAGCCCTCTTGAGCATGGCATTGATTTTTGATGTGCATGCTGATGCAACCAACCTAAAACTCTACGGCGGCAACAATCGCTCGCAGGGTTGGTTGATTGCGTCGAGCGTACAATAGTCAGCAGGCGAGGATGCATGGCAGATCACGAATGTAGCGCATTGCTCAGAACCGCCAATCGGCTTTATCGCATGGGGGATGCTCGCCGCGCGCGGATTCTGCTTGAAATCATGAGTGAAGTCTATCCTGAAAATGCGCAGGTCTGGGCGACATTAGCAACGTTGGCACACAACGATGCCGAAAAGACGGAATACTTGGCGCGCGCCGCCCAATTTCAACCCAGCTTGCACCCACTCTCGTAACCACGGTAGAGACACGCCCCCTGTGTGGTCATCACACAGGGGGCGTACTGTTTATTGGTAGGCGGCGCGCAAGACGGGCAACACATCACGCCCAAGCACACGGATGGCATGCAACGGGTCGGGACCGAGTGGTGGTCCAAAACTGATATGCCGTGCGCCTGCTGCGGCCAACGCATGCAATCGGGGAAGAAGATCCGCCCCAGTACCGGTAATACCAATATTGAGCATGGCTGGAGTCACCATGGCGCACGCTCGTGCTTCGTCATGGTCATGCTGAATCGCCTGCTCAATAGGGACAAATTCACTCCGTGCCACACCGAGATTCGCCAGAATAGTGTCACTCAATGCATGTCCATAATAGGCGATTTTTTGGCGCAGTACGGACTCAGCCGCCTGTGCATCATCACCAACAGATACCCAAATACAGGCTGCCATGTCGACTTCATGCGTGGCACGCCCCGCACGTGCCAATCCCACGTCCACGCGGGTGCGTGCCTGCTGATAGTGCTCCGGTGGGAACAACAGCGGGAGCCCGCCGTCTGCATATGTGCCAATCGCTTCGAGCATTTTGGGACTCATTGCACCGAGATAGATGGGAATGGGGCGCGTTGGCACGCGCAAATAGGCGTCGTGGCTCCATGTGCCGAGCTCTGCCCCCACATGCGGCACCCGCTCACCACGGAATAGCGCATGGAGCACATGTATGGTTTCAATCATGCGTGACAACGGGCGCGCTTGCGCGAGCCCCACCCACCCCAAAAAATCCCCGGCACCTGCACCAATACCAAGTAGCGCACGCCCACCTGATAACTCGTCGAGTGCAACCACTTGCATTGCCATCTCGGCAGGATGCATGGTGTAGGGATTGACAATGCATGTCCCCAGTTGAATACGTTGCGTCACCGTCGCACACGCCGCCAGAATTGGCCATACCCCATACAGAAAGAGGTCATCACTGACCCAGAATTGATCAAACCCTTGGTCTTCGGCTTCCTTGGCCAATGTCATGTATTCACGCACTGGGCGGTCGTTGTTGAAGCGCAGCGAAAAACGCATCACAGGCTCGACTTTCGTTCGCGGATTGTCCTTCTCATCATCATAATATCGCAATTCGTTCGGCTTCATTGTTTATTTGACAAATCTCCGCACCGCATGGTACTATTTTGCATGCGGGCGATTAGCTCAGTTGGTTAGAGCGCAACGTTGACATCGTTGAGGTCGGTGGTTCGAATCCACTATCGCCCACCATAATTCCCCATCATCTGCTCATTCCCCGTGATGTTTCACAGACGATTAATCAAGCGAGGTGACACGTGTGGCGCGTGTTGCGAATTCTGTATGTCACATTAATATTACGTTGCCCTGCGTGTCAACGTGGTGCCATGTTTCGGTCGCTGTTTCAAATGAATGTGCGTTGCCCCGTGTGCAATGTCGTTTTTGAGCGTGACCATGGCGAAATCACTGGTGGCATGGCCATCAACACCGTCGTCGTCTGTTCGCTCGGTGTGCTTGGCGGCGTCTTAGCCGTCGTTACCGACATTCCCACGGGCTGGTTACTCGCAGGGATTACCCTCACCATGATTCTGGTCGGGGTAGGATTTTATCGCCATGCACGCGCCTTGTGGGTTGGTATCATTTTTTTGACGGGTTCCATGTTTGAAGACGTCTAAGCAGTGAAAGGGAGCGCCGATGACAATTCGTTCCAGCATATTGCACGTTATTGCCGGGCTCGTCTTTGAACGCCCCGTGCGTACCCTATCTACCGAACAGCTGCGACTACGCCTCAGCAATAGTGGCAATATGGTCGTTGCAGCCATGCGTGCTGCCGGTGATACATCCACCCATCAAGGCGTTGCCACACACATCATTGGCATCGAGCGCTGGGGACAGGCACGCTTACGTGAGCTGCTCACACGCACTCATACCAGCGAAGAATACGACCGTTATCGGCCTGCCGTAGCGTCGATGACACACCTGGCCGAACTGATGGCAAGTACCCGTGCTGAGACGATTGCCGTGTTTGATCAGCTCTGTGCTGCCGGTATTGCAACCACTCAAGTGACTCATCACAACATGTTTGGTGCGATGACACTTGCAGGGTGGTTGCAATATCTTGCTGCGCATGCATCGCTCGAAAGTCGAAAATTACGCAAATAACTGACAATTCATGGGCAATTTTTGTCCATTTAATGGGCAAAAAGAGTTGATAGCCGGTTATCTTGACAGAAAATAGTGTATGAGAGTAATATAGTGCAAACAGTCCCCACACAATAGATTGTGTCATATGGTGATGCAGGTGTGTATGTGGATTGAGGATATAGATTATGGAGGATGGATGTGGGAGAAATTTTCCCCATTATTTTGTTGATTGTTGGTGCTGTCACTGGGTTTGTCATCGCTACGATGTTAAATAAATCGAACACGCAAAGTCAACTGACCAAACGTGATGCGGAATGGCAACTAAAGATTGAAGCAGTGCGTGCCGAACACAAAGAGCTCAAGATTCAGGCATCAGACGAGGCGTTGCGCATTCGGACCGAAGCAGAATCGCAAATCCGTGAAGCTCGACAATCATTACGGCAACAAGAAGAGCGCATCACGCGCAAGGAAGAAGTCCTCGACCGCAAAGTCGAGGGTGTTGAGCGGCGCGAGCGCACCATTCAGCAACGTGAGCGACAGATCGACCAACTCACTCAAGAAGCCGAGCAGTTGCGCGCACAACAGCGCCAAGAGCTGGAGCGGATTTCACAACTGAGTGAAGCACAAGCACGTGAGATTATTTTGGAGCGTGTCGAAGCAGAATCTCGCGACGAGGCTGCACGGCGCATTCGCGAGATCGAGCGGGTCACCAACGACGAAGCAGACAAGACTGCGCGCAAAATCATCAGCATGGCGATTCAGCGTTGTGCATCAGATTATGTCGCCGAAGTCACCGTCTCGACAGTGCCGTTACCTTCCGAAGAAATCAAAGGTCGCATCATCGGTCGCGAGGGGCGCAATATTCGTGCCTTTGAGCAGATTACCGGTGTCGACATCATCGTCGACGATACACCCGATGCAGTCACATTGTCGTGTCACGATCCCGTGCGCCGCGAAGTTGCCCGCTTGTCGCTCGGCAAACTCCTCAAGGATGGACGCATCCATCCCACCCGTATCGAGGAAGTTGTCGCCAAGACCCAGCAGGATTTGGATGTAGTCATGCGTGAGGAAGGTGAACGCGTTGCTTATGAAGCCAACGTACAGGGGCTCCATCCCGACCTCATCAAACTCCTCGGACGCCTCAAGTTCCGCACCAGTTATGGGCAGAATGTGCTCCAGCATTCACTTGAATGTGCCTTGCTGGCAGCACACATGGCCGCCGAGCTCGGTGCCAATATCACCATTGCCAAGACTGCAGCGTTGCTCCACGATATCGGCAAGGCAGTCGACCACGAAGTCCAGGGGCCGCATGCGGTGATTGGTGCCGATATTGCCAAACG
The DNA here is from genome assembly GCA_046303375.1 of Roseiflexaceae bacterium. Classification (GTDB taxonomy): domain Bacteria; phylum Chloroflexota; class Chloroflexia; order Chloroflexales; family Roseiflexaceae; genus UBA965. The sequence continues at coordinate 25,057 of JBKCGB010000130.1, forward strand.
ACTTGGGCGCTCTCCTGCCATTGTGCATGCGATTGCCGCACACCACAACGACGAAGAACCTCAGACCGTCGAGGCATTTTTGGTGCAAGCCGTAGACGCCATCTCTGGTGGGCGCCCTGGGGCACGTCGAGAAACACTTGACTTGTATATCAAGCGCCTCGAAGCCCTCGAAGGGGTAGCGACTTCATTTGAAGGTGTCCAACGCGCATTTGCAGTGCAAGCAGGTCGTGAGGTACGCATCATGGTCATTCCCGAGACAATCGACGATCTTGGTAGCATTCATCTGGCACGCAATGTGGCCAAAAAGATCGAAGAGAGCTTGCAGTATCCCGGGCAAATCAAAGTCACGGTCATTCGTGAGACACGGACAACTGAATACGCACGGTAAGTATTGGTCGGTTTGACATGTAAATATGCCAGTGTAGACGCATCCATCTTCTTCTTAACTCGTCGCTACTGGCTCGTTGTCACTATGCAATGAGGGGAGGGTGTAGGATGGATGCGCACGTTACAGGTTCAGCGACAAATCAACTAACAGTGGGTGCTAGTGTGACATCAGATAAACTCGAAGTGTTGAAAGTCTCAACACGCTCACGTCCAAGTGCGGTAGCCGGCGCAATTGCTGGCGTCATTCGCGACAAACGGAGTGCTGAAATTCAGACCATCGGTGCTGGTGCAACCAGCCAGGCAGTCAAAGCAATTGCGATTGCATATACCTACCTGGCCGCAGAAAACATTGAAATCGTCTGTGTCCCTTCGTTTATGGATGTCATCATCGAAAACGAAGAACGAACTGCGATTCGTTTAATTGTGACGCGCCGCTAATCGTTGATACGATACGCACCACCACACCACACGCTGGTGTGGTGGTGTTTGTGTTTTGCAATGCGTCGCATCCCTCAGCGCCGGCGCCTATGGTATAATTGCCGACATGTGTTGGTGCGTGTGGAGGCACACCGCGTGAGTTATTCCCTGACGCTCGGTCCGTTTCATCCTGCCTGGCGTGGTCCAGTGCGCTTTATTATGGACCTCGAAGGCGAAACCATCACTAATATTGATCAGCACACTGGCATGAATGACCGTGGCTGTGCCGAGCGCATCACGCGCATCCCCTTGTCACAGAGCATGGCGTTAGTACCACGGGTCTGTGGCACATGTGGGCATGCACACATGCTCGCGTTCTGTCAAGCCATCGAAATGCTCAACGCAATCGATGTCCCCATGCGGGCACGGCTCGTGCGGATGATGGCGTGCGAACTCGAACGTGCGAGCATGCATCTCGCTGGGGCAGCTACCGTCTGTACAACAATTGGTGTGGAGCACCATAGTCGTGCACTCACTGCACTCCAAGGCATCGTGGTAGCCATCCTCCACGAACTCGCCCCACAACGTGACTGTATCATCATGCCAGGTGGATTATCCTACAACCCAGGTAACGCTGCATTATCATCGGTGCAACGCACCATCGGGCAGTGTGGCAAACAACTCTATGACACCATTGACCAAATTATCGACGATCGTGGAGTCTTGGGCCGTACCGTGGATGTGGGGCGCCTCACCCACGAAGCAGTGAGTCAACTCGATATTGGCGGGATTATTGCACGTGCCGCTGGAGTCAAACGCGATTTACGTTTTGATATACCATATGCCGCATATGAGCGTCTCGATGTCCAACGTGTTGTCCAAGAGGGTGGCGACGTCTATGCCCGCCTCGTGGTCATGTTACTCGAGACCAACGAAAGCATCAAAATGGTCGAGCAGTGTGGCCGTTTACTCAAAACAGGACCATATGAGGGTAATCTACCCGTGCTCCGTGAGGGCGTTGCCAGCGGGAGTGTCGAAGGACCCCGTGGCGCAATTACCTATATCATCAACAGTGATGGTATCCGCATCACTCGTTGTGAAATCCACGTCCAACGCCAACTCGACCGTTTATTGACACGCACTCTTCTCCTCAATACCCAGCTCGATGATTTCTTGCCGATTGTGGCATCAACAGATACATGTACTGCCTGTGCTGAACGTTAATGGAGAATAGACGGATATGTTGATTGTGGCCCTTTTGTTACCGTTATTGGCGGCGAGTGCAGCCTGGCTCCTCGATCGCGTGGTGCCTACACGACATATTGGGTATGTGGCGATTGGCACCCTCTTTTTGAGTTCAGTGGTGCTTGTGATTGCTGGGCTTGTCCTCGGGCTACCACTGCAAATGCTGGCCATCCCGTGGATACAAATTGGTGACTTCACCGCCACACTCACCCTCCGTTTTGATCCACTGACGTGGACAGTGACCTGTATTGTCTTGCTGGGGAGTGCCACCGGCATGGTCGGGCTGATTCATTCATTGCCGTACAATCTGCGCAACTATGGGCGCCTCATCTCGTTGCTTTTGTTGCATGTGGTGGTGATTATCATTGGGATAGCAGCCCAAGATATGCCATTGCGGATTTTTGCATGGGGGATGGCCGCATTGGTAGGTGGCTTGTTGATGCGTCTGAGTGGTGCATTGCCAGGGAGCAACACACCCCTGATTAGTATTGTGGGTGGCATCAGCAGCGCCATTTTGCTCCTTGTGGCAGTCATGTGGCGCCAATACCTCCCTGTGGGATCTCTACCAACCGCACTCGTCTTGTGCTGGAGCTTTGCAGCTTTTGTCGCCATGGGGCTACTGCCGTTTCATGGGTATGTGGCAAGTCTGAGCAGCGCTCCCGCCATCTTAGCCGTTTTTATGATTCCACTTGGGACGCCCCTACTCGGACTCCTCACATTCGTTGACATGGTATCCACCCAAGCGCCTCTCTTGAGTACCACAACCACACTGGTACTCACCGTGATGGCCATCATGAGCGCCCTGGGGTGTGCCGCTGGCGCCATCGGAGCGGGGCGGTTACGTAGCATGCTCGGGTGGCATGCGAGTAGCCAATTTGCCATGGTTGTGCTGATGGCATTGAGTGATGTGCGCATTCTCGTGCTCGGCGTGCCGCTCCTGATTGTGAGTGGCATCATTTCAACCATCATGATTGCCCTTGCCATCGCATTTGTTGAAGTGCGCAGCAACACCGACGAGCTGAGTCAGCTCCGTCCCCACGCCAACATTGGCATGGCGGGCGTGATTATCCTGATTGCCGTAGCCTCATCCATCGGGTTGCCTGGCACACTTGGGTTCATTGCACGTTGGTGGGTCATCGAAGTCATTTTTGCGCAAGCACCGTGGATTCTCGTTGCCATGTTGGTTGTCGGTTCCATGCAAGGGTTGGCATGGTCGGTGGTACTCGCAAGTATTTGGCGCCGGAGTCCACGCACACTCCGAGCAACTCCACTCATCGTATCAGCCATCCCCACCTGGGGCGCCTGGATTGGCGCTACATCCTTTGCGGTACTGTTACTCGGCCTTGGCATCTTTCCCAATCTCGTGTGGCAACGCTGGGTGACCACGTTACAAAAACACTTCGCCATTGATGCGGTCATTACGCAACCAACCATGCCGACGCTGTGGCAACAACTCGGATTGGCTGGGATGGCGCTGTTAATTGTGGTAGTGCCACTGATTGCGAGTCGTACCGCACAACGATCACAACTCGGCGCAAGTGAGCAGCAATCCGTGGCCGTAACTCCGATTGCTACTGCCGAAAGCATGTCGCTCTTGACTGGCATCGTCAAAGCAGATGGAATCCTGCATGGTGCCTGGCAGGCATTGATTCGGATTGGGCAAGCCATTCAGTGGGTACTCAAACTCGGTGAAGAGCGCTATTATGTGGCAGGGTTAGTGATGGGGCTGATTGTGATTGTGCTGTTGTTGATATAGAGGTGCAGATGACTGAATTCATTAACACACAATGGCCATTAATTGGCATCGCCCTCTCTGCAGGGCTGATCTTGTTGGCACAACAGTGGCGGAGCACGCTCATCGGGCTCTTGTTCAACTATATATTTGTGGCGGCTTTTTTGGCACAACCACAGTTCGGCAGTGCCGACATCGACGTATTTGGGATTAGCATTCGCACGACCATCCTGGTCAAGCTCATTGCTGGGCTCTCGGCAGTGCTGATTCTGGCCGTCACTGCACTCACCTTTTCGCGCGATTACAATGCGGATGCGCTCGACGAGTTTTCCTTGGCCGAGTTACGCCGTGCCGCGCGCCTCGCTCAACGCAAACAACTTGTGGCACCGTTGCGTTTTGCTGATTTCGTCGTACCGATGTGGGCACTTATTTTGGCCGCCATTGCAAGTTTCATTTTGCCACGGCTCTATCCTATTGGGAGCGAAGACGTCGACTTCGCATGGTATTGGCTCACCCTCACGGGGATATTCACGATTGTCACCGCCAATGACCTGCTCAAACTCGGGCTGGGGTTGTTGGTGTGTGTGAGTAGCATCGATCTGCTCTACACCGCCATTGCAAGTACCGTTGAAGTCTTTCCGTTGGCGATGTTGGGATTAACGACTATTGTGCTATCGCTGTCGGTGTCGTATCTGAGTGGCCTGATGTACGGGCGTCTCAAGACACTCGAACTCAATGAATTGTACAAACGCTAATGCTCTACTTACTCATCATCTTTTTTCCATTTGCGATGGCTGCCGGGCTCTATCTCTTGCGCAAACAAGAGATGACCGCTATTTCTGGTGGCATGCTGGCTGTCGTCGTGCAAATCGCCCTCGTCATGCAGCTGCCCGTTGATACCCCAGTGCGCATTCTCGGTCTCACCATGACAACCGACCCACTCGGGCGGATGGTGATGCTCACCATTCTCGGCGTCGCACTCTTTTCATTTGCCGTCGCGTTTTTTATTGCGCACGGCGAGCACTTTGTCCCCGTCAGTCTGCTCATTCTTGGCTTCACCAATACGACCGTGTTATTGCTACAAGAGCCGTTTGTGGCCACGTTGTTGATGGTGAGCAGTGGGTTGCTTGCCATTCTGGCCATCGTCGACCTGCCCAGTGGCAGCACGTTGCTCGTTGAGCGCTCACCCCTGATTACCGCACTCCACTATTTGGTGGTGGTATTGGTGGCTGGTTTTGCCATGTACATGGCCTACGTACTTCTCACCATCTACTGGCCCACCGAACAATCCGGCCAAGGGTCACCTGCCCACCTCATCATGGCCTTGCTGATTGCCGGCTTTGGCATGCGCTTGGCGATTTTCCCCTTTCATTCGTGGCTGGTCGAAGTATCCGAATTCGCCGAACCCATGGTCACGGTGTTGATACTCACCGCGCTCAATAGCACCAGTTTGCTCTTTCTGATTACCACGTTCCAGTTTTTCCCAGTCATCGTGAGCGAAAACGAACACGGCATGCGCATGCTGATGTATCTCGGCTTAATCACCGCTATTCTGGCAGCGCTGTTTGGGCTGGCATCACCGCATCTGCGCCGCACCCCCAGCTACTTGGTCGTTGCGAATAGTGGCTTGATGCTCTTTGGCGTCGCAAGCACGAGTAGTACGGGGCTGGCAGGTGCTATTTTTGAACTCTTTAATCAGATGATTGCAGTCATCATTATTTTTGTCTCGATTGCCTTGCTTGAGCGCCCCGATGGACGCCCGGTGACAACCATTCGGCGTGATCTGTTGTGGCGCTGGCCACTCGCAGGCACCGGGCTGATTGGCGGGCTCTTTCTGTTGCTGGGTATGCCACCGTTTGCATCGTTTACCAGCAAACTGCTCCTCTATGATGCCGCAGCACGCACCGGTACCAACTTTGCAATTCTCATCGGTATTGGGTCACTGCTGATGCTGGCGGCCATCGCCCGCCTGCTCTATGAACGTCTGCTCGGAGCCGCCGAAGAGCTACCCACCGAAGAAATGCCCATCTTGCTCGCCACCCAAGAAATCGAGCGCTTTAGTGATCGCACGCTCCTGCGTGAGCCCGTCGGGTTAACTGTGGTGCTCTTTGCGTTGCTGGGTATCAGTTGTGCCATCGGGTTGTATCCGCAGTTGCTACTCACCACCATCGATGATATTATTCGTGGGCTCACCTTTGTGCGCACGTCATCGTAAGTGAGGATACGCCTATGACCATTCGCGTTTTTCGTGCCAATACCGGATCATGCGGCGGCTGCGATGCCCATGTCGTCTTGGCTATTGGTCAAACAGACGACCTCGAGTTGGTGGCGTCACCACTTGACGCCGACGTATGGCTGATTACTGGCATTCTTACCACGTTTACCCGCTCCACATTGGTGCAAATGCTCGGCGAGCTCCACGAACGCCCACGCATCATCGCCGTAGGACAATGCACCTTGAATGGGGCTCCATTTGGTCGTGGCGGGCTCACCGATGCCATCGAAATCCCAGTCACCGCCACACTCGATGGCTGCCCGCCGACACCTGCGCAAATCGTTGCATTGATTCGGAACGCGAGCTAAGCGCACTGGTATACTGATGATGTGAGGGCATCTATGCCCTAAAGGGGAATAACGGTGGATCTACTGATAGCCTATCTACTCTACCCGGGGGTCATACCCGTTGGCTTGGGAACGTTCCTATTTGGCATACTCGTACTCAAGCGGCGACTGGTCTTCCCCACGGATTGGCGCAAAGCCCTCTGGAACGTTGACGGCTTTGCTGCCCTGGTAAGCATGTTGTTGGCAGTAGGGGCCAGCATATATATGCCGTGGCCGTACAACCCCGTGTATACATCCATTGCAGGGCCACTGTTGATGTGGGCTGCGCTCGAAATCGCCTATTTACTGCCACCACTCGCAGCACAGACAGCCTCGTCGCCTATGGTCGTTCGAGGCGCAGCACGCTCATTACAAATCGGTCTGGCAGGGCGGGTCGTCATCTGGTGTGTCTTTTGTGCCTTGTACTGGGCCAATCAACGCTGGCAGCTCAACACGCTCCCTGCCCTCATCCTGGCCTGGATTGCTGCCGTGCTCGCCCTCCCTGCTGCCATCGGGATCGGCATGTTCCGCAACGACACCGCCCTGACGGGCATGATGACGACCGGGCTCAATATTTCGACAGTGGCACTGCTGCAAATTGCTACCGACATGCGTGCCGCCGTATTAGTCTTTGCAATCACCACCAGCGTGGTACCCGTTGATATTGCAAGTACTGCACTACGACTCGCACTCGTCATCGTGATGACACTGGTGACACTCGCCGCCATGCGACTCTTGGTACGGAATCAACCATTTGCAACGCTGGCTGCGGCATTGCGCTGGTGTTGGTGGCGGGCGCTCCCTCCAGCGTTGTTGGCACTCGGCTATCTCGCCTTTGTAGTGGCGTAGGATACACGCAATGTATGCACTCTCAACCGTACAACTCGCCATTCCGCATACGCCGATTCGCAATGTGAGCATGCACATCCCTGCGAATACATGCTACGGGATTATCGGTGCGAGCAACAGCGGCAAAAGCCTCTTGTTGAGCACCCTAGCCGGGCTACACGGGCGTGTGTCTGCCCAGGTACACATCAATGGGCAATCGAGCATTCAGGCAACGCGCCATGTGGGCTACGTGACACCACGCATGCAGCTGCCCGCATACATGACCGTGCAACACCTCTTGCAAGAGCAAGGCACGTTGCTCGGCTTTGACTACGACACCACCATCAGCCACTACCAGCGCGTCTTGCGCTGGTGTGCCCTCGAACAATTCGCCACCGTCACCATCCGCCAACTCTCACACTTTGACCAGCGGCGTGTGATTTTGGCGAATGCCATGATGGCGCGCCCCCATGTGCTCCTCATCGATGAGCCAACTGCCGGGTTGACCGCATACGAACAACTGGTGATGGTCGATATACTCGAGAATCTGCGCAACCGCAACATGACGATGGTGATTGCAACTCGTGGCAATGCGCCCCTCGAATCACTCTTTGATCTCATCGGGATTTTGGCTGATGGACAAATCGTCAGCGAGCTCGATGCCCAACAAATCCGTACCCTGCCACGCACATTGATGATCTACACCAGTGAACTCCCATCTGCGGCACATGAGCACATTGTGGGCATCGATGCAACTATCGTTGCAACTCAACGCACCATCGTCTTGACGGGCATGGCAGTGCAAAGCTTGTCACAAATTCTCCAAGTGCTGCTCCACTACAACGTACACATTTTCCGCATTGAGCCGCGCAACAACCCATTGCACGACTTAGTACGCCAGGCGACCACGCCCCAAGTCCTCGCACAGCTCTATCCGCCTCGCAGTATCACATCCCAAATCGATGAACATACCACATCATTGACGGGGGCATAATGTTACCACACACTGATGACACGTTTGTGCAACCGCGCGTCGCTCCATTTGTCGTCTTTTGGCGATTTGTGTGGATGATTCTCGTTGAACACATACAGTCGCAACGAGTAGTTATTGAATGGGGAAGCGCCGTGGGCGTGGCGCTGGTACTGCTTCGTGACAGCACCAGTGCAACTGCCGTGATGGGCACATGGGCGCTGTATGCAATATTCATTTCGCTCTATACCACATCCGTACTCGCTGATACCGCCGAACAACCATTTCACATCCAGCGTCTGCTTGCAATCCAATCACGGCGTGCGTTTTTGTGGGCCTATCTGTGTGCGGCAGTAGTGATGGCCGCAAGCTGTCAACTCATCCTCATGCTTGTCAGCGTGCTGGTCGCACCTGCGGCTCGCCCTGAGCTCTTGACCGTGCTTGCATCCCTGCCCAACATCATCCTCATCATGGTGACTGCCACCGCATGTATGATTCTGTTGACACCACTTGTGTCGTCGGTGTGGCAACGCATTAGCGTGCTCTTGTTGATTGCTATCCCAATCGCCTGGGGGAGCATTGCACCACGGCTCATGCCCGCAGAGGCACTGCCCATCAGAGCCATCCTTAACACGGTGTTTGGTGTGATGCTGTGGCCAAGTTTGCACCTCTATGCAACTGCCATTACACCCAGTCTGTCATCGACCACGCTCAGCGCCTACGCAGTTCACATGGGCATCTGCACGCTGTTTATTCTGTTGGCAACTCGCTGGTTTACCCGCAAACACATCACCAACATCTAATACACAAACACCGCCTGCCAGCATGCTGGCAGGCGGTGTCACCATAAGTATTTATGCGACACGTACCGCCGCAGCGTCAGCATCGGTGCGCTTGAGCGCTAATACCACCATCATGATAAAGACCACCCAAATCGTATCTGCCAACAACAGGTGGAACAGCTGAATCGGAATCGGTGCCAGTAAAATGACATTGACCACACCCAATACGAGTTGTGCCACGTACGCACCGAGCAAGACCCAGCGTGCACGGTAGATACTCGCCTCGGGACACAATACCACGAGTGCCTGCGCAATCACGACCATCACCGCACCTGTGACAATCGCAATCACTGGATGCAATACACGTAGCCGAATCAAAAAGTGCGCCGCTGGATCAAATTTTTGGGCGAGACCCTCTTGGAGTGATGCTGCCGGAAATAACGTGTCGCCGAGGGCCGCAATCGCGCCACTCGCACCGAGCAAGAGCATCATCACTACCCCCAGCACGATCCACCCCAGTATGCGCCCACGCCCAACAATATCTGGACGAGGCACACCCCGCGCCCACATCCCCGTCATTGTCACAAATGCGACCAGCAACAACGTGTTGATTAGGTGTATCGACATCGCAACTGCACGCGCCATCGATGAATTATCAGCAACCAACTCAAACAACACCAAGGCAGCCCCAAATAACGCCTCGATAATCACAAAAACAATCGATAATACGGCACCCACACGCACGATGTGCCCCTTGGGGTAGAGACGAAAAGCAAAAATCGTCATCCCCAACACCATCAGCATCAATACCCCACTAGTCAGGCGGTGCGAAAACTCGATGATGGTCTCGAGCATCGGCGCTCGTGGAATCACCTCGCCGTTACACAGTGGCCAGTGATCGCCACACCCTGCACCCGACCCGGTGGCACGCACAAATGCCCCCCACAGAATCACCAAAATCGTATATGCCAACACAACCCAGACGTAGCGTTCATAGCGTTTGTGTATCATACTCTGTTACTTTCTTCACAACCACTGCAACCGGCGCCATTGTACCGCAGTGCCCAAAAGTATGCAAATAGCCCTGTTGAACATGCTACAATGGCGTCATGAACGTACAGACGGTACATTTTGTGAGTACAAGCGTCGCCGATACCATTCAGCTCGGCACATACCTTGGGCAACTCCTGCAACGTGGCGATGTGATACTGCTCGCCGGGGATTTGGGGGCGGGCAAAACACACTTCAGCAAAGGCGTGGTCGCAGGTATCGGCAGTAGCGATAGTGTGACAAGCCCCACATTTGTCTTTATCAACGAATATCGCGGGCCACAGCGCCTACCGATTTTTCATGCTGATCTCTACCGCATCAACACACCTGCTGAGCTCATTGGCATCGGCATTACCGATGCAACTGACGGTCACGGTATCTGCATTGTCGAGTGGCCCGAACGCGATCCTAGCCTGCGTGACATGCCGCACATCGCCATACACATCGCCCATGTCGACCAGCATACGCGCCGTATTAGCGTCAACGCACACGGGAGCCGCCCACTGCACATCGTGACAACACTCCAACACACCAGCGCGCTTCAGCACATGCAACAGGTCACGCCATGATACTCGTCGCCATCGATACCAGCACCGATACCAGTGGCATCGCTCTGTGGGATGATAGCGGGCTGCTTGCCCAAATGCAGTGGCAGAGCGGCCGCCGTCACAGCGAACAAGTGCTCGCCCAACTCGACCACCTGTGCCGCTTGTGTGCCATCCAACCCACTGCGATCACACGTGTGGCAGTCTCGTGTGGACCTGGCAGTTGGAGCGGTATTCGCGTGGGCATCAGTATTGCCAATGGTATTGCTATCGCCAACGACATCCCGGTGGTCGCCGTCAATGCCCTCGACATGCTCGCCTGGCCGTGGCGTGGGCAACAGCCCATCAGTGTGGCGCGGAGCCTAGGACGCGGGCGCATCGCCCTCGCGCACTACCCCGCCGACCACTGGCAACCCGCCACCATCAGTGCACACAATACCCCACTCAGCGCCCTACCCACCATCACCGCCTGCTGTTGCGATACCCATCTCTGGGCGCAACTCGCCCCTCAGCTGGCGCACACCACCTATCACCCACCCCTGCACGCTACACCAGCACTCGTGGCCATGATCGCACTCCAGTCAGCCGATGCACAGGCACCCGTGGAGCCCATCTATCTGGGTGAACCCGTCCAACCCCTCACACCCGGCTAGTCGTTCCTTGTATTGTGTTGTGCGAAAAAACACATGCCCCGTGACACCATCACCCGCGCCGCCCCCCATGCCACGCCACAACCGCCCAGTTGCAAGGCGGCTTGGTAGACCGTGGCGGGTATCACGCAACACCGCTCATCCCAATGCACCCTACCACACTATCCATACCGCATCACTGCTTGTGCCGCGTGTTCACCACTAATCATGGCCGCATTAATACTACTGGCTTGGGTGTATTCACCTGCCAAAAACACCCCTGGCTGTGTTGCGACCACTGCTTTGGGCAACGTTGTGTGGATACCAGGTGGCTGCGGGAATTGCGCATAGGGAATACGATAGAGACGCAACCGGCGATACCCCGCAAAACGCTGCTGCGCTGCCGGGTCTACCACTATACGTGCCATGTCTGCTTCTGCATGCGCATACAGCTCATCATCACTCATGTCAGGCACACCCAACACAGTCGCACTCCACAAATGGCGCCCTGCGGGAGCATAGTGTGGTGCCACCGCACTCAGTTGACACGCATTATTCACAAATGCATCACTGTTGGCATTGAGCCAGATTTTGCGCATCGTCGTGACCGCACTGTCACCTTCCCAGTAGAGCGTGGTCGTTGCCAAAGCTCCACTCGGTAGCGGTACGCCGGCCAACTGCTGTGCGACAGGTGCCGGTACCGCCAAAATCACCCCATCAGCCAACAAAAGCCGTCCATCGTGTGTACGCACACCGACCACACGTGATCCCTCATAGACGAGTGCAACAACTGCCGTTTGCAACAACAGCGTACTCATCTGGGCATCGAGACCATGGGCGAGTTGGGCACTCAACGCCCCCATGCCCTCCCGTGGCACCACCGTACGTCCATCGCTGAGCATCTTGAAATCAAACAAAAAGCACTTGGCACTCGTTGTCAATGAGCGATCAAGAAAAATACCGCCATAAAACGGTGCAAAAAAGCGCGTAATGACTCGTTCACTAAAGCCAGCCGCACGCAAATACGCATGGGTTGTTGTATCATCTCCACGCCGAATGTGCCCAATCGTCGTGCGGCGCAACCACAAACTCAACCACAACACACGTAGTTTGTCGCTGGTGGTGGCTGCATCCGACCATAGCGCCGCCCACGTCGAGCGCCAATCACGGAGCGGATCGGTCAAGATAGACGTCTGACCCTGATAGCTGATGACCGCACCAGGGTCAAATGCACAGAGTGCCAGATCGCCCAAGTGGACCCACCGTTTCACTGCTGGATAGGCGTCAAACAAGACTTGGAAGCCACGATCCAAGACGAAGCCATTCACCACGTCCGAGCGGACGCGACCGCCGACCGCATCACTCGCTTCACAAATCGTCACCGTGTGACCGTGCTGCTGCAGTGTGCGCGCCGCGACGAGTCCTGCCATGCCCGCACCGACAACTATATAGTGCATGACCATTTCTCCTGTTGATGCGTGTGGATACATGGGATATGACACAGGCCAGCGACACCATGACAGCATGTATCGCTATGCTATATAATACCTGTGAATGCGTCTATCAACAAAGGAGTCCCACGTGGCATATACGTTGTGTGTCCAACTCTACACCGTCCGTGACGCCATGGCCAACGATTGGCAAGGCACCCTGGCTCGTGTTGCCAAAATCGGGTATACCGGGGTCGAAGTCGTCTACACCGACCAAATTCCCGCAGCCACATTTCATGCTGAGCTGGTGCGCAATTCGTTGCGCGTCTCTGGTGCACATGTCGGCATCGACTTCTTGCGCAACTCGCTCGACACGGTCATTGCCGACCTCAAACTGTTTGGTGCTCGCTACGTGATTTGTCCGTGGATTGCGCCAGACAAACGTGGTGGTGCCGCTGAGTGGCGTGCCCTCAAAAACGAGCTCGAAGTGATTGGCACACGATGCCGAGCAGCAGGCATGCAGTTTTTGTATCACCACCATGACTTCGAATTGACGCCCATTGGTGATACCAACGCCCTCTCCATCCTGCTCGACGAAAGCGCCCCCGGCACCATCGATGCCGAAATCGACATCTACTGGGTGGCATTTGCTGGTATGGACCCCATCGCGATGCTCAACAAGTACAAGGGGCGCATCCCGTGTGTGCACCTCAAAGATATGGGCGCAGGCGCCAAACGCGACTTTGCCGAGGTTGGGCATGGCACCCTCGATATGGCTGGAGTCATCAAAACAGCAACTGCCAATGGTGCAGAGTTTCTCATCGTCGAACAAGACGTCTGCCCTGGTGACCCACTGGATAGCATCACCAAAAGCTTCAACTGGCTCAAACAACACGGCTACTAATCTTTACAATTACACCGCAATCTCCCTGCATGCTCCCCCAACGTCTGGGGAGCATGCATTTCTTAAGAATTCTCTCATTCTTTTTTACGCCCATTTCATGCTATTTTCCGTATAGTAGATAGAGTGTACACGACACGAATAATGCCGTGCCGCCGAAGTCACGTCTTGTGCAGTGGTGTCGTGTTGTTGTTTACCACGTGAATTAATTCACACGTCGGTGTGTCTACAAAAGGAGCTCTTCCATGGCGGTACGCCCCCCCCGCGAGCAACTCGACGGGATGCCCATCTCGGACACCTCGATACGTCAGCCCGTGTTTATCACGATGTTGATGTTGTTAGCCATCACCTTTGGAGTGTTGTCGTTCAACACCATTCCGGTCAACTTGCTCCCCGAAATCAACCTCACCTTTGTGGCGGTTACCGTCAATTACCCTGGTGCAGGTCCTGCAAGTGTGGCCGAGCAAGTCGCCAAGCCGATTGAGCAGGCCGTCAACACGTTGAGTGGCATCAAACACATTACGTCAACATCAAGCGATGGACAAGTCGTCTTACTCCTCGAATTCAATGAGGGGATAGATGCCAAACAAGCCGAAGAAGATGTACGCAGCAAGGTCAACTCGATTCGCAATAGTCTGCCACGCGACATCCGTGAGCCGATTTATCAGCGTTTTGACCCCAATCAAGCAGCAATTATCTCGATTGCAATCTCACCCAAAAGCGATATTGATCCGCTCCAGCTCCGTGATATCATCAATGACCAGATCGTGCCACGTATTCAAAGCGTCAATGGGGTTGGTTCAGTGGCGTTACTCGGCGGCCAGACGCGACAAATCAATGTCAACATGAAGCTCGACAAACTCCAGGCGTATGGGCTCATCCCAGCACAGTTGATCGGTGCCCTGCAGCAAGCCAATGCCAATCTCGGCTTGGGGAGCATGACCACTGGCACCCAAGACGTCAATTTACGGGCACCAAGTATGCTACGCAGCGTTGACGACATCCGTGCCATTGCAATCACCGGCACCAACTACACCATCAACGACGTTGCCACAGTCACCGAGGGCGTGGCCGACCAGGTCAGCTACACCCGACTTGACGGCAAAGACACCATCATCCTCGATGTGCGCAAGCAATCGGGGACCAACACGGTGCAAGTTGCCAATGCCGTCAAAGCCCAGCTCGAAAAGATTTTCGCAGACCGCAACGATCTCGGTTATATCATCCCACGTGACCAATCAGTGTCCGTCGAGCAGGCAGTTATCAGCTCACTCGAAGAGCTTATTTTTGCGTCATTAGCAGCATTACTCGTCGTCTTCATCTTTTTCCGTGATGCGCGCAACACCTTGATCACCATGGCCGGGTTACCCATCATCTTGATTGCCACATTTGCCTTTTTGCCCCTCTTTGGGCTAACCATCAATTTGATTACATTGTTGGCCCTATCGCTGGCAGTAGGACTCGTCATCGACGATGCGATTGTGGTGCGTGAAAACATCTTTCGCCATACGATCCGTGGTGAAAGTGCACGTGTTGCCTCGAGTAAAGGCACTGCCGAAGTCTCGTTGTCAGTCATTGCCATGACCCTGACCATCGTGGCGGTGTTTGTGCCCGTCACCTTTACCACGGGCACCACAGGCATCATCTTTAAGTCGTTTGGTATCACCGTGGCTGTGGCCATGTTGTTGTCACTCGTGGAAGCGTTCACCTTTGCCCCAATGTTGTCGGCCAATCTGTTTAAAGCCAAAGCCAACAAGAACGACCATAGCCACGATTTGATGCCACACATCGACATCGACGAAACAGACCCCAATGCGTCGCTCTTGCACGAAGCCAACGAAAACCCAGGCAAGTTGGGATCGTGGTATGGCGACATGCTTGGGCGCACCTTGGCAACCCGCCGTAGTCGGGTGCTCGTGATGGTAGTAGCACTTGCTGTGCTGTTTGCGAGCTTCGGGGTGGCCACACAACTCAAGTTTTCGTTTTTCCCACAAGAAGACCCCCACGAGTACATCATGGGGTTTGAAATGCCCCCAGGCACCACGCTCAGCGTGACCAATGAAATGGCGCAACGCATCGAAGCCATCCTGATGGCAGAGCCCAACGTCGTCTCAGTGATTAGCAATGTTGGTTTTATCGGCAACAGCGAACGGGCCGAGTTCAGCGTGAAACTCAAGGGCAAAAGCAATACGATTGCCGCCCAAAACGCAGTTCGCCCTAAATTGTCGTTTGTGCCCAACTTGGCCTTCGGCACACCGAGCTTCCAGGGGTCGAGTACGGGGATTACGGGACGCACCCTGCAGGTCAGTCTCGTGAGCAACCGGTCACTCGATGATATGGCGCCGTACGCCGCCGAAATCAAAGCCAAAATGGACAGTGTCAACGGTGTCGTAGATACGGCCAGCAACTACAACCCGGGCAAACCAGAATTGCGCTTGTTGGCAGATCCGCGCCGCATCGGCGACCTTGGGCTGACCAATCAAGACATCGCCACTTCGGTGCGCGCCCTCATCAACGGTGAACGTGCCACTGTGTTGCGTCGTGACGGTATCGACACCGACATCGTTGTGCGCTTGCAACCCGACGACCGCAAGGATGCCACCGCACTCGGCAGCATCGTGATTCCCACACGGAGTGGCGGAGTGGCCTTGAGCTCACTCGGTGCCTTTGAACTGAGCAACAGCCCAGTTACCATCCGCCGCTACGATCGCCTCAATCAAATTTTGATTGGTGCGAATTTGCAGGAACGCAACCTCAACGATGCACAAACTGAGTTGAATGCGTTATTGGCGACCACAACCATTCCCTCCGACATGAGTTGGAGTTTTACTGGACAAGCACAACAGCAGAGCGACGGATTCACATCATTGATTGTGGCCATGCTCTTGTCAGTACTCTTCGTCTACATGGTGCTTGCATCGCAGTTTGGCTCGTTCACACAGCCACTCGTCATCATGCTTGCCATGCCGTTTAGTTTTATCGGTGCCTTCTTGGGGTTGTTAATTACACGCACCGATCTCGATATCACCGGCATGATTGGCTTAATCATGTTGCTTGGTCTCGTCACCAAAAACTCCATCTTGCTCATCGATTTCACCAATCGCCTGCGTGCAGCAGGGCTAGACAAGCACGAAGCGTTGCGCGTGGCAGGTGCGGTGCGGTTACGCCCCATTCTGATGACCACGTTTGCGATTGTCGCCGGGGCAATTCCTGTGGCCCTGGGCATCCACATTTTTGGCACAGGTCAAGGTGGTGAATTCCGCCGCGGCTTGGCTACCGTGTTGATTGGTGGATTGACCACATCAATGATTCTCACGCTGTTTGTGGTACCCGCAGCCTACAGCTTGCTCGATTCGTTGAGCACGCGCATCGCCAATCGTAACGCCCCTGCACCAAGTAGCCCAGAGAGTAGCACACCTGTCATCGCCAAGGTGTTGCAGCAACCCGATCGCCACGCATAACCGATACTGAGGAGTATATACATGAAACCGATGCGTCAACAGTTTATTCGTTTGTTGGGGGTGTACGGTGTCGCAGCCGGGCTGGCTGCCTGTGCCACCCCTGCTACCACCGTCGCACCGACTGCCACAGTGGCTGCTGCCCAGGCACAACCCACACCACAGCCCACATTGGACGTGGGCACGCTGATTGCAACACCCGAGACGGGCAGTGCCGCCTTGCAGGCGCCTGTCAGTGGCACGGGCGAAATCAAGACACTCAACGATGCCGACCTCAACTTTTTGGTGACTGGTACGGTGCAGCAAATACTCGTCAAAGAAGGCGACAGCGTCAAAAAAGATGCGCTGTTGGCCACACTCGATACCACCATCTATGACCAACAAGTGCGCCAAGCCGAAGCAAACCTGGCCAGTGCCAAGGCACAACTCGCCGGCTATGATGTCGGTGGACCGGATAGCCTGGCAGCCAAAGCACAGCTCGCGCAGGCCCAAGCAGCCGTGGATGCGACCAAATCCAATAGCACGAGTGCCGATGTCGAAGCAGCCAAGCTGTCACTGACTGCCGCCAAGTACACCCTGCAGAGCACCAAAGATCGCTTGTCTCTTTCTAAGACACAAGCACAAATTCAGCTCGATTTGGCCAACCAAAGCCTCGCCCAAGCCGAAGCCCAATACGCCCTCGACAAATTCAACTGGGACTGGGTCTCAGAAAACGGCACCGACCCATACACACCCACCGCCATGGGTCGCCCAAATCGCATCAACGAAGCCACCATCCGCCGCTACCAGTCGCTCCACGACATTTCATTGTCGCGCCGCGACTCCGCTAAATCGTCATTACAGAGCGCCCAAATTGCCTATGACCAGGCCAAACAAGCCGAACAAGTAGGCATTGATAGTGCGGCTCAACAGGTGGCACAAGCCGAATTAGCGTTACGCCGCTTGACGAACCCCACCGGTAAAGACAAAGCAGCCCTCGATGCGAGCTTCGCCCAGGCCCAAGCCGCAGTCAACCGCATAACCGTGTTGCGTGCTCAAGCCGAAGCCGGTGTGGCGCAAGCAGAGGCGGCGTTGGCGTCTTCACAACTCAATCGACAACGTGCCGAGCTGCGTGCACCATTTGATGGCGTCGTCTCGCTGATTACGGTCAGCGTTGGCGATCCGGCAAATCCAGCGAGCCGTGTGGCCATCCAACTCATCGACACAAAAAACTTACGCGCGGAAGTCCTCATCAGCGACATTGATATTGCCCGTGTACAACTCAACCAAAAAGCAACCATCAACGTGGATGCGGTGGCAGGGACAAACTACTCAGGCACGGTGACATTCATCGCACCGATTGCGACGGTGGTGGGCAACGCGCGCCTCTATACGGTGCACGTCACCCTCGACCAAATCACCGATTTGCGTGCTGGCATGAGTGCACGGATCTCGCTAGGCAACTAATCAACCGAGACGCAAGACACCCCACGCTTCTGCGTGGGGTGTCTTAGGGCAGCGTAATGTCGTGGCCACGCACCACGTAATCCCACCAATTCCCCCAAATACCATCCAGCATCCCCTGATACCGAGGTAAATGGCGCAACCACCAGATGTGGTGTGCGCGCATATCGCCGTTGCCCCATTCATAGCAATCGACCATGCGCGCTGGTGCATCTGCGGTATGTGGATAGTCGTGCCAACGGTCACAACTCGACCACACGGTACGGCGGTTGCCCCAATCATAGTCGTGGCTACTATTGGGTGCAAAATGCACGTTGCCACATGCGGCCGCATTGGGGTGACGTTGTTCGTACTGACAAAACTGTGCCCACAGGTTGTGAGATGGTGCACGATGCGCATACACGTGCTGCATGATGGATTCGACACGATGCCCAAAATTTTCGAGCATGCAGCCTACATCGCGCTCATAATTAAAACCCATCATGACCATGTTGCGTGCGATAGCAGACGTATGGAGTGGTGGTGCGTTGCACCAGATGGCACGAGGGCCAATCATGATGGATTCATATTCGCCTGCATAGGGTGGGGCAAACACCCAAATTTCGTCGAATTCTTGGCGATTAAACCGTGCATATATATCGAATGCGGCCATACGCGCCGGGTAATCGAGTCCATCGGGTTGATGCATGTCGCGCCGTGCCCATCGATTCAGATAGTCGGCTACCGTGTACTGAAATCCGTCGATTTTTACAGGAAACCACGGGGCATCAATGATTTGGACCACACGATACGTGAGCAAGCCATGGCTGGCTTGCGTCAAATCATCGATGTACTGTTGTGCGAGTTGGCGCGGGTCATGCCAACGGTAGTGGTGGTGCAAACGCTGGTTGGTTGCCACCAGCGGGTCATGTACGATCATTAGTACGCGTGGAGTAAGTGGTGTGGGCATGGCATTCTCGGCGTAGGGTGGACTCTGCTCATTGTAAAAGGTGTGTCAAATGCGTCAACTTCCAGCAAATTGTGCTTGAAAGAGAGAAGATAAATAGTGTATAATAGCTATGCGATTCCATTATCGTGCCTGTTTATCGTTTGTGATTTTTGTGATCATGGAATGTGTGGTACATCGTGTACTTCGGTTCCCTCAACGTGTTGCGCCTGCGGCGTGTGCCCCCTACACGTATCATAACACCACGCTCGGCGCTCATAGATTTCCCAGCTGACCATCACTTCCATTTCGAGGCGACTGTCTGCACTCACTACGTAATCCCAAAATATCAAGGAGTTTGGCGTGCCACGCATTAAAAGCAAGTTACCCAATGCCGGAGTCCCCGCCCCTGCAGCTCCGCCCCCTGTAGCGCCCCCAGATGCCAACGACA
>JBKCGB010000131.1:0-8413 GCA_046303375.1 Roseiflexaceae bacterium
ACCGATGATGGTCTGTTGCCCGACCATTTCATCCAATGTTTTGGGGCGCATCCGTGCCGCAAGCGGCGCTTGGCGCTGCAGCTCTTGGGCGCTGCTATCAGCAAATAAATCACGTTGTGGACTGGGCATGGCACACCCCACCTCTGGTAGAACACTATGCGTATAGTAGCACAAATTTGCTACATGGTATGGAGTATGGTAGGGGCGAATGATATGTGCGCTTACCGCACCCCTTGCACCACCTGCCGCAGCGTATCAGCAAGCTGGGCACCCCGATCAGCAGGCACGAGTGGGCCGCCGATGACCACCGAAGCAGCGCCGAGACGTGCCGCCGTAATCGCATCAGCGACCGATAGTCCACCAACTACCTGCACGGGGATTTTGACAGCCTTGAGCACGTCAGCGAGGCCGTCAATGGCACGCAGGTGGCGATGGTCGTTGCGATGGTCGAGCCCCAGATGCCAGCCAATCATCTGCACGCCGAGTGCCTCGGCACGCACGGCAGCTGCCACAGGATCAGCACAAAACATGATGTCGGCGATAGCCACAAGCCCGAGCTCACGGGCCGCATCACCAGCAGCACGCAGGGTAGCGTCGTGTGATGCTGCCATCACATCGAAGTGGGTGGCGCCAGCGGCATGCGCGATTTTGGCAAAATAGCGCGCACCGTCACACACCTTGAAGTCGCAAACGATGGGATGGCTAGGGAATCGTTGACGCAGGGCGGTCACCACGTGCAAGCCCTGCTCGACCATAAGCCCGGTGCCTGCTTCGAGCCAATCGACACCAGCAGCCACTGCAATGTCGGCTACATGCAAGGCATCAGCGATATCGTGTAAATCGAGTGATATTTGCACACTACAAGTCATGATCACGCCTCTTTCTCGGTGGTGGTGTGGAATGGCGCCATTATACCACCACGCATACCACGACAATACCATCGTATGGTATATTTGCATCACACCGTATTGCACGATCGCCTGCTCGATGATCTGCTTGAGCGATTCATTGTGCCCATGAAAGTCATGCCTCCATGAAGATTTTTGCTGACCAGTATCATCTCGATCATCAACCTGTCCATGAATTCTATGATGGCGCACTCATCCCGCCATTTGAATCTGCAGCACGTGCCCAAAACATTGATGCCGCGCTACAACGCGCGGGATACCATGCCATCGCGCCGACACAACGTATTCCAGATGCGCTCTTACACGCCATCCATGATGCCGACTATCTGCACTATCTGGCGACCATTTATCCGCGCTGGTGTGCGGTGGGTGGCGATAGTCGCGCTGTCATCCCCAGCACCCTGGCGGTGCGCTGGATGCACCGCCCGTCACCCTACCCACTCGCCGAAGCAGGGTACTATGCATTTGATTTGAGTGCACCCATTGTGGAAAATACGTGGCATGCGAGTGTAGCTTCGGCGAGTTTGGCCTATGCGGCGGCGGATGCGATTTATGCAGGCGAACGCCGCGCCTATGCGCGCTGCCGCCCACCAGGTCACCATGCGGGACGCGATATGTGTGGCGGCTATTGCTATCTCAACAATGCGGCGCTCGCTGCACAGCATTTGACAGGGCGCGGGCGCGTGGCTATTTTCGACATCGACATCCATCACGGCAACGGCACACAGCAGATTTTTTATGATCGCGATGATGTGTTGTTTGTGTCAATTCACGGGCATCCCAACGAATGCTACCCCTACTATATGGGCTTTGCAGACGAAACAGGCAATGGCACAGGTGCCGGCTACACCCTCAACATGCCATTGCCATTTGGCACGGATGATACTGCCTACCTCGCTGCAGTCGATCGTGCACTCCAACGCATTGTTGAGACGGGGTGTACCACACTGGTAGTGTCTGCTGGATTCGATACATTTGCGGGTGACCCCTTGGGTGGATTTGTGCTGACCCGCGCGTGCTACACGACCATTGGCCGTCGCTGCGCACAACTCGGTATCCCCGTGGTCATCATCCAAGAAGGCGGGTATGTGGTCGATGCACTCGGGGATAACCTGGTGGCGTTGCTTGATGGGGTGTGCGCGGTATAATCAGACAATCTTTTGATAGTGGTGAGAGCATCGTTATGACACGTTTACCCAATGGCGGACGCATTGAAGTGATTTGCGGGTGCATGTTTAGTGGCAAAACGGAGGAGCTCATTCGGCGCTTGACGCATGTGCAGCTTGCCCGCCAAAGCCTGTTGGCGTTTACTCCACGCCGGGATACCCGCTATCGTACGGGGAGTTTGGTCAGCCACAATGGGCAAACCATCGAGGCAGTGACCGTGGCACATATTGACGACATCGTAACGGCGGTACCCGCTAGCACACAAGTCGTTGCCATCGACGAAGTGCAATTCATCGAAAGTACGCCACAGGAGATTGCTACTGGCTGTCAAAAACTCGCAGACCAAGGCATCCGCGTCATTGTGGCCGGGCTCGACCAGGATTTTCGGGCGCAACCGTTTACGATTGTGGCAGAATTGATGGCCGTTGCAGAGCAGGTCGACAAGCTGTATGCGATATGTGTCAAATGCGGCTCATATGCGACACGTTCACAGCGCCTCATTGATGGCAAGGCGGCACCACCGACGGCACCCGTGATTGCAGTGGGGGGGCTCGACATGTACGAAGCGCGCTGTCGGAATTGTTATGAGACAGGGCATCATTAGCGCACACCACCCGTGATTTTGTGTTATCATTTTTGGCATGGTGTCATAAGAGAAATGCACCCAGGGAGGAAATATTCATGCCGTATATCATCACCGAAGCGTGTATTGGGACCAAAGATGCATCGTGTGTCTCAGTGTGTCCAGTTGACTGCATCTACGAAGGTACTGATCAGTACTACATCAATCCTGATGAGTGTATTGATTGTGGGGCATGTGAGCCAGAATGTCCGGTTGAGGCCATCTTTTCCGAAGATGCAGTGCCCGGCAACATGCGTGCGTACATCGCCAAGAATCGCACACACTTCGAGGGTGGCAACTAGGACAGATTGCCGCTGTGTGTACCAATACAGCCGATAGCCCAGCATGCTATCGGCTGTCTGTATTTGACACAACGATCGCGCAGGGTGATACACATGCAGGACGCACCATTATCCGCACAACCAGATCAATCGGCGCATGCACCATTATCACGCCCATCGACACCGCTCACCGACGCATCGGCAACCAATTCGCTCCCGCCACCAGATATCATCCCCACCACGCCGCTCGGGCATCTGTGGGCGTTTATGGGTATTGCAGTCGGATTTTATATTGCCTATACGAGTTGGACTGGCAGTGCCCCAAGTGATGATTGGGGAAGGCGCTGGATACTCGTAGCCATCCCCAGTACTGCCACAATTGGACTTTGGCTTGGATGGCGCACTGCATGGCAGTCGATTTGCTTGGCAATGACCTGCATCTACTTGGGTGCACCATTTATTGCGGCACGCGTAGAATCATGTCTGTTACCGATACCAGACGCAGTACCGTGCTTTGCAGACAACACCATCGTGCTCGACGTCGCAAGTCGGTTGGCGCACCCCATCTACTACCCGGTTCTAATTGCAGTCCATTTGGCAGGGGCGTGCTTTGTGTGGTCGTTTGTGGCAACTAATGGAGGTCAGAATTATGTCGCAGCCTCATCTCCTCGTCCGTCAGTGGATTGAACACAACGAGCATCAGACCCTTTCACCGTATGCAGCCAAAAGTGACACTGCGGTGCGTGAACGGAGCGAGATCGAGTCACCGGTGCGGACCAGCTTCCAGCGTGATCGTGACCGCATTGTGCATTCCAAGCCATTTCGGCGCCTCAAACACAAAACACAAGTCTTTATTGCGCCACAAGGTGACCACTACCGGACGCGCTTGACACACACACTCGAAGTCACCCAGATTGCGCGGACGGTGGCCAGGGCGTTGCGCCTCAACGAAGACCTGGTCGAAGCAATTGGCCTCGGGCATGACATCGGGCATGCCCCCTTTGGGCATGCAGGTGAAACAGCGCTTTCACACGCCCTCGGGCACTCGTTCCGTCACAACGAACAGAGCCGGCGCATCGTGGAAGTGCTCGAAAAAAATGGCACCGGTCTGAATCTGACCTATGTCGTCCGTGAGGGCATCTACATGCACTCCAAGGGACGCCGTGATATTAGCGCCAAGGCGTGGGGGGTGGCGAGTACCCTTGAAGGGCAAATCATCAAAGTGGCAGACTCGGTAGCCTATATTAATCACGACATCGATGATGCATTGCGGGCGGGTATATTGACGCCTGCCGATTTGCCACACGATGCAATTGCAGTTCTCGGAGAGACGCATGCCGATCGCATCAATACGATGGTGTGTGACCTCATTGATCAGAATTGGTGGGCCACAGGTGAGAACGATGCCCCCGAAGTCATCGAACTCCACATGAGCCCGACGGTGCTACATGCGACCAATACACTCCGCGAGTTTATGTACCAGCATGTCTACCTCGGGTCAGCAGCCAAAACCGAAGACCCCAAAGTGGAACAAATGCTTGATCTACTCTTTAAGCACTTTATGACCCATCCTGAAAAAATCCCTGCTGATATTATGGCAATCAACACGGCCCGTGGTGAGCCGTTGAGTCAGGCGGTAGTCGATTATGTAGCTGGCATGACAGATCGTTTTGCCACTCAGGTATTCCAAGATATCTACGTACCACGTATTTGGGGTGGCTAACACGGTTGGTACACACGTCAAAGATGGTCTCATGACAAATAATCGGGTCATCGAACAAATCAAAGAACGCATTGATATTGTTGAATTCATCAGCGAGCATGTGCGGTTGCGCAAAACAGGGCGTTCGTTTGTGGGATTTTGTCCATTTCACGCCAATACCAACACGCCAGCATTTACGGTATACCCTGATTCACAGAGTTATCACTGTTTTGGATGCAAGGCTTCTGGCACTGTATTCGACTTTGTCATGCGGCAACAGGGCATCGAATTCCGCGAGGCGCTCGAACAGTTGGCACAGCGCACCGGCATCGAGCTCGTAGCACGCACTGCCCAAGACGAGGTGCGCGACCACTTGCGTGAGCGCCTCGTCGAAATCAACAACGCAGCGGCGCGGTATTTTCAGCATATGCTCAGCAAATCAGCGCTAGGAGCTGATGCACGCGCCTATGTGGCCAAGCGACATATCAACGATTGGGCCATCGAAGCGTTTCAACTGGGGTACAGCCCAGACGAACGAAGCAAGCTCTTTGACTACTTGACGGTCAAACAGGGGTACACACCCGAAGAAGTGGTAGCAGCAGGGTTGGCGATTCAACGTGACGACGGCAGTCATTATGACCGCTTTCGCGGGCGGGTCATGTTCCCGATTCGCAATCCAAAGGGGCAGATTATCGCATTTGGGGGGCGTGCCATGGGGGACGCACAACCCAAATACCTGAATTCGCCGCAGACGTTGTTGTTTGACAAAAGTAGCGTGCTGTATGGGATGGATTTGGCACGTGATGCGATTCGCCAACTCGACAATGTGGTTATCGTTGAAGGCTACATCGATGTGATTGCGTTGCATCAGCACGGTTTCCAAAACGTGGTCGCGCCTCTCGGCACGGCCTTGACAGCAGAGCATGTGCAGGCCATCAAAAAACTCACCCAAAAAATCCACCTCGCACTTGATGCGGATAGTGCGGGGATTCGTGCGACGCTCAAGGGGCTCCAGACATTGAGCGAACACATGGACAGCCAGCTGGTCCCCACACCAACACCACAAGGCGTCTTGCAGTGGAGTCGGAGCACGGCTGCCAATGTGCACATTATCGAGCTTCCTGAAGGGCAGGACCCCGATGAATTATTGGCACATGATCCTGCGCAGTGGCCACAACTGGTCGCAACTGCTATGCCCGCCATGGAGTTTTATATACAGGTACTGACCCGTGACCTCGACCTCAACGAGTATGCGGACAAACGCACAGCGTTTGAACGACTCGCACCACTCGTCAACCAGATTTCCAATCAAATTGAACAAACACACTACATCCAGCGTCTTGTTACGGTATTACACATCGACGAAACGTTGTTACGCCGTGAATTACGCCGCCTCGCAACGACGCCCGCAACACGCACTGGCGTCCGTGAACGGAGCACACCCGAGGTGACGGGCACATCGGTGCCGGCACCCACACCGCAATCACGGCGCAGTGTAACGTTGACCAGTAGTGCACGCCAATCAGCGGAGTTTTTGTTGTTGATGCTACTCCAACACGCAGAGATTCGCCAACAGGTTCTACAAAAAATTCATGACGACATGCATGATGACCCAGATATACAATCCATCATCGCCGCAGACATTGAAACGCTGTTTGGTGATGATGTGGAGTTGCGTGAAATTTGGCGTGCCCGTGAAGAGTTTGGGCATGAGGGAGACCTGCTTGAGTGGATAAACACCCTCCCTGAGCCGTTACGCATCCGGGCACAAGCACTCGGAGGCACCGAGCATTTCCCCAAGGAATACCTGGTGACAAACGAGGCATTAGAGTGTGCTACAATTTTACAGAGGGATGTGGCAAAGCAATGGAATAAGCGTCTCAGTGGGCAACTCGATGGTGAAGATGACGACACCCTTATCGCACGCATCACTGCCGTCCAACAGTATCTCGGTCGGCTGATGATGCCGCGCCGGAACTCCACCTACGAAGACCTGCATGCTCGCCACAAAAACTGAAGGGGATTGGTATGGACAGCAATCACGCGCATACAGCAACCGACACCACTCTCATCACCGCACAAGGCGTACCAATCCCAGAGGACGATGCAATCCCGTTTGGTGATAACGGAGATGATACGAATCCCGAAAAAGCGGCACAGCGCATGGTCGAAATCATGCGTTGGCTGTTGCCTGAGGCGGTATTTGCAGAGCTGCAGGCGACGCCCAACATGGCACCTGCGGTGCATGCGCTGTTTGTGCATGCTGCGCAAATTTCTGGCTCACCACTCACGATCCCAGCCCCTGAATACAGTAATACACCATCAGAGCCGGTGGTAATCCCACGTGACGAAGAGATCGGCGATTCCACTGAGCTCGAATTGAGTCCCGACGATGACACCGCCACCGACGAAGTAAACTCGACTGGTATTGAGCGACAATCAGCGAATTTCACGGACACGGTACGCCTCTATTTGCGTGAAATCGGCAACATTAAACTACTCAACTCGGAAACTGAGCAAGCCTACGCACGGGCCATTGAAGCAGGCACCGTACTCGAGCGGATTGCGGGCATGGTGCAAGTCGAATGGTTTCACCACGAGCATGACGTCATTGCAGCGTTGCGACATGCACGGAGCGCACCACAGGGGGATGAGGTGGTCGCACAGATGGTGCAAATTATGCTCGAAGAAGTCAATCGCACCCTCACAAAAGCCTTTCCAGATACGACACCCGTGGCAATTACGGTGACGTGCTACGAGCAACTGATTGCCCAAAATGTGACCGCGCTGTGTGCGAGCTGGTGTGTGATTATCAACAATGGGCGGCAAGCACGTGAATATCTGACATCAGCAAACTTGCGCTTAGTGGTGTCGGTGGCCAAAAAATACATTGGGCGTGGCTTACAACTGCTCGATCTCATCCAAGAAGGCAACGTGGGACTGATCCGCGCAGTTGAAAAATTCGACCATCGCCGTGGTTTCAAATTTTCGACCTATGCAACCTGGTGGATTCGGCAGGCCATCACACGCGCAATAGCCGACCAAGCACGCATTATTCGTATCCCCGTACACATGGTTGAGACCATCAACAAGCTGATGCGTGAAACACGGCGCCTCGTGCAAGAGCTCGGCCGTGACCCGACCGATGAACAACTCGCAGAAGTATTAGGGCTGACGGTGGAACGCATTCGCGCTATTCGTAAAACATCGTTGGAGCCGATTTCACTCGAAACACCCGTTGGCATTGAAGAAGACAGCCAACTCGGTGATTTCATCGAGGATGCCAAAGCACTCGCTCCTGCGGATGTGGCCACCAATCACCTGCTCCGCGAGCAAATCCAAGAAGTGCTCGCACGCCTCAACGAACGTGAGCGACGCGTGTTACAATTACGTTTTGGGCTCGAAGATGGGCACTGCTGGACGTTGGAAGAAGTCGGACGCGAATTTAATGTGACGCGTGAACGCATCCGTCAAATCGAAGTCAAGGCGTTGCGCAAATTGCGCAATCCACGCAACCTGCGGTCGCTCCTTGATTACATGGAGTAGGAATACAACTCGTGGCATATGATTTTGAGCAACTCGACCACTATCAACTTCTCAACGTCGCACGTGGTGCCTCGCTCAACGAGATAAAAAAAGCCTTCCGTCGCGAAATTACCAGTTACCACCCTGACCGCTACGTGCGTGCTAGCAGCGAAGAAAAGCACTACGCGCGTACACGCAGTCAACGCAT
>JBKCGB010000132.1:0-5715 GCA_046303375.1 Roseiflexaceae bacterium
CCGGCACCGACGGTACGACCACCTTCGCGGATAGCGAAGCGCAAGCCTTCTTCGATGGCGACAGGCACAATCAACTCAACGGCCATTTCGATGTTGTCACCAGGCATCACCATTTCGACACCTGCAGGCAACTCGATTGACCCCGTTACGTCCGTGGTGCGGATGTAGAACTGCGGGCGGTACCCGGGGAAGAATGGGGTATGACGACCGCCTTCTTCCTTCTTCAGCACGTACACGTTCGCCTTGAACTTCTGGTGTGGCTTGATTGAACCAGGCTGGCACAATACCTGCCCACGCTCCACGTCCGTGCGCTCAATCCCACGCAACAACGCTCCCACGTTGTCACCGGCCAAGCCCTCGTCGAGCGTCTTTTGGAACATTTCCACGCCCGTGACTACCGTCTTCTTGGGCTCTTCTTCGGTCATGCCCACGATTTCAATGGTGTCGCCGGTCTTGACCTTGCCACGCTCGATACGACCCGTTACCACCGTGCCACGACCCTTGATACCAAAGACGTCTTCGATGGGCATCAAGAAGGGCTTCTCGATTTCGCGGATTGGCGTCGGAATGTAGCTGTCCACCGCATCCATCAAGTCCAAAATACACTTGTATTCGGGGGCATTGATGTCGTTGGAGCTGCTCCCCAACGCCTGCACTGCAGAACCGCGGATAATCGGAATATCGTCACCGGGGAAGCCGTTCTTGCTCAAGAGTTCGCGCAATTCCAGCTCCACCAATTCCAACAATTCGGCATCATCCATCAGGTCAACCTTGTTGAGGAAGACCACCATGGCTGGCACCTGCACCTGGCGGGCCAACAACACGTGCTCTTTGGTCTGGGGCATCGGACCATCGGGTGCCGATACCACCAGGATGGCGCCGTCCATCTGGGCTGCGCCGGTGATCATGTTCTTGATGTAGTCGGCGTGCCCCGGGCAGTCCACGTGGGCATAGTGCCGCTTCTCGGTCTGGTATTCCACGTGCCGAATGGCAATCGTGATACCGCGGGCGCGCTCTTCGGGGGCGTTATCGATCTGGTCGTACGCCGTGAATTGGGCAGCACCGCGCAATGCCAACACCTTGGTGATGGCGGCCGTCAACGTGGTCTTACCGTGGTCGACGTGACCAATGGTGCCGACGTTGATGTGTGGTTTGTTACGCTCAAACTTCTGCTTTGCCATGATGCGTTCTATTCTCCATGAACACGAATGCAGCGTAAGGCGATTAGCCCCCGCCGCACATCCCAATAAGATGGTGGAGCCCACGATGGGGATTGAACCCATGACCTCGTCTTTACCAAAGACGTGCTCTACCACTGAGCCACGTGGGCACACCCATTACTAGTGGCATTAACGCGTGGCCATACGCGCCTGCGCAATAGTGTGGTGGGCCGGGCTGGATTCGAACCAGCGAAGACGTAAGTCAGCAGATTTACAGTCTGCCCCGGTTGGCCACTTCGGTACCGACCCACACTGTTGCCCATAAGACAACGCTGTGTATTATAGCGTGTGAAAG
Source organism: Roseiflexaceae bacterium (assembly GCA_046303375.1). Classification (GTDB taxonomy): domain Bacteria; phylum Chloroflexota; class Chloroflexia; order Chloroflexales; family Roseiflexaceae; genus UBA965. The sequence continues at coordinate 1,516 of JBKCGB010000132.1, forward strand.
GGGGGATGTCAAACGGAATTTGGACACATGGGCAAATCATAATCTCATCCGTCGTGGTCACCACCCCCCTCTGTGCATGGCACCCGTAGCGCATGCACGTGCTCATTGTGTGACTCGTAACACCTCATCGACTCCGCGCAGCCGCCATGCTGGATGCGGGTAACTGCTCCGCAACACGAGACGGGCTGGGCGAATCAACGATGAATGCGCTATTGTGATGCCCTGCAACTTGCTCGCATCGCCCCCCCGGGCGCGTACGACACGCTGCGCAAACGCAAGCCGAGTCACGGCAGTACGCCCCACCAAATGGAGCGGCCCGCGATGGCGTTGTCCAATCAAAACCAACAAGGCATTGGCCAATTCATTGACTAGCACGGGGCAGCGCCATTCATCACGAAAAAACTGCATCGTGCGCGTGCCATGTGCCACATCGAGTGCCTGTTGCTCATGGCGTCCTGGTGGTGCATGCAGTGGACTGTAGAGCAACGATGTGCGTACGATACTCGCTTCGGGATGGGTCTGTGCAACCCCTGCTTCTGCAATGGCTTTGGCTGCTCCATAGGGGGTAATCGGGTCAGGCATATCGATTTCGTCATACTCATGCGCCGTGCCTGCAAAGACCATGTCACTCGACATATGAATGTGGCGTGCCTGACACGTCGCAGCCGCTGCAGCAGCTTCGATTGCACCGAGCACGGTAATTGCGTGCAAGTCTTGACCATCTTGTACATAGGCGGTATGAATCACTGCATCCGGCTGAAAGGCAGCAATAGCTGCACTGAGTTGCCCGCGCCGGCGCAAATCCACCACATCAGTATTATCAATGCCACGTGCACTGTGTACACAGCCTCGTACCTGCCAGCCTGCGTGGCGTGCTTGCTGGGCGATAAATCCACCTAAATAGCCCGAAATGCCGGTGATGTAGAGCTTCATGTGTCTGCTGTTTCTTGGTTGGAGCACCGGTGCTCCAAGCGGTTATCTGCCCACATCCAAATCTGGGTGTTGTTGTAGTGTTGCCAGCGCCTGATGTGCCGCCTGCATGCGCGCTTCGGGTTGGCTCCGTCCCTGCCCTGTCCCCAACACATGGGTACCAATCAAGGCTTCGACCACAAAAGTACGGTCGTGTTCTGGCCCACTCGTGGCAATGGTGCGATACGTTGGTGTGATATTAAACCGTCGCTGACTCAGCTCTTGGAATTGACTACGGGCATCACTCGGCGTGCCCTGTTGCCGCAATAATTCGAGTTGATGCACAAAATGTGGCGCCAAAAATGCATGTGCCACAGCGAGTCCCTGATCGAGAAAAATTACGGCAACCACTGATTCAAAGACGTCGGCCAACAACGTGGTACGCTCACGAGCACCGGCACGCTCTTCACCTTTGCCAATAATCACAAATGCGCCCAACTGATAGTGGCGCGCCATTTGTGCGAGATTTTCAGTACGGATAAGCGCACTGCGCAAGCGCGTCATCGTGCCTTCGTCCGCATCCGGGAAGTGCTGAAACACCAGCTGTGTCGCAATCATGGCAACCACTGCATCGCCCAAAAACTCTAAGCGTTGCGTATCTGCATTGTGTGGTGCATCACGCCCATGCTCGTAGCGGTATGATTGATGCATGAGCGCACCACGCAACAACTCGAGATTGCCAATCGGCACCCCCAAGGCGTGTACGAGTGCACTCAATGGCGTTGACATGCCTTAGGCACCCCAGCGACGCAATGCGAGTGAGACGTTGTGTCCCCCGAATCCAAACGAATTGCTGATCGCCACATCAATGCGCCCTGCACGCGCCGCATTGGCCACGTAGTCGAGGTCACATTCGGGGTCGGGTGTCTGCAAATTAATCGTCGGTGGCAACATGCCATGTTGCATGGCCAGCACACAAATCACGGCTTCAATGGCACCGGCTGCGCCAATCAAATGCCCTAGTTGCGACTTGGATGAGCTGACGGCGAGTTTGTAGGCATGATCACCAAAGACGCTTTTGATGGCCATTGTTTCGGCAATGTCACCAGCATTGGTGCTCGTACCGTGTGCGTTGATATAGTTGACGTCGCTAGGGAGAATCCCCGCTTGCTTGAGTGCGAGTTTCATGGCACGTCCTGCGCCTTCACCACCTGGTGCAGGCGACGTGATGTGGTGTGCATCAGCCGACAGGCCGTAGCCGATGAGCTCCGCATATATGGTGGCACCACGGCTGACTGCGATTTCGTAGTCTTCGAGGATGAGTACGGCGCCACCTTCGGCCATCACAAACCCGTCGCGTGTCGCATCAAATGGGCGTGAGGCGGTCTCTGGTGAGTCGTTGCGAGTCGAGAGCGCCTTGTTGGCGTTAAACCCAGCAATGCCAATGGGCGTAATCACTGCTTCGCTCCCACCGGCCACCATGATACTTGCCACACCGCGGCGGATCATTTCTGCAGCTTCACCAATGGCATGTGCCGCGGTCGCACAGGCCGAAGTCGGGCAATAGTTGGGTCCTTTGAAGCCATGTATCATCGACACCTGCCCAGCCGCCATGTTGGTAATCATGGCCGGCACCATGAACGGGCTGACACGTCCTGGACCTTTTTCAACCATGGTGTGGAGGTTTTCAGCGAGTGTGGCCAAACCGCCCATGCCACTGCCGATGATGACACCGATTTCTTCAGCCGGTACCGTGGTATTGCTAATACCAGCCATGCCAATGGCTTCGCTAGCGGCAGCCACCGCAAAATGAATGAAACGGTCGTTGCGCCGGACATCCTTGCGGTCCATGTAATTATTGGCATCAAAGCCTTTGACTTCGCCGGCAAAACGCGTTTCCAGATTGCTCACATCACAGAGCGTCACCGGACCGATGCCACTTTTGGCAGTGCGGATACCCTCCCAGAGACTGGTTGTGTCCAACCCGAGTGGACTGACCGCACCTATGCCCGTGATGACCACGCGCCGTTGTTTCATTGCAATGCTTCTCCTCACACAGCCACGTTACACATATTGCTACGGCGTATGATACCATAAGACAATAAGAAAGCGCAGAAAGTCGCACATGTACGTCATTGGCACTGCTGGGCATGTCGACCACGGAAAAACCTCCTTGGTCCAGCAACTAACCGGTATTAACACTGATCGCCTCGCCGAAGAACAGCGTCGTGGGATGACCATCGAGTTGGGCTTCGCGTGGATGCAGTTGCCCTCAGGGCGTGATATCAGCCTCGTCGATGTCCCCGGTCACGAGCGTTTCATCAAACACATGCTTGCCGGCGTGGGAGGCTTTGATGCGGCCATGCTCGTCATCGCCGCCGATGAGTCGGTGATGCCACAAACCCGCGAACACGTGGCCATCATCGATTTGCTCGATATCCGTCACGGCATCATCGTTGTCACCAAAGCCGACCTCGTGGAGCCGGCCTGGCTGCCACTCGTCTGTGACGATATTCGTGCGCAACTGCAGGGCACCACCCTGGCCCATGCTCCCATGGTGGTGGTGTCTGCCCGGACCGGGTACGGCATGCCCGCGCTCGTCCAGGCACTTGATACGCTCATCGACGCTTTGCCCACCCCCCAGCGCCGCGATGAGCCAGCCCGTCTGTGGGTCGACCGCGTCTTTAGTGTCGATGGGTTCGGTGCCGTGGTGACAGGGACGCTGCTTGCAGCACCCTTTCAAGTCGGTATGGAGGTCGAAATTGCCCCACGTGGTATCCATGCGCGTATTCGCGGCTTGCAGATGCATCGTCGCAAAATCGATGTCGCCCAGCCAGGGACACGCATCGCCGTCAATCTTGCTGGCATATCACACCACGACATTGCTCGAGGCGATTTGGTCACATTGCCACAGCGCATCGTACCGACTAATCGCATAGACGTGCGGTTGCATGTGACGCCGATTGCCCCCCGTCCTGTCAGCCAAGGCATGCATCTCGACGTATTTGTGGGTGCCGCCGAAACAGCGGCACGGGTGACCATTCTCGCTGCTGATGCGATTGCCCCCGGGCAGCACGGCTGGGTGCAGCTGCATCTGGCAACACCGTTGCCCCTGTGGCGCGGCGACCGCCTGATTGTGCGCCAACCATCACCGAGTATGACGGTCGCCGGAGGTCGGGTGGTGGACACCGCCCCGCCCCGTCATCGGCGGAATCGCCCCGACGTCATCCGTGCCAATGCGTCGAGGGCACGGATGACGTCGGGGCGATTCCGCCGATGACGGGGCGGGGC
>JBKCGB010000133.1:0-36850 GCA_046303375.1 Roseiflexaceae bacterium
CAACATTTGGCCGGTATGCGTTCATCACGCATCATTGTTGCCATCAACAAGGATGCGGATGCTCCAATTTTTCGAGTGGCGAGCTACGGCATCGTTGGTGATGCACTCGAGGTGGTGCCCGCACTCATCGCAGAACTCAGCAAACGCCGCGCTTAATTGAGTTGATATCCACGTGCCAGCGTGGTGTATTCCGAGACCTGGGTGGCCACCCAGGTCTCGTCGTGGGATAGCTCGGTGGCGATCAGTTGTGCAACTGTGCCTGCACAGGCAATACTGGCTGCCGCATTCACAATGATCGCACGAAGCCGGCGCGCCAAGACATCCTCGACGGTGCGGGCTTGTTCCATGCGCACCGCCCAGACCACTTCTGCGGCAACATAGGGTAATGCAGGGTGGAGTAGCTCGCCGAGTGCCGGTTGCTCAAGAATGAGCGCGCGGATAGCGTGTGCATCGCTCCCATAGACTTGCAGCTGATCCTGTGTTTTGTCTGTGCTATAACCGTGCAGGCGCAAATTCTTGGTCACTGATGGACGTGGAGTGAGTCCTGTGGCCGATTCGATGCGATTGACTGCGTCTTCACCCATATGGCGATAGGTTGTCCATTTGCCACCTGTGATGGTCATCAGCCCACTTGCCGAAAAGACAATCGTATGATCACGCGACAACGACTTGGTGTGGGCTGTAGCGCCACTTGCCTTGACCAGTGGGCGTTGCCCAGCATAGACACTGAGGATTTCGTGGGGCTGTGGCCGCCGGCGGAGATACTTTTCGGTGTGACTTAACACGAACTCGATTTCGGATGCCAAGGCGCGTGGCTCGAGCTCGGTTTGCTGCATTGGTGTATCAGTGGTGCCTATTACCACACAATCATGCCACGGCACCGCAAAAAGCACGCGCCCATCTGCGGTTTTGGGGATCATGACGGCGTGGTCGCCTGGTAAAAACGAGCGATCAACGACTACGTGAATTCCTTGACTCGGGGCAACCATCGTGCTTGCCTGCGGGTCATCGAGTTTACGCAACTGATCAACAAAAATCCCCGTAGCATTGATGATCGCTTTGGCATTGAGCGTATACTGGATGCCACTTTCGCTGTCGGTTGCAACCACGCCATTGATGCGTCCGCTTGCATTGTGGGTAAATTGCTGCACGGGCATATGATTGATGAGTGTGGCACCATGATTGAGTGCAGTCCGCAATAAGGTAATAGCAAGACGTGAATCATCAAACTGCCCGTCATAGTAGACGATGCCCCCTTTGAGGCCGGTGGCGGTCAGCGTAGGGGCGAGTGCGAGCGCTTTTGCTGCGCTGATAATCTGTGAGAATCCAAAGCCTAACTGACCTGCTAAGAGACTGTAGAGTAACAGACCAGCGCCATAAAATGGCATATCGAACCAGCGATAGGCGGGGACGACATTGGGCATGACACGCACCAGATGAGGTGCATTGTCACGGAGCCGCCCGCGTTCGTGCAAGGCTTCATAGACCAACGAAATATTACCTTGAGCGAGATAGCGTACACCGCCATGAACGAGTTTTGTGGATCGACTTGATGTGCCTTTTGCATAATCGTGCGCTTCGAGGAGCAGTGTTTTGTGCCCACGACTTGCGGCATCGACGGCAATGCCAAGCCCAGTTGCACCACCCCCAACAATGATGATGTCCCACTCGGGGGTTGCGGCGAGTGATTCGAGTATGAGTGTACGAGACATAACGCGTTCCATTTCCACAATGATCATTCATCACATTGTACTCGTAAATGGCGAGGTGTGATGCGCCACGGACATAGATGTCGCGTGTTGTGACACGCACAGACTGAATAGTTTTCGAAATCATAATATTCATGCAGCAAGGTGGGCAAAGAAATGCCGTATGATGGAGATGTATAAAGGAGTACCTTTCTGCAACGCCGCTGCAAGGAGCATTACGATGAAAATAAAAGACGCGACCGTGGCAGGATCAGTGCCAAAGCCCAAAATGACTCGGCAGCGACTCCGAACGCTTGAATCCATTCAACAACGGATTTTGTGGCTGGCCACGCAGATGATTCATCATGCCAACAACATCCGCCCCAATCATGATGGCACCAAAGTCGGCGGGCATCAGGCTTCATCAGCGTCTACGGTTACACTCATGACTGCGCTTTATTTTCATTTTCTCAGGCCAGGTGACCGCATTGCTGTCAAGCCACACTCATCACCAGTCTTTCATGCGATTCACTACTTGCTGGGCAATCTCCCCAAACGCTATTTGACTACGTTGCGCGAGTATGGCGGGTTACAGTCATATCCGAGTCGCACCAAGGATCCTGAGCGTGTAGACTTTTCAACGGGTTCTGTTGGATTAGGGGTCGTTGCACCACTCTTTGCATCATTGACACAACGCTTTCTGCGCGACCACGATGCTCCCATTCCTGAGCGTCGTTTTGTGGCGGTGGTGGGTGATGCAGAGCTCGATGAAGGCAATGTCTGGGAAGCATTACTCGACGAAGCGCTCGACGGCATCGGTCAAGTGGTCTGGGTGGTTGATCTCAACCGGCAGAGTCTCGATCGCGTCGTGCCAGGAATTCGTGCGGCTCGACTCAAAAAACTCTTTGCGCAAAACGGCTGGCGTGTGCTTGAAGCCAAGTATGGTCACAAACTGCAACAGCTGTATGCCATGCCTGGTGGTGATGCACTCCGTCGCCGTATTGATGATATGAGCAACGAAGAATATCAGTCCTCTATTCGTCTCAGTGGAGCCGAATTACGTGAACGACTGCTCAACGCCAATGACGGTGATCGCGCCACGTTAGCGTTATTGCTTGCGCAAGTGCCCGATGAAGAGTTGCCGAGTATCATTGCAAATCTTGGTGGACATGATTTGGATACCATGTGCGAGATGTTTGATGAAGTCGAACGTGATATGAGCCGACCCACGGTCATTTTTGCGTATACCATCAAAGGTTGGGGGTTGCCAATTGCTGGTCATCCACTCAACCACTCCATGTTGCTCAACACCGAACAAATCGAAGCATTGCGTCGCAAGATGGGTATCGATGCCGATGATGTCTGGCAGGGATTCACCAGTACCAGCCCAGAAGGACTGATGTGCGACGAAGTTGCCAAGCGCCTCACCGAAACGGATCCTCCGCCGTGTCCGACGGTGGCAGTTCCCGATCGTGTCGATTTGAGTATGCCGCAGCAGGTCAGCACGCAAGATGCTTTTGGCCGTCTATTGGTTCGTTTCGGCGATATTCCAGGGTTGGCGAATCACATGCTCACGACATCACCCGATGTATCGGTGTCGACAAATCTTGGTGGGTGGATCAATCGATTTGGTGTCTATACACCGTTTGCTGATGTTCCTGATTACGAAAGTGAAGCGCAACGGTTGCTCAAATGGCAGCGTTCGGCGAGTGGCCGGCACATCGAGTTGGGCATCTCTGAAATGAATTTGTTCATGATGTTGGCTGCTGCTGGTCTCTCACATGAGCTCTTGGGTGCGCCACTTGTTCCTATTGGTACTGTATACGACCCGTTCGTGTTGCGTGGGTTAGATGCGTTCATCTATGCCGTCTACTCTGGAGCCAAATTTATCGTTGCTGGGACTCCTTCAGGGGTGACGCTGGCCCCCGAGGGAGGTGCGCATCAATCGACGATTACTGCATCTGTGGGTATCGAATTGCCCAAACTGATGATGGCTGAGCCGTGTTATGCCGGCGAATTAGAGTGGTTTTTGTTGGAAGGTGTCAAACACTGTTTTGATCGCGTCCATGGACGTCCTTTGTATATACGACTAAGCACCCGCCCCATCGATCAAGCACCATTTCATACCGCAGTTGCGCGTTTGGGAATTGACACGCTACGTACACATGCGTTGGCGGGTGCCTATGTGTTGGCATCATGGCGTGACACACACCCCGAGTTGTATGATGCGCCACGTGTCATGCTATGTGCAAGTGGTACCATGATTCCCGAGGCATTGGCGGCTGCGACGCAACTGTGGCATGAAGGTGTGGCAGTTGATGTCATAAACATTGTGAGTGCACGTGCCTTGTACGAGCGTTACAGTCAGGCACGGCGGAGTGGCGACAATGACCCGTTGGCGTGGCTTTTTGCTGATGAGCAACGGCGAGTCCCGATGGTGACTGTGCATGATGCGGCATCACATGCTTTGGCGTGGTTGGGGAGTGTCTATGGCGCACCCTTGACGAGTCTCGGGGTCGACGACTTCGGCCAGTCTGGGTCACGTGATGCGCTCTACCAACACTTTCACATCGACACGACGAGTATTGTGGCAGCCGTGTTTGATGCAATAGATGGTTATGACCGCTAAGCATGGTGCATGATATAATTTCAGCACAACCGTTGGTGTGTGCATGAAACGAGGGAATCCATGGCGCACTTTAAGCGAACACTGACCGTGTCGTTGCAAGAATTAGCAAAAGTGGTGCATGGAGTACAGACGATACCTGGTATCGTGGCAGCCCTCACACATACATACCAAATCCAGCATGCGAAATTGGCAAAAATGGTACGCGTGTTGCTGGCTGCGAATGCGCGTGCACTTGGGTGGGTACCTCTTGCCCACGAAGAATACATCTCAGTACGTCAGGCCGTCCATGGGGTGGTGTTTCGCGTGGTTCCCGATCAGCAGGCAATAGACGGTGATTATCTACTCCGCGAATGGCTGGAACCGTTTGTGCCAGAGGATACCCCTATCTATATCGGAGCCTCGGCACACCCATGCGAGCCACATGGGCCGGATATCGTTTCACTGGCAGGCTGGTATGCAGCCCACGCGTTCCGTCATGGCGATCATATCATTGTGCAAATCGACTGGCAGTCACGCTGTGAATTGCACTTGCGCGTGGATCGGCGGGTGGCACAGCGAATTCCTGATACTGTGTTGCTCGCAGGTGATATTGCATCACAGCTCACTGCTGATTGGCATGCGACGCATGATATTGCGCTGGTGCAGCTCCGTCTGTTGGCGCGCTATGCGCAGGCACCCTGGCGCACAACATACCCGCCGATGCCATGGCAATCGTTGTTGAACGCACAGACGTCGGCGCCTGTCGTGTTGTCGCGCCTCGATGTGTTACGATTGCGTATTAGTGAGTTGCAGCAGCAGTTACGCAACCGGCGTATGGCGGATTGTCGCGCAGGATTATGGGATGGTATTGCACAGCGATATTCTGCAGTACGCATGTTTATTGACACCCAATACGAAGATTCTGTCATGCCCCGTGTGCTGCCTGTGGATACACTCATCGATCATTCACCCGCCATCGATGATGCGATTGCACGTGGTGCATATGACGTACATTATGCTGAGAGTGATGCCGAAGACGAATGGGTCAACCACGACGAAGATGGCGAAGAGCCAGATTCGTATACGGCAGCCCTGCAGAGTGATGATGACGACGATGACATAGACGACACGCAGTGGTCAGAAGAAGATCTTGATACTGAGACATTTGTGGCATTGTTTGCGCATCGACATCCCGCATTACACGATTGGTCAGTACAGCTTCTGCGGGCGCTCAACGACGAAGAGCGCCGCAAAATGCTCCGTGCAGAAACCGATGAAGACCACACGGCAATCCTCTCTGCGGCCATGCAACGTATCTTGCCCCAACACCCGCATCTCATGCACACGTTGCGCCCTATGCTGCTCAGCTACGAAGATATTACTCATGGTGGGCAGAGTTATGGTGCATTTGAATTCGCTGAAGTACGTGCCGCACAACACGTTAAACGGCTATCACAGTCGGCGTCGGCTGATAAGGTCGATAAATCGTTGGACGGTGACGCCGTATTTGTGATTGAATTAGCACTGCGTGAAAGCCAATTACACATCCGTGCATATGAAGAATGGCTCAGTGTACAATCGCGTAGCGGCGCAGTTCGTCAGCGCATTCGTGCAATGCATGAGTGGTCACTCTTTTTGGCGCAGTACTATACGACATCTATTGCAGATGCCAGTTATGCTATGCTGGATGAATATCTGTTTTTCCATTACCCACGCCATACGGTAAGTGGGAGTGCCCGCATGTTGCGACTTCGTGTCGGGTATATTCGTGACTTTTACGCCTATCGCGCCAGTCTGGGCGATACACGCATGCTTGCTGTGGCCCACGCCATGTATGAATGTCGCGATCAAGCGGGCGATGTACTCAATTTGCTGCTGCGTATCCAGCAGTACCCACGTGAGTTAACGGCACTCGTCGTACATTTATTTGCACCATACACCCTATGAACAGAGTACACTACGAAATCTCTACCATGCGCCATACTGCCCACCTCCTGGATGTGACGATTTCGATATCACACCCTGATGCGGTCATGGAACTCAAAATGCCGGTGTGGACACCTGGTTCGTACATGGTTCGTGAGTATGCTCGGCATGTGCAAGCATTTCGTGTCGTGCAAGACGGTCAGAGCTGTCGCTGGCAAAAAACTGATAAATGCACCTGGCAAATCCAGCTACTCAATACCGACGCACCTGTCGAGGTGCGATATAGTGTGTATGCCTACGAATTAACGGTTCGTACCAATCATGTGGATGATACGCACGCATTTTTTAACCCTGCAGCTGTATGCATGTGCCTCACATCGTACCAACAACCGTTGCACGTCAGAGTGCAAACCCCCGGGCATTGGCGTGTGGCGACACAGTTGCCTACCACCCATGCGGTACAGATGCATGCTGATGGTGCGATGTGGTCGTTTGCGGCGCAATCATATGATGCACTCTATGATGCGCCATTTGAATGTGGTACGCATCAGACAATTGAGTTTTTTGTGGAAAACATCCCGCACGAGGTCGTGGTTTGGGGGCATGGGAATGAGGACATCGCCACACTCGTCCATGACATCGAGCGTATTGTGCGTGCGGTACGTGCACACTTTGCGGCCATCCCCTATACACGATATACGTTTATCTTGCATCTAGCTGATGGCATGTATGGCGGGCTTGAGCATTGTAATAGTACCGTCTGTTTGTGCGATAGGTGGGGGTTTGCGAAACAACGCGACTATGAAAAGATTCTTGGCCTGATTACCCATGAATTCTTTCATACGTGGAATGTTAAACGTATTCGCCCTGCACCACTTGGACCGTTTAATTACTTCCAAGAAAACTATACCCGGCAACTGTGGTTGGCGGAAGGTGTTACTTCGTACTACGACAATCTCATCATGTGCCGTGCCAGGCTCATTTCACCAAAACGCTATCTCGAGCTGCTTGCGGATGATATTAATAGTGTGATGCGCACCCCGGGTCGGCTTCACCAAAGCTTGGCTGAAGCCAGTTTTGATGCATGGATTCGCTACTATCGCCCCGACGAAAACAGCCCCAATGTGAGTATCTCGTATTACATCAAAGGTGCGGTGGTCACATTTGCGCTTGATATGTTTATTCGTCGGCTGAGTGCCGGTGAACGAAGTTTCGATGATGTGTTACGTCTGCTTGAAGCGCGTTACCCACTCGAACACCCTGGCATTCCCGAGGACCACACCATGATTCTGCTGATCGCCGAGGTCGCTGGTGTCGATTTTGACCTGGTGGCGCAGTTTTTTGCCGATTATATTGAGGGGACTGCCGAAATCGATTATGCGATGCTTGCTACGGTCGTTGGATTAGATACACACTGGGATGTGAGTGATGACGGACCAGTGACTATTGGTGTGAGAGTCAAACAAGAATCAACGCGACTGCTAGTGGCGTCGGTCACACCATATAGTCCTGCTGCTGATGCCGGTATTTCTCCATTTGATGAAATTATTGCATTCAACGATACGCGCGTCGATGCTGGTCGCTTTAAAGCGCGCTTGCAAGAATCTGCGCCAGGCACGAGCGTGCGTATCACCTACTTTCGGCGTGATGAACTCCGGAGTGTTGTGCTCCACGTCATAGCAACGCCGTGGCAACAGATTCGTTGGGTGCGCACCGCACAGCCGGTATCGCTCCAATCCGCCCAATATGAGCAATGGCTTGGAATCCCTGTTGCAGACCAGGAGTAGCAGATGCCAACAGTTTTGGTTGTAGATGATGAAGTGCCACTACGTGAACTCATACGCGCTTATCTCGAACGAGAAGGGTATGTGGTACACGAAGCAGACAATGGGCGTGATGCGCTCAGCGTGCTGGCACGTGTGCAACCAGATGTGGTTGTGCTTGATTTGATGCTCCCCGAAATCGACGGCATCGAAGTATGTCGACGTGTGCGCGCCACATCAGATGTATACATCATCATGTTGACGGCACGCGCCGACGAAGTTGATCGTGTGGTGGGTCTCGAAGTCGGTGCCGATGATTACTTGACCAAGCCATTTTCTCCACGTGAACTGGTCGCACGGGTTCGCGCCGTGTTGCGCCGTGCACGGACGCCTAATTCGTCGAATAAAGTGCTTAAATATGATGATTTAACCATTGATGTCGAAGGGCACGAAATCCGCATGGCTGGTGAAGAAGTAGCAGTCACGAGTACCGAATTTCGTCTCATCGTGTTGCTTGCGACGACGCCAGGGCGTCTGTATACTCGTACACAGCTACTTGAGCAGGTATGGGGTGTCAGCTATTACGGTGATGATCATGTGGTCGACGTGCACATTGCAAATGCACGGCGCAAACTCAAAGAAGACCCCGCATCTCCGCGGTTTATTGAAACGGTGCGTGGGGCAGGTTATCGTTGGAGACAATCGTGAACACGTTGCGCATGCGTCTGCTCTTGGCACACTTTTTTGTGATTGCGGTGACGATGGCATCATTTATGCTCGTGACGTTTTTGGTCACGCCCCGCATTCGCGACCGCATCGTCAACGATGAGCAGTTGCAACACGACAACAGTATGCCTGATGGGCGCGGCCCAATGCCACGGATGACGGTTGAACGGGTCTACAATGCGGCAGTATGGCGCGGAATGTGGATTGCTGCAGGGGTTGCATCGATAACTGCCATTGCTATCAGCATCACCTTGGCACGTCTGATTGTGGCACCATTGCACACAGTAATTGCTGCGAGCCGACGTGTTGCTGCAGGGGATTTTTCGTTGATGGATGTGCCCACAAATACGACCGAAATTCACGCACTCACCCAACAATTCAATTACATGGCTGGCGCACTCAAAGATGCCGAACATCGCCGTGCTACGCTGATTGGTGACGTGGCCCACGAACTGCGTACTCCGCTTGCGTCAATAGGTGGCTACGCAGAAGGGCTCATTGATGGGGTCATTCTGCCCAACACCAAAACATTTGGCATTATCCGTGACGAAGCATCTCGCATGCAACGATTGGTCGATGATTTGCAAGCGCTGTCGCGCGCAGAGGCTGGTTCTTTGGTCCTCAATCGTCAGTACACCGATTTGCATGCTATCGTGCAACAGGCACAGGATCTCTTACAACCACGTTTCACCGAAAAATCAGTCACCCTGTCGATTACTCATCAACACGCCACAGAGCCATTGCAGTGTGACGGCGATCGTATCTGCCAAATTCTCGTCAATTTGCTCACCAACGCATTGCGTGCTGTTGCACCACAGGGGCTCGTCGAACTCAGTACCGGTCATGATGCACACATGGTCTGGTGCCGGGTGCACGATAACGGCATTGGTATCGACGCCACCCACATTGACCACATCTTCGAACGTTTTTATCGGGTCGATCCTTCGCGCACCCGCGCTACCGGTGGTGCGGGCGTTGGTTTGACTATTGCGCGCGCCATTGCAGAAGCACATGGTGGCACATTAACCGTGACGAGCCCTGGTCTTGGTCGTGGCGCCACATTCACGCTGCAATTACCACGATCCTAGCTGATGTGGTAGCGAATTTGGCTCGGCCACGGGCGTTCACCACTGCGATAAAAGGCCCGATTGCCATCGACGTACCCCATGTAGTCTGTTGGCAATGCTTGGCGTGGGTCGCATTGTGTATAGTCACACAATGCCGCAAACAGTGTGGGACACTGCGTGGCCATTGTGTGTGGATTGCGCCAAAACATTTCCCAGTACCCAGCAATAAACTCTCCATCCGTTTGAAATACATAGGGATGCCCGAGCGGATACCGCCCATCTGCTGGTGCTCGTCCATGGTAGTGTGCCATGTAACAGGCGTATTCTGCCGCTTTGGCGGCAGCAAATGTGCTGTGTTGTGATCGTGTCATACTCGGGAATTCACCGCGACATTCACCGTACAGCATTTGACGCATGCTTGTGCCATCGAGCATGTGCCCCATTTCATGGAGTAATGGGCAAACACCAGGGATGGTATCAAAGAACCCCTCGTACAGTCGTGGCAAATGGAGTAGCACCCGATGTGCATGCAGATCATAACATCCACCTCCCACCCCACCCGCACGCGCATAATCGGCAACGTTGAGAAACAAATCAAACGTCGGTTTGGTGGTGAGCAGTGTGGTGATTACGTCATTTCGATAAAAAAAGCACATTAGGATTTGACCTGCAATCAAGGCGCGGGCACTCAACGGAATCCGCGTGACGGCAGTTGCGTACGGCAGGCGGATTGGCAAGTGTGGATCGCGTAAAAGTGCATTGAGGCGCATCATGAATTGGGCACGTTCATCACTGCTGAGCTGTGTTATGAGTGGCAGAAAATGCCCCAATACGTCGAGCTCATGATTGAGGTCAAAGATGACTGCTGCAGCTGGTATATGGAATGGTTCGCCGTAGACGTAGGCAGATTCCCTCAGGTAGCGATGTATTGCTGAAAGACTGAGACGCCACTTTTGTCCCTCAATGATGGTGTCGAGTTGGTACGTTTGATTACCAAGCATCATCTGATTCTCGTGCAGGTGCACTGGCTTGGCTGCAATATCGCGAAATTGAAGTGTGTGCATGGTATGTCTCTCACAATGTATGTTCGTATTATACGTGCTGTTGTACCTGCATGGAGATGCACTTCACGATTGAAGACATATTCCTCGGTGCGTCAAGATGAGATATTGCTGAGGATTCTGTTGAAACCTTGACACAATCTTGAACAACTGCCACATCGAATATTTACATACGCCTTCTATAGTAATGATGTCAGCCACGTTGTGGCGACACACGACATAGAGAGGAACGAAGTGGTATGTCAACAGTGATGATCGTTGCGTTGATCTTCATGATAGCCCGATTGAGTTTGCGTATTGGTTTTGTGTTGGTGCTCATTTGGGGAGTGATTCGTCTGATTGATCGTTGGCGTCTGCCAACCACTGCCCCAGTCGCTGCTACGGTTGCACAGCCCGTTGCCGTAAGTGACACTGATACTACCGTGGTGACAACGCCTGATACAAAAGAAGGGAAGGAATAACATGACTACACGAAATCGTGATTGGGTACGTATTATTGGCATTGCCGGTGTCGTATTGCTCGTCATTGGTGCACTCACCATGGGTGGGTTGTTTGTGGCGAATGCAACTGGTCTCATTACGCTCCCACAACCGATGCGTGGTATGCATGGTAAGCACGGCATGAATGATGGTATGTTTGCTGGTCGTGGTGGAAATCGACATAATCACGGTGATATGCATGGCCGTGGCAACAGCATGATGCCATTCGACGGTATGGAGTTTGGTGGTACACAGGTCGCTCCCGAAGCAAATGTATTACTGCACACCATTGCAATGCTGCAGCGTGAGCAAGCTCTTGCCACTGCGTTGGCAGATGCATCACCTGCCGCCAACGCAATTGCTGCTACACGGGCTACTGAGATTGCGACGCTGACGGCATGGGCCAATCAGTGGTACCCCGATGCAACAGTGCCATCGTCACCGAGTGCAAATGGTACCATTACGGATTTGCGCCAACTGCTTACCAAGCACACGTTGCATATCGACCAGGCTGGCACTGATGTCACGTTTACCCACGCCGAGTTGCAACAGTGGCTGTTGGATGCACTCAAACGTCGGGCAACTGAGTCATCAACACTCGTTGATGTGCAGACGTCATAGCAGGAATACAGGTACAACCCACACCGCTGCTGGGATATACTCCCAGCAGCGGTGTGCGTAGTGCTACCAGCGAAACAACACTTGCGGTGGGAGCATGGTGCGCCATTGTTCAGCAACCTGGGCAGCTTCAATGAGCAGTGCTTCTTGCCATGGACGTGCCATGAGTTGAAACCCAATTGGCATACCAGACTTGCTGAAACCGGCAGGAATGCTAATGCTTGGTACCCCAGACAAATTGGCAGCAAAGGCGAATCGCATGATTTCAAATGTGCTACTCAAATCACTCATGCCATGAGGGATATGTGCAGGTGTAATGAGTGGTGCATTGAGGCCTGTGGTGGGCGTGGCAATCAAGTCTACTTTGGCGAATACGTCACGCAATGTCTGTGTGAATGTGGTACGTGTTTGTTGGGCGTGGCGTACATCAGCCGCAGTGAATTCGCGTGAAATCGCCAGCGACAAACGTGTTTCATCGGCGAGCAAGTGCCCAAATTGTGCTAGCTCCTGCTCGAGTGCGGTCAGCATTTCGCATGTGATGATGATAGTGTGTGCAACACGTGCTGCCTCGAGTCCTGCTACCGCGATTTCACGAATATCAGCCCCTGCGGCACGATAATAGTGCAACATGGTGCGACACTGTGCCACAATTTCACTGTCTGCATGTTCAAACCACGCAGGCATGTACCCGATACTCACACCACGTAAATCGCGACGAGCCAAATCTGCTGCCATTGGTGTGGGTTGATGCGCCGTGCGTGGGTCATGGGGATCGGTTCCTGCCATCACCATGTACGCAGCTGCCACATCGGCCGGAGTCGGTGCAATTGGTCCCGGATTAGACATGCTCCAGACTACCCCCGCAGTGCCATGTGACGAGATGCGCCCGTAGGTGCCTTTGAGTCCAACCATCCCGCAAAAACTGGCTGGCACACGAATCGATCCGCCACCGTCTGCGCCGAGTGCAACCACAGCCAATCCGCTGGCGACGGCAGCTGCACCCCCGCCTGAGCTGCCACCAGCTGTGTGGGCTGGCGCAAATGGATTACGTGCTGGTCCATGTGCACGACTCGTACCGACCACCCCGAGACCGATTTCATGCATTTGCCCTTTGCCCACAATGAGTGCACCAGCAGCCCGGAGCCTGGCCACACTTGTTGCATCGGCGCTGGCTGGTGCTTGGCCAAGAAACGAGGTCCCATCACCGCTGACATACCCGGCCACCGCAAATTCGTCTTTGACGGAAACAGGGACTCCATCGAGTATGCCGCGTGGTGCACCTGCCCGATAACGCGCATGCGACGCAGCAGCGTCGCGCCGTAATGCGGCATCATCATAGGCGATAAACGCATTGAGCTGATGGAAATCTGCGGTGTTTCGTGCAGCAATCAATGCCTCTGCAACTGATTCTGGAGTATGTGTGCCACTGACATACGCATCGTGTAGTTGCTGTGCAGAACGCCATTGCTCCGCATGTTGACGACTCACCAACGCAACAGCGTGTGGCTCAGATGGAGGGGCACTCGGCCATGCCGGTAGTACCGCTGTCTCTGCGGTGGCATTACTTGTATCAGGCTGCTGTCGATAGGCACTCACGCCAGCGTTTTTGAGCAATCCAGGAGCCAACAGTGAGCGCGTGGGAGCCCACTCCAATAACCAACGGAGTAACCGCAACGGAATGCCACTGACTTTGGGCAAATGTACTGATTTGAGGTCGTACATGCAGATGTCTTTCTGCTAAACGTGTAATGCGACACCAGAACAACCAGGATCAGCGCCACCCTGTATGATGCCATCGCGGAGCGATACGGCATGCACCAGCGCCATTGCACCATAACTGAATGGCAACCGTGAAATAGGGTGCTGTTTGCGGACTTCGGCACAGATGTATTCTGGGATACGCATCTGACACACGATGTTGTCACCTTGGCAATCGATGCGTGGTGCCGCAATCGCATCGCTCACACTCATCCCAAAATCAAGAAAATTAATGATGGTCTGTAATACTGCGGTGATAATGCGCGATGCACCTGGTGCTCCCACAACCAAGATGGGTTTGCCGTCTTTCGAGATGATGGTTGGCGCCATTCCTGTGGTCCGACCCACTCGCGGCGCAATCGAATTGCGATGCCCTGGGAATGGATGGAAGTTGACCATCGAGTTGTTGTACATGAACCCGAGCCCCGGGGTAATCACTCCTGACGACATCCCCAACGAGTGCGTTAGTGCTACACACATGCCATTGTGGTCGACGACACTGATATGCGTGGTGTCAGGCGGTGTGGTCGGTGTGTCACTGACGCGTATCGGTTTGCCTGCCCGAATATGCGCTTGCCACTCGGTGGCACGTGCTTTTGATGTCATCCACGCTACGGGGACGTTGCCTGCACGTGGATCGCCGAGATGCGCATTGCGATCAGTAAATGCTGCCTTCATGGCCATCGCAACCAGATAAATGTACTCTGCACTATTATGCCCGAGCGCATTGATGTTGAACCCTTCAAGGATGTTCAAAATCTCTACCACAGTTGGTCCACCATGTGGTGCCTGTGATGTAACAATGTCGTAACCACGATATGTGCCACGAATGACTTGCTCATCGCTGACCTGATACTCAGCCAAATCTGCGGCAGTCACATAGGCGCCATTGGCTGCGAGATCAGTGCTGATGGTTTTGGCGAGCGCACCATGATAAAAATCGTCGGCACCGTGTTTGGCGAGATGGCGCAATGTAGTCGCATAATCAGGATTTTTGAGCATCTCACCCTCATCATATGGCATACCATCTTTGAGGTAGATACGACTTGCTTCGCGGTTACTCGTAACATATTCGAGCATTGATACTTGCTCGGGGTACTTGACCCGCCCCTTCCAGCGATTCGCCAGATGACTATCAACCATGAATCCACGCTCCGCAGTCTCAATGGCGGGTGCAATGACCGATTCCCAACTGCGGGTGCCGTAGCGTGTGAGAATGGTATGGAGCGTTTTCACCGTCCCGGGTGTGCAAATCGATGTATACCCTTTGTCGTTGACTTTATCTTTTAGAAAATATCCCCATCCATCAGGGCTGAGGCGGATGTAGTGGTCGACCCACATATCTGCCTTGACTAATGAGCCAGCTAATGCGGGGCCATCGATGAGTACGGGGGCTTCGTTGGGGCGTTGGATGAGCGCAAGCGCATACCCACCAATCCCACACATCTGTGGATTCACAATCCCTTGTACAAAGGCACAGGTGACAGCGGCATCAATTGCGTTACCGCCGTTGCGCAACACCTCAGCACCTGCTTCGACAGCAATAGGCTCAGCTCCAGAAATCACGGCACTCATGTGAAATCCTCTTCTCGTTGTACGTGTGTGCCTTTATTGTACTCGAATTGAATTGTGCGTCATTCGCATACGAGTACGATCTGTGCACTCAAATATTTACTTACCCATGGGATGCGCTCGAGGAGTGGCTGGCAGAAATGAATCAGACGGGCTGGGAGCTCAGGAAAGAAGAATGGCACAAAGCCAATATAATGCACAGTTACTGTGTGCCAGCCTGCCTGTCGGCACCATGCGACCAATGTATCGCTGGTAAAGCTCTGTTCTTGGTGCGCAATGTGATATGCCGAATGCGTTTCAATGTACTTCAGAATGGGATTGTTGCCATTGGGTTCACAAATCACCAACCGCTTACTCAGGCTGCGTGCATTCGCAATTGCCGACATCTGTGTGTGTTGGGGGAGATGATGAATGACCCCACGCAATATACTCACATCAACCTGCGTATCGGGTTGTGTCGTCATATCGAGCACATTCCCTACTGCAAAATGTGCATGTGGAAAGCGACGTTGTGCTGCGGTAATTGCGACTTGTGCTGGGTCATTGCCCATCACATGTGCGGTTGGGAATGCGTGTGCGATTTCGGCAGTGTAGACACCATCACCGCAACCAAGGTCTAAAATACGCTGACTGTCAGCGGGAATAGCTGCAATGATTGCATCAGACATGCGCTTGTTGGCCACAATCGCAGAATATGGCGCATTTGTTGTATACAAATAGCCTTCGTTGTGTGATGCATCTGAATTAAATGCACTCACATTTTCTTTGACATGGGGATCGCTCATAGTAGTATCCTTTGTCCACTAATTTGGGCGCAACGACTCATCGGGGAGCTCGGCAGTAATCGTGCCATGACGAATGATGGCAGACCGAATCAGCCGTGGCCGCTGCTTGACTTCAACGATGATTTTGGCGATATACTCACCGATAACTGCGATGGCAAGCAGATTAATCGAACCAAAAAAGATGACCAACAGCACAAGTGTGGTCAACCCTTGTGGCACGTATGTGGGTGCAAATAGACGCACCAATATTGTAATTATCATCAGAATCGTCGAAAGGAGTGTCAGCAAGACGCCAGCGGTGCTCAAGAGATTGAGAGGCGCATTACTATACGAAAAGAATGCCATTTTGGCCCAGTTTATGTTTTTGAGAAAGTTATTGGTGCTCACGCCAAACATGCGTTCCGGTCGCACATAATCAACTCCGGTTTGCTTGAACCCCATGTAGGCGCGTAACCCGCGCAGAAAGAGATCGCGTTCTTGGCTTTTGAGCAACCACCCTATCACGCGCTTGTCAATCAATGAAAAATCTCCAGCATCACGTGGAATTGGAATGTAACTGAACGCAGAGAAGATGCGATAGAAGGCTTTGTAAAGCATTTCCCACATCCATGGCATTTCACGGCGTACCCGTCGTCCATAGATGACTTCAAATCCTTCTTCCCATTTTCGATAGAAATCAGCAATTAACTCGGGCGGGTCTTGTAAATCACCATCAAGCAGCACGACTGCATCAGTGCGTGCCAACTCCATGCCACTGCGAAACGCCATCTGACTGCCGAAATTGCGGCTATGCGAAATTCCGAGTACCTTGGAGTCGGTGGCAGAAATCTGCTGAATGACTGCTTGTGAATCATCCGGACTACAATCATTGACGAAAATAATTTCATAGTCGCACCCAATCGTGCGAAAGGTTTCTGTCAGACGAGCATGCATGTAGGGGATGGCTTGGGCATCTTTGTAACAGGCCACGATTGCACTCACGCTCCGCTTGCGCGTAATTGTCGTACGTTTTGACATCAGCATAATATCGTGGTCACTCAGTGTTTCGACCCACGCACGGGTGGCGTCGAGCCCAGCCACCAACGATGTTTCTGCAACCCAGCCCAGCTGAGTACGTGCTTTGGTTGGATCCGCATACCAATCAGTTAAATCCCATTTGCGTGCCGGCATCGTCGCAAAACGAGGCTGTGCTACTAATTGAAACATCGTTTGTACCGTCATAGCAAGCTGTTTGATGGTCGTTGCGATGCCTGTGCCAATGTTAAACGATTCACCATACATGCTTGGATTCATGCGGGCTGCGGCGGTGATAAATGCGGCACATACGTCATCAATGTACACAAAATCACGTGAAATATCACCATCCACAAATTCGGGATACCCGCCGTGCAATGCACGACGCACCACATTAGGAATCAGCCGTGCGGTATCTTCGAGTGGCCCATAGACCGAATAGAGGCGCAAATTGACCACGGGGAGTTGACGGTATTTGCCCACATACGCCAAATACTGTGCCACTGCTACTTTACTGAGTGCATACTGACTATTGGGTGCGAGTTGGGCATCTTCATGCGGTGCGCTACAATTAGTGCCATACTCCGAGCTACTCCCTGCATGCACAAATGCCGTAAACGGTCGCTGGCTCAGTTGCTCGATAAATTCGACAACCGCAGTGTAATTGGTGCGATGAATCAGTGTCGTATTTTCTTCGAACGAATATGCTCCATACGACGAACAATTAAACACCGTTTGTGGCGCAATTGATGTCAACAGATTGCGTACAGCTGCTGCATCAGTGATATCAACTTCTACAATGTTGTCGGTGGGACAATCCTGTAGCCGCCATGTCGGTTGCTGTCGCACAACCCCATAGACATCACTCCGTACTGCGAGCAGTCGTTTAAAGAGATTCGCACCAATGAATCCACCCGCTCCAATTACGACTATTGGGCCACGTAGTGCGTGTATCATCACATCATTGTTCATCGTGTACTCCCAAATGAGCCAAGAGTGCAGTAGCTGTCAACGCTGATTGCGTGCGCAAAAATGCTTGTGATCCGTACACCCCCAGAGACAAACCTCCTGCAGCCATAGCATGGAAGTGTGGCAGATGGAGGCCACGTACGGCGGCGGCAAACGCAACCATCTGACCGAGTCCACCATGAGAAACATGCTCTTCAACTACCACCACAGACTGCTTGCGTGCCATGCGATGCCATACTGCATCGGGGATGGTGTTTGCATCGAGTGGTAGCTCACTGACCACCCACACATCAGGTCGTTGTGTGTCCGGTAATGTGGCGCAATGCTGCCAGACCATGCCTGCAATTGGACCGGTCACAATCACGATGCCGTTGTCACCACGCACAAGTTGCCGCCATGGTGCATAGACAGGTACTGCGTAGTCGTGTGGGCGCTCACCACGACCAAGGCGGATATAGCTCGGTCCCTGACGGTGATTTGCAGCAGCAATTACTGCTGCGACATCCTCGTCAAATGCCGGAATATAGACATGTATGTGCGGGAGTGTCAACAACACGCCATAGTCTTCAACGGCATGATGAGTGGGGCCCATAACGCCATATCCGTATCCTCCACCATTGCCAATTAATTTCACCGGCAGATTATGCAGACAAATGTCATTGCGAATCATTTCAAAAGGGCGCATAACACAGAACGATGCAATGCTGTAGCACCACACATTCCACCGATCATGTGCAAATGCGGCGGCCACTGACATCATGTTTTGTTCGGCGACTCCCGCATTGATGAATCGTTCGGCCATGACTGCTTGAAGTGGTTCAAGTGCCATGAATCCTAAATCACCAGTAAAAAAGACCATGCTGGGATCGGCGCTGATATGGGTGAGTGCGCTACAAAGTTCTTTTCTCATTGTTCACCATGCAGATAACTAAGTGCTTGTGCCACTTGCGCTGGCGTTGGTGGCAGATAGTGGCTCTGCAAGGTATCAGCCAAGCCGGGCAAGCCCCGACCTTTGGTCGTGTTGAGAATGATGCATCGCGGTGCATGCGATTGTTGCTGCAGTGCGTGTGTTACTGCAGTCGCATCGTGTCCGTCTACACTGGTTATTTCTACTGCAAAAGCACTTAATTTCTCAACCAGGTCATGCATCGACGCTACGTGTGTGGTTGACCCGAACCCTTGCCAGCCATTGTTATCAATTAAAATGGTCAAATTTGATAGTTTGTGATGACACAAAAAAATCAGTGCCTCCCAGGTTGATCCTTCTTGCCATTCACCATCAGATGTCAGACAAAATGTGCGTTGTGTGGTGTTGCGCATACGCTGTGACAATGCGAATCCGGCCGCTAGACTCAATCCGTGCCCCAAACTCCCTGTGGCAAAGGGAATTGCATCAATTGTGTTGGCGGGTGGGTGTCCGGGGAGCTTGGTGTTGTCCCGATGAAACGTCTCCAACCAGGCGCTTGGAATGATGTGATATGCGGCGAGGACAACATACAGTGCCCCCGCCGAATGTCCCTTTGAAAGGATGAATCGGTCGTTGGGGCGCAGTATGCCAAATGTGTGATATATGGCATCAATACACGACAAATTGCCACCGAGATGACCGACGTTGGCGTTGGCATGCATCAAAATAAGTTGTTCATGGCACCACGCTAATGGATGTGGCATCGGCTTACCTACCAGCTTCCAGCGGTCGGCGTGCCGAAATCAGCAGCGATTGCGCCAGCATATTCACCATTGGGATGCGCTCAATGACGGCACCAAGTGCAACTACGGGTTTCACTAGCATTGCTGGCGTGCCTGGCACCAAGAAATCACGGTACTCCACGCTGATATCGACGAATCCAGCGCGCATCAGTGCATCCACGATAACCTGCCGGCGAAATGCCATTTCGCTTGGCTCAAGGCGTGCCCAGCGCCGCAGTGTCGGGATACAAAAAATCGCAGCAATGTACGGGTTGTACAGGTTGGGCTCCATGAATGCCATGCGCCCACCGGGGAGCAACAACTGCCATATGTGACCGAGTACCTGGTCGATGTGGTAGTACATATGGTGTAGGATGCCGTTGCCAACCACACTGTCAAATTGTTTGCTGCCCACATGTGCAGCGACTTCAGTACTATTCGTAAAATCAAAACATGCGAAATCAATATTCACTCCGCCATATTGTTGGCGTGCGTAATCGATAAACGGCTGACAAATGTCAGTCCCGAGGACGGTGACTGCTGGGTGTTGCGCGAGTAACGCTGCATATTCACCCGTGCCACAACCGATTTCTAGCATGTGGTGCGGTGCCACAAGTGGTTGCACACAGTGCAACAAGTGCGCCACACGCCGTGCATTGCGTATCGCCAATGACGGAGACGGCTTGAAACCTTGATTATACCCACGATCATCTACAATCGACATCTGCCGGGTCCTCGGCAATCGCATCACATACACACAATTATACTACAGGCTGTGGTGTTTCCATACCCCCTCAAAGATTGTAAATCGATGACGATAGATGAGGAATAGCCCACACAGCAACCACCATACATGCCCAATCCAGCTCCACCACACCCACGGCATAAATCGGAGTGTCACTTGTGTGGCCTCTGCAGGGACATTCACCCCTTGGTAGCCATCGTTGATAATCACTGTTGCTGCCGGGCTTTCCCCAGCCGGTGTTGTCACGGTGGCATACCAATCTGGGTGGTATGCCTGACTGATGATGACTATTCCAGCGCTATTCCGAGCCGGCAGTGTGAGTTGTTTGACGTCGCCGCTATCCGTTGTGGTACGTACGGGAAGTATCTCTGTGTCTTGGATGGCATCAATATACCAGTGCGAAGAACTCTGTTCACGCATATCAGCAGCTGCAATCCACGCACAGCACCCCATGGCTTGCGCATATTGATACACGTACACGCCGTTGCTACGAGTAACAAGCGTGGCTCCGGCAAAATCTTGAGGCATTTCACTTGCAATCACATGAATGTTGGCCATCCAGCGTGCAGTATCGGGAAAGGTAGCAGGGATGCTGCGGATGTTGCGAATATATGCATCAAATTCAATGCCAAATGACTGCATAATTGCCACATAATAACGCGACGGTAATGAACTATATGCGCCAACATTGTTGAGTTTGAGAAATGCTGTGTAGTTTGCTTCGAGTTGGCGCGCCGGTTTACTATAGACGAGTACAAACTTGCCATCGGTGGGCATCGCCCCCTGTATTGCTTGTACGGTTTCTGACGTGCGGATTACATGCGTCTGTGGTTGTACTAACCAGTATGGTCGTACCACAATCACCGCCTGCATGATGACAATGACTAGCACACCGAGCTGCCAACGACCTGATCGCGGCACGATGAAGCAATACGTGCACCCCACAATAATCAGTGCTTCAATGAGAACCATTGTCCAAAAAATAGGTTTGCCATCAGCTGCACCTTGCAGACAGGTTATGGCCAACAAGAGCAAAAAGCATGCACCAACAATGATTCCGCCACGCAAACGTGCCCGTTCGGGGATGTTGTTGCGCTGTATCAAGCCAATAGTCGCCATAACGATGTGCGGGATGTACTGAGTTGCACTCCCCAGTAACAGACCACGTGAAAACTGTGGGAGCCCGAGTGCTTCAGCAAAGACAAAAATAGGCCTATGAATGCTAAGTAGTGCGGCAATGGCCAACCAGAGCACCCACCCCCAGACACGATTCCAGGCAAAGTAGACCGCAATCACTCCCCAAAACGCCAGCATTGATACGAGCCATCTTCGTGAAATCGGATACGCCATTGTGTCGTAGGCGGGAGTGGTTTGCAGTACGTTGCTGTAGACGTATCCAACCATCGTACGTACTAGGTCTTGCCATTCTGTGAGTACGGGCACATTGGTTGCAAAGAATGTTTCTGGTAAGAGTTTGCGTAGATCAGAAAGTTGCATTTGTACACTGACATCACGGAGCACCGGGATGCAGAGTACTACGGCACTCACCACCGCCAGGCTTGCAAATCCTACGAATCGACGACGCGAATGCCAGTTGGGCATGTGCCACAGGAGCCACGCAGTATACCCGGTGATCAGATAGATGAGATGGATGCTGATTTGTGGGTAGACTGTGTAGATAATCGAGTACACACTAAATGCAACCAAAATTGTATTTGCGAGTGATTGGCTTCGTTGTAGGCGTGTAAGTGCATAGACCAGTGCCATGCCCCAGGTGAGTGCGGCCACAAAAGTGATAAAAGTATTCCAAAAAAAGAGATACGGGTTGAATGCAAAGAGTATGCCGACGATGATGGCAGCGATGTTGTCGGAGCTGAGCAGTTTGACATACAACAACGCAAATAACCCGGCTAAGTAGACCCATAGCATGAACATAACAGTAAAAAAGAGGAATGCATCATCAATAACCAACATCAACACCCATGAGACGACATACGCCGGACTAAACCCCGCAAGGTGAGCCAACGGTCGCCCCATTTCCACGCGTGATGTCCAAGTAGTAATCCAGCTACTCCGTGGTTCGTCGAGTTGCATCTGGACTTCGGGCACATAAAACGTGGCGTAATCATCAAAGTAGTTTGTCTGCACGTATGCCGTTGTGTCATCGCTGGGAGAGCTGTTGGCATAAATGGCTGGATGAAATGGCATCATCACCGATTGTGTGACCATCCCAGGTGCAAACCAGCAGAGGAATATCATGGTGTAGATTATTACGGGGTGGAGTGTACTGATGCGTGCGATTACCGTCATAGCAAGCGTGTATTCCTCGTATGAGACTCGGCATGTGGCATTATAGCATTGAAACAATTCATCCGTTCCTTGGTATGCGCCCACCATGTATAATGAATTTCGGTATCACGCAGGGAGTCTGCATGCACACACGTGATGAAGTTCGCCTCACAGATCTCGCTGGTTGTGCTGGCTGAGCCGCAAAAATGGGGCCGGGTGCCCTGCAACAAGTCATCCAAGGATTGCGTATTCCCACGCATCCAGCACTTATTGTCGGCCTCGAGTATGCTGACGATGCGGCCGTGTATCAAATAAATGAGCAGACCACCATCGTGCAAACGGTTGACTTTTTTCCACCAATTGTCGATGATGCGTACGATTACGGCTATATCGCGGCGACGAATGCTCTGTCAGATATCTATGCCATGGGTGGGACGCCTATACTGGCAATGGCAATTGCTGGATTCCCCGAGACACTTGCAGTGACTACCATACAACGTATCCTGCAAGGTGGTATTGACGCAGTCACGGCAGCGGGGGCAGTCGTGGTTGGTGGACACACCATCGTCGATGCCGAGCCCAAATATGGACTGTGTGTCACTGGTACTATTACTCCTGCCGCCATCGCCCGCAAGCGTGGCGTACAGATTGGTGATCGGCTCGTGCTTACCAAAGCGCTCGGCACCGGTATCATTACTACTGCTGCCAAACGCCAGCTTGCCGATGCCGCCACATTTGCTGCAGCGTGCGCGTCAATGAAACATCTCAACCGCACTGCGGCCACACTCGCCACTGCGCACGCCGTGCACACGATGACTGACGTCACTGGGTTCGGATTGCTTGGTCATTTGCTTGAAATGGTGTCACCGACGACGTATGGTGTGCGTATCGACATGCATGCACTTCCCCTGTTACCCGGCGTCCAACAGTTCGCAGAATCGGGTGTGGTGCCAGGGGGGCTCGCCCGCAATCGACTGCATGTCCTGTCACATGCAGTCACTGTCGCTCCACATGTGCCACCATGGTTGCTCGATGTGGCATGTGATCCGCAAACGTCTGGTGGGTTGTTGTGTGCCGTTGCACCCGCACAGTTGGCGTCGTTTTGTGAGGCACTGCAATCGGCAGGGGAATACGCAGCAGTTATTGCTGAAATTGTTGCCGAGCCTGGCATGGTGCTGTGCTAATATGCCAGTAGTCGAAACTGGCGAACGAGAGGTATGAAGGTAAAATGAGCAAAGTGAAATTAAGCACCCGTGTCGGGCGCATGACTCCCTCGGCCACTACTGCGCTAGGTGGCAAAATCGCCGCCCTCAAAGCAAAGGGTGTCAATGTCATTTCGTTTGGTGCTGGAGAGCCAGATTTTGCCACGCCAGATGGCATCAAACAGGCTGGTATTCATGCCATTCAATCCAACCAAACCAAATATACGCCAGTTGGCGGACCAGCCGAGTTGCGTGCAGCGGTTGCCAAATGGGTGAGTACTGCCTGTGGAGTAAGCTACACCGCCAATCAGATTTCTGTGACCAATGGTGCCAAAGAGGCGCTGTTCTTGGCGTTTTTGGCGCTCTGTGACGATGGTGACGAAGTCATCATCCCAGCGCCGTACTGGGTCAGCTATGTTGATCAAGCCAAACTGGCTGGTGCCACACCAGTGATCGTGCAGGCTGATGCCACGCAAGGGTTCCGTATGACTGCTGCACAGCTTGCTGCGGCAATTACGCCACGTACTCGCGTGTTGGTGCTTAATTCTCCGTCGAATCCGACGGGTGCCGTGTACACGGCCGCAGAACTACGTGCTATTGCCGATGTGATTGCACAGCATCCCCAGATTGTGGTCATGAGTGATGAAATTTATGATGCAATCATCTACACCGCGTACGCACGTTGGTTGCAGGTGGCACCTGAATTATACGAACAAACACTGGTCATCAATGGTGCCTCCAAAGCATATGCCATGACTGGCTGGCGCCTCGGTTTTGTGGCCGGTCCGCAAGCCATCATCGATGCCATCAAAGGCGTCCAAAGCCACTCCACATCGCACACTTCGACAATTACGCAGGCTGCTGCACTCCCCGCCTACGATGGGAGCCTCGACATGGCAGGTGAAGTTGCACGTATGGTGAGTGCCTTCCGTGAACGACGTGACTTGATCGGTGAACTATTGACGTCCATTCCTGGGGTGTCATTGGCCATGCCTGACGGTGCCTTTTACGTCTTCCCCGATATCCGTGGTTTGCTCGGCAAAAAACTCGCCTGTGGCGTGGTTTGTCACACCGACGACGAACTCGCAGAAGCACTCCTCGAGCACGCCCATATTGGAGTTGTTGCAGGCTCTGCATTCGGTGCGCCTGGTTTCTTGCGGCTCTCGTATGCCACAAGCAATGCCCTCATCATTGAGGGTATGGCTCGTTTGCGCAAAGCAGTAGTCGGCTAAACATCCGAACTGTGTACACGCGTGAGGGAGCCCCCTCACGCGTGTTTTTTGTGTGAATGCACAGTAGCATCATTTCGGCGGTATAATGTGGCATCACAGCATAGACATATAGATAGAGGGAGCACATGATCTACGAATTGCGTACGTACTGGGCGGCACCGGGAAAACTGACTGCCATGCATCAACGCTTTGCAAATCACACGGATGCGCTCTTTCGCAAACATGGTATGACGGTAGTGGCATATTGGTCACCTGCTGGCGGTCGTGAGTTGCATGGTGACCTTGTGTATGTGCTTGCGTATGAATCTGCGCAGGTGCGTGAAACGGCGTGGAATTCGTTTCGCGCCGATGAAGCGTGGCAGCGTGCCAAAGCCGATAGTGAAAAAGATGGAGTGTTAGTGGAGCGTGTTGACAGTGTCATCATGCTGCCTACGGCATATTCGCCACTGCAATAAAGAGGAACCGTTCATGCATGTATTAATTATTGGTGGGACGGGGACAATTAGTCGTGCCATAGTGCGTGCCTTGTTGCACAACGGTCATCGTGTCACCGTCTACAATCGTGGCCAGCGCGCAGATCAACCGCCGAGCGATGTCGAAGTGATTATCGGTGACCGCAAAGACCGTGCCACGTTTGAATCGACGTTGCAAAAACGAACATTCGATGTCGCAATCGATATGATTTCGTTTACCGCAGATGATGCGGCTTCGTCGTTGCGCGCACTCCCCAACGTAGGGCATTTCATTCAGACATCGACGGTGATGACCTATGGTCCACCATTTACGGCGCTTTATCAGGATACTGACGCACCGCTCAATGGTCGGCATGATGGTGGATACGGTGCCGGCAAAGTTGCTGCTGACGAACTCTTGATGGCAGCGCATCGCAACGGGGGTGTCCCCGTGACGATTGTCAAACCGTCATTCACGTTTGGCCCCGGGCATACCCTCTTTCGCCAAATTGATTGGGGTTCAAGCTGGATTGATCGTCTCAAAAAACGGAAGCCGATTATCGAGGCTGCTGAGGGACTCAACTACTTTCAGTTTTTGCCTACCGCAGATGCTGCAGACGCATATGTCGGGTTGTGTGGGCTGACTGCCGCCATCGGCAAAATCATCCACGTGGTCAATCCGCAGGCGCTGACGTGGCATGAATGGCACGGCCTAGCTGCTGCAGCACTCAATGTCCCACTTGAGACGGTATCAGTGCCGTGGGATGTGTTGGTTGCCGCAGATGCGGATCGCTTTAGTGCACTGACAACGTGCCTCGGGCATAATCAGGTCTTTTCGGCGCGCTCGTTGCACGAACTGCTCCCCGCATGGCAACCGCGTGTGCCGTTAGCCCATGCGGTCAGTGAAACAATCGAATGGATGCAACGCCACAACACCATCACGGATAGTGACAGTGACCCGCTCGAAGATCGGATTATTGCGGCAATGCGGCAAATCCGTGGCACGTTTCGGCCTGCTTAGCCTCTGAGTTGGGCTTTGAGCCACTGGTATGCGGGGCCGCCATGCACTTGGTGGCGGCCTTCGAATACATTGAGTGTGATGTGTTGACTCGCCTCAAAGATGCGATAAACGGCTCGCGCACTGCTCACTCCACGTTGTACCGCAGCCACCGGGAAGATTGGATCACGGCTACCCGCTTCGATGTAGAGTGGCCGCGGGGCGATTAACCCTGCTAAATCATGCATTTCACCAAATGCGGCTAAGCCTGGTACAAAATTACATGCACAATGGTGCATCGCTAAAATACTCTCACGAAAGGTGGAGAAATAGCCACTAATAATGCCGGCTTTGAAACGCTCATCAATGCACATCGAAAAGAGTGTGTGCATTCCGCCTCCTGAAATGCCCATCGCCCCAAGTTGTGTCATATCGAGATCGGTGCGTGTCGCTAAATAGTCGACCAGACAGAGTGCATCGTGTACGCGCATACTTGGCACACTGATTCCAAGATGAAATGCGAGCATGGCAGTGTGGGTGCACGTACTCCCCGGTACGGGTTGCCCGTTGACGGTATCGAGATAGCTAAAATCAGTTTGCCGTTCACCAAAGCACGAAATCTCTGGGGCAGCTACAGCAAAACCAGCACGACATAACGCAACCGCAAAGTCTTCATGGTAGCCATTGGCCACCTTGCGTTCAGTGCCATCCTCCCATAATCCGACGATATCGGCCACACCATACCCATGACCAGCAAAAGCGACAACGGTTGGCAATGGTGTACCCATATTTTTGGGTATCAACAAATAAAAAGGCATGAGCGAGTGTGGTCCAGTACGCATGACATATTTGTGTCGTACAAAATCACCCTTATCGACACTGTTAATGAGCGTTACTTCGTGGTGTTGCCGCGTAAATGTATCGAGTTTGAGCGCCTTGGAAAGGGCTGCACGTGTTGCTGATTGCCATGTTGCGGCATCCTCGCGTGAATGTGCACGAAACGCATATGGTGCGTCTGCTGGAGTATAAAGCGGCCACAACGCATGTGCTGGCTGGTATTCATGTGGAATCGGCATCGTCAGGTCTCCTCCTACTTTATCCGCGGGTTTGCCCGCCCACCAATACGCAAGAATGCTACTGCCCCATCGGCACCCCGTACAAAATCACCGATTTCACCCATACGTGGCTCGTCAATGCATACAAAGCGATCATCAGCGAGCATCTTGGCACGGATAGCAGGGATAGGTGGTCCCGCTGGGACATGTGGTTTGGGGAAGCCACCTTTGGGCGTTTCGTGGATCACGATGCCCCCCTTGGCTGCGCCCACGCGAAAGTGCGCTAACGCATAATCATACTCACCCACATATTCCTTGAGTTGTGTGCGCTCCATATCAATTGGTTGCGGTGCTGGAGCATGATAGCCAAAATACAGCTCAAGGGCTTTGCTGACCGTGCTATCGCCAACCATACCACCATCATCACTGTTTGTTAGAATCGCAATTGCAAAGCGCTCATCGGGCAGAAAGCGAAAGGTAGCTTTCTGTCCTTTGGTGGCTCCACCGTGACCATAACTCGTCCGAGCGCCATGTGTGCGAATAAACCACGTTAGTCCCATGTCACCGCGCCCACCAGCAGCTACCTGTTTGGTGCGCATCTGTTGTAGCGTGCTTGCCCGCATCACATCTGCTCCATCACTACTATGAAACATCGCATAGCGCATCAAGTCGCCCACCGTGCTCACCACCCCACCCACCGCATTTGCGGCGCGTCCAATTGCCCACGGTGTCGCAACACGTGCTTCTCCTTGCCATTTTTGATGCCCCACGGCATAACGACGAGTGAGAATTGCATCGTCTGGATAAAAGAATGTGTTGGTGAGTTTCAGCGGGTCAAACAGCATCTGTTTGGCTGCACGTTCATATGTTTGGTTGGTCAGCACTTCAATAAGGCGTCCCGCAATGTTAAACCCGGTATTATTGTATGACCATAGCGTGCCGAGAGGAGTGGTCTGTGGCAAGATTTTCAGACTTTTCACCATGGCTTCGAGCGCATTATCCCCAGTACCAAAATCATTGAAGTAATCGCCCATCCACCCACCCATATGGGTTAATAGATGTCGTGTGGTCACATGCTTGGTGGTATGTGCATCGGCAAGCTTGAGCTTGGGCAGGTACGCTACTACTGGTGTATCGAGCTCGAGTGCTCCCGATTCGACCAGCTGCATAATCATGGTGCCTGTCATAGTCTTGCTAATTGACCCGATTTGAAAGAGTGTATCTGCAGTCACAGTCAACGGGTGTTCAACGCTCGTCACCCCAAGCCCTACCTCTTGTACAACTCCATTGTGCCATACCGCAATACTGATACCAGGGATTTTGAGCCGTTTCATTTCGCTGACAAGATGCGCACAAAGGGACTTGAATGGCCCTTCTGCTAGGCGTTTCACTACGCTGTTTCGATTCATTGCGGTACTCCTTGTATCGATAATCTGTGCGAAACAATCTGTGGCGGTACGCCTATTCTACCGCAGAAAAGGCACCGAACTCCACCTCATTACCACGCAATATATGTGTATAGCGCAACATGCTCGCAGTATGACTGTTAGTATATACTAGTGATGGGTTATACAGCAGAATTGGAGTAACACTATGGCACGAATACCAGTAGCAGTACAGCTCTACTCCGTGCGTGAAGACGCAAAACAAGATTTGTCCGGGGTTCTGAAAGCTATCGCAAAAATGGGATACGATGGGGTTGAGTTTGCTGGTTTCTATGGGCACGACGCCAAAGCCGTCAAGGCAATGCTTGACGAATATGGCCTCAAGGCAGCTGGAGCACATGTCGGCCTGGCATCGTTGGTGGGCGATGAACTGCAACGCACTGTTGAGTATCATGCAGTCATCGGGAATCGTTTTCTGATTGTGCCTGGCCTTGATCACGACTACACGACTGCACGCGCAGGGTGGCTGCGTGCGGCACACATCCTTAATGACGTTGCCAAGGCATTGGCACCTCATGGCATGGCAACTGGTTACCATAATCACTGGGTTGAGTTTTCACCGCTTGATGGTGAGCTACCATGGGATACGTTGTTTGGCAATACCGATCCTGCTGTCATCATGCAATTCGATACGGGAAACGCACTGCTTGGTGGTGCTGATGCTGGCCCATTTTTGCAGCGCTACCCAGGGCGAGCGCTATCAGTTCACTTAAAAGAGCACTCACATACCAATAAGACCGCATTACTTGGTGAGGGTGATGTGCCATGGCAGTATGTGCTCGACTTGTGTGAACGAGTCGGTGCGACACAGTGGTATGTCATCGAACAAGAAAGTTACGCATACGCACCGATGGAATGTATCGATCGCTGTCTGCAAAACTTGCGAGCGATGGGGCGCTAACCATTACCATCACCCAGAGATACCGCAGTAGTCCGGGTGCTGTTTTATTCTAGATTCAAAGGTACACATGGCGGTAACTACCTATCAGCAAGCGTTAGATTTTCTCTACGGGTATCTCCCGACACCTGCTGCAGGGCGTAATCCTGCTGATAACTTGGTGCGTACGCGTGCGTTGCTCGACGCACTCGGTGCCCCCGATGCACGCCTGAAGAGTGTTGTTGTTGCCGGTACAAAGGGCAAAGGATCTACTTCGGCCATGATTGCACGCATGGCACAGGCTGCTGGGTTGCGCGTCGGTCTCTGGACGTCACCACATTTGCATTCGTATCGTGAACGCATCCAAATCAACGGTCAAGCGATTACACCACAGGCGCTGATCGAAGCCGTCAATCGCATCGAGCCATTTATTGCACACGCAGAAGTCGCCGCAGGCTTGCCAGCCACATTTGCCATCGGTTTTGCAATTGCAATGCGCTACTTTGCGGATAATCACGTGGATCTCGCTGTCGTAGAAGTCGGTTTGGGAGGGCGCTTTGATAGTGCCAATGTCTTGACTCCATTAGTCTCTGTGGTTACTTCTATCAGCTACGACCACATGGAGTTGCTCGGCGATACCATCGATCAAATCGCCATGCAAAAAGCCGGCATTGCTAAACCCCATGTACCGCTCATCGTTGCGCCGCAACCATATGCTGCCTTGGTTACAGTGACTGCCTGTGCCGCTGAGGCCGGTGCCCCATGTGTCGTCGTCGATGATGCGGGGAATGGTGGAATTCGTGGAAGCGATCCCGCTGACGAGCGCGTCCGTGGGCCGATTCCTGAATTATTTGATCCCTATGACGTATATCGTGGCATGCACCAATCTGCGCTCTTTGGTGACGTGCAAGCAGAAAATACCCGACTTGCGGTGGCTGCCATGCTCTACTTGCGCCGTCATTTCACCATCACCGATGATGCAATCGCAGAGGGATTACACACAGTAAAGTGGCCAGGGCGCTTTGAGCTCTGTCAGACTGCCGCAGTGCCGGTGCTTCTCGATGGTGCACATAATGTTGATTCTGCCCAGCGGTTGGTTGCCACCATCCGCCAACGATTCCCCGGTGTGCGCATCACATTGGTGGTCGGGTGTTCACGCGACAAGGATGTCGTACAGCTGTTGCAGGTGCTTGCTACGCTCACATCAGACATCATTTTGTGTGCATCGCGGCATCCACGTGCCATGCGTGACTTTGCTCACATGCGTGAATGGGTGCTTCTGGCCAATCCCCAGGCGCAGGTCGTCGGTATCGAAGAGCCTGTCGATGCACTCGCATTCGCCATGCATCACAGTCAAGCCGACGAACTCGTCGTGGTCACTGGGTCACTCTTTGTGGTTGCAGCCGCTCGCGAAGCGCTCGGGCTTGCCACCGAGGTTGACTAACGCGCGGTTGCGCCTGTTGTCTGACTCCGTGTATAATTTTGTGGTATGTGTCTTTATTACGCCATCGACTGGTGGCGTTTTGTGAGGAGCTGTATGGCGACGACATCCGATTTGCGCACCAATCTTATCATTCGCTGGAATGGTCAACTCCATCGTGTGACTGAATTTCATCATCATGCCCCAGGTAATTGGCGTGCCATGGTCATCATGAAGCTCAAAAATATCCAATCGGGCAAAACCATCGAAGAACGCGTGCGTGCTGGTGAAGACATTGAAATTGTGCGTGTCGACAAACGTTCCATGCAATTCCTATATCGCGAAGGTGACAACTTTGTCTTCATGGACAACGAATCATTCGAGCAAATTGAACTTGTCGCCGATACGATTGGTGATGGTGCAGAGTTCCTCAAAGACGGCATGGAATGCGACATCCTCTTCTATGACGAGAACAAGATTCTTGGCGTTGAAGTGCCGATTTTTGTAGAACTGATTGTTACAGAATCCACCACAGCATTGCGTGGTGATACTGCAACCAATGTCAACAAGCAGGTAACGCTTGAAACGGGAGCCCGCATCACCGTGCCTGCGTTTATTAACGAAGGTGACATTTTGCGCATCGATACCCGTACCGGTTCATACATCGAGCGCGTCAAATAGCCGATGCACGGTCAACTGTGAAGGTGACCGTTTCACCGAGGAAGTGCAGCTATGCAGCCCCTGTGTACCATTGCGCAAATGCGGGATGCGGAAGCACAACTCGTTGCTTCTGGCAGCTCGTCAGCACAGCTCATTGCACGCGCTGGGGCTGCAGTAGCACACCAAATCATGGTTGAATATTCGGCACTCAAGCAAGTGCTCGTTTGTGTTGGCCCTGGCAACAATGGTGCAGATGGCATCGAAGTAGCCTGCATTCTGGCGCAAAATGGCTATCAAGTGCACCTTGCTGTGTGGCGGCGCCGCCCAGATGCGTGGCTAGATCGTGCACGTACACTTGATATTCCTATTGATGATGTGCTCACCCCACATACACTTGCCTTCGCTATCTCCTGTACCCAGTTGGTCGTTGATGCGTTACTCGGTATCGGTACAAACCGCCCACTCGATGAAGATGTCGCTGAATGGGTTTCGGCAATCAATGCACGCCCAGCACACATCCCATGTGTGGCCATCGATGTCCCAACTGGCTGTCTTGGTGATGGTGCTGATGCTCCTGCGCTCATGGTACGTGCAAACACGACCTATGCAACTGGGCCACGCAAACTAAGTACGTGTTTTATGCCGGGGCTCGTCGCTGCAGGTCGTGTAGTCGCACTTGATATTGGACTTGGTGCTGATGCGTTTCATTGTTTCGAAGTCACTGCCGAAACAGTGGCACACTGGTTGCCTGCACGTCCCATTGATGCCTACAAAGGTACATTCGGGACGCTCTGTGTCTGGGCTGGGTCGGCCGCGTTTCCTGGAGCGGCAGTGCTTGCAACGCATGCAGCGCTCCGTGCAGGGAGCGGCATTGTCAGTATAGCTACTGCATCCGCGTTAGTTCCACTCTTGTGGCGTTTCCCGGAGCTTACCATAACGGCACTCGATGCGCAGCCACTGACTGCACTCAGTGATGCGCGTTTTTCGGCATATGTAGTAGGACCTGGGCTAGGGCGTGCGCCCGATACCGAAGCCCTGTTGACTACCTTCCTCAAGCAACACCACCTGGGAGTACGACCTGTGGTCTTGGATGCCGATGCGTTGACGTTGTTGAGTCGTCATCCGCGCTGGTACGAAATGTTGCCCGCACAACAGATGGTACTTACCCCACATCTCGGTGAACTCACACGCCTGTGTGGTGGGGTGTTCCCCGCCGATGATCCATGCACGCGCGCGATACTGCTTGCCCGGCGTTGGCAACAGGTGTTGGTCATGAAAGGCAGTACGACCGTCATCGCTGCACCTGATGGACAATGTGTCGTCTGGCCACACCCAAATCCAGTCCTCGCAGTTGGGGGCAGTGGTGATGTGCTCGCCGGCATCATTGGTGCGTTGTTGGCTCAAGGCATTGTCCCGTTTCGTGCCGCAGTCCTCGCAGTAGTGATTCACGGCATGGCTGCCAATCATTTGCGTCAGACAGGTGTCGAGGCAGGCGCCTTGCCGAGCGACCTGATTACGCACATTCCGGCCACGCTTATGGCGCTCCATAGGTTGAAAGGTGACATGCACGATGCCAATCTATGAGTACGAATGTGCCCACTGTCACGGGCAGTTCCAATGTCTCGTGCGTGGTTTCAACGACCCGGCAGATCTCAGCTGTCCACGGTGTCAGGCGCAGACGGTGACACGCCGTATGTCGCGCGTGGCACCGCATCGTGGCGCATCAGCGCATATGCGTAATGTTGTGCCGTTGCAAGATGCGCCAGACGACACTGCCGATGCGCGTGCATTTACACAATGGGCGAAACACATCGGTCAGACGCTCGGCGACAACGCTGGTGCTGATTGGCAGGAAACAGTCGAGCAGCACATCGATGAGGAATTTTCGCAATCTACACCATTACACAATCCCAATGATTTAGGCTGGGCGTAATCGCCTTTGATGAGGTACACATGCCAGATCTACGATTTACGGCGGTGGTTGACCACGATCACTTCGAGCAACGCCTCAAAACCGTTCCACAATCTCCAGGAGTGTACATCTGGAAGGATGTACACGGCGAAGTGTTGTATGTGGGCAAATCCAAAACGCTCCGTGATCGTATGCGTTCGTACTTTCATATTGCGCAACTCAGTGGGAAAAATCGTCGAATGGTGGCTCGAATAGCCGACTTTGATACGGTCGTCACCAAAAGTGAATTAGAAGCGCTTCTGCTCGAAATGAATCTTATCAAGCAACATCGCCCACGCTATAACGTGTTGCTCAAAGATGACCGCAGCTATCCATACATCAAAGTCACTATCCAAGAAGCCTGGCCACGTATTTTGACGACCCGTGTGGTGCACAATGACGGCGCGCGCTATTTTGGACCATATGCTGCAGCTGGTTCAGTGCGGCGCACCCTCGGCGAGCTGAATCGAATTTTTGCGTTTCGCCCCCCCTTCGATTGTGGCGACGATCGCTTTAAACGCCATCAACGTATTGGCAAACCGTGTCTCTACCATGACATGCGGCGATGTCTAGCCCCATGTGTGCCAGCACTTGTGTCACAACAAGAATATCGCCAAGCAGTCGAGGGTGTGTGTCGCTTTCTGGAAGGCAAAAGTGATGATATCCTGAAAAGTTTACGCAAGCGCATGCAAGACGCAGCCAAACAGATGCAATTTGAGCGTGCAGCGTTTGTGCGTGACCAAATCCGTGATATCGAGCAAATCAGTCAGCGCCAACAAGTGCTACGCACCGTAAATACCGACCAAGACGTAATTGCGTTTGCCCGTGAAGATGGCTCAGCAGTCGTGCAAATATTCTACATTCGTAATGGTAAACTTATCGGTGCTGAGCCATTTACGCTGCAAAACACCGAAGATGAAAACGACGAGCAGTTGCTCACGTCCTTTGTGACGCAGTTTTATGATCATGCAGCCGAAGTACCACCTAATATTTTGCTGGCTGACCATATCGAAGAACCGATGATCATCGAAAAATGGTTGTCCCAGAAAGGTGGGCATAAAGTCGAAATCCAAGTGCCGCGGCGTGGCGAAAAACACGAACTCGTTGATATGGCGGCGAGCAATGCGCAACGTAAACTTGCAGAATTGCGTGCAGCATGGGTTGATACCGAGAAGCGTATGCTGGTGGGGCTGCGTGAACTTGCAGCACACTTGCAACTCGCCGAATTACCACGGCGCATTGAGTGCTTTGACGTTTCGAATACCCAAGGGAGTCATACCGTGGGGGCTATGACCGTATTTGTAGATGGTGAAGCCAAAAAAGCACACTATCGCAAGTTTCGTATTCGCCACGGTGATACGCCAAATGACGTTGCCGCAATCCGTGAAATCGTTGAACGCCGTTTTTTACGGGCGGCTGTTGCACATGGCGAGGATGTCACACTCCCCCTCAGTGAGCGCAATGATGCCAATATTGCGGATGAATCTGCAGTCACAAGCGCAGCTGCAGAGCAAGATGCTTGGGCGTTGTTACCAGACCTCATTTTTATTGATGGAGGAATTGGTCAATTAAATGCGGCTGTCGATGCGCTGCGTACACTTGGATTTGCACATCTACCTATTGTGGGTGTGGTCAAAGGACCCAGGCGTGATCGGTTCGATTTGCTCAAGCCTAATGCACAATCGCTGATTGTGCTCGATCGTGCGAGTCCTGCTCTCGGCCTTGTTAAAACCATCGACGAAGAAACTGATCGTTTTGCAAAAAATTACCACCGTACGCTACGTGCCAAGTCGATGAAAAGCTCGACGCTCGAAGAAATTTCCGGGATTGGTCCCAAACGTCGACAAGCGTTGCTTAAAGCGTTTGGTTCACTTGATGCAATTCGCAACGCGTCCGTTGATGAACTTGCCGCAATACCAGGAATGACACGCAAGAGCGCACAAGAACTCAAATCACTCCTGTAATCTGTATGTTGCTGTGTGTGTTGCTTCGTGCTGAAGCTTGTCCATATGTAATATTACATGTGATAAATGTAAATATTGTAAATACTTAGTATGTTATGCGTAATATTTACTGATTAATAATAAAAATATTTAAATAATATATATAAAATTCAATCATTTATGATTTACAATTGATTGAGGCAGACTTATCGAAAATGAACAGCAATGTGGTTCGTATAAAATTGTTAAACTATTTGTATATACGGCAATGCAAAAATAGATTATGAAGATGGCAGAAGATGTATTATATGGGGGAGGAACGTGTGATGCAACGGCAATAATGAGTAGAAAAATTGACTTAATACATCATAAATGTAAACTATAAAACCAATAATGACATAACTAAGAAGCATTGACACATCGTTTCCAACACGCTAGTATGTAAATTAGTGTTGCCCATCACAAGGGGTTTAAGGTTCATGTTCACAATAACTCGTTATTTCGGATTAATTACTGTTGTCATTGTACTAGTTATAGGTGTTGCACTGAATACGAGTGCCGTTGGGTATGCGCAAACAACCAACGAGACACCCACCGTCGTGTCTGTAGCGCCACAGTCAGTGCGGTCAACCAACCCGTATCACCTCAAAAAAGTCGTCGTCGGCACGAATTTCGTCTTAGGGTTGCTTGAAAATCAGACATTAGTGACTTGGGGGTCGAATCGATTTTGGCAGACGACGATTCCGTATCGTTACAAAGATACACTGTTTACTGATATTGCAGCTGGCAATCACACGTCGTACGCACTTGATACCACGGGACAAGTGGTAGTGTGGGCAGATCCCATCGACTGTCCGA
>JBKCGB010000134.1:0-2616 GCA_046303375.1 Roseiflexaceae bacterium
ACACGCCCGTATCACCACGGTTCCGCCCATTCGTCCACTGCATACCCCAAGTAGTCAAACAGTTGGGCATTGCTGTCACGAAAGTAATCATGCATGTAGCTGGCCAGGGGCGGTGCAAGGTGGTCATGTGGGCGGTCATCGTTGGCATTGATGATCTGGAATTGCGTGGCGGGCACATGGGTGGTATCGATGCCAAGGAAGGCATATAAGTCGTGGGCTGCCTGCGGGTTATTGACAACCTGCTCGTAGATCATCACATGGATTTGTTGGCGGTCGAAGTACCGTGCATACATGCGCAAATAGTCGATGTAGCGCCCCCGTTTGAGGTATGCATAGGGTGACACCGAGATTTTGCGCGGGTCGAAGTCGGCTACGCGGGCAGACTCACCGTAGATGGCATCAGCGAGTGGAAGCGTCTCAAAGCCGTTTTTGTGACTGAACCAGTAGTTCGAGATCGCACGCTCAACGGGATTCCGCAAAATAAAGACGAATTTGGCATCGGGGAGATGTGCTGCAATGTGTTGGGCTGCGTATTCGACCTCGATGTAGCTGGTACTCTTTTCGCCGTAGAGTGACACATCAGCTTTTTGGCCGAAATACTGGGCGTGGTAATAGGCAAGCCCCTGTGACACCAAGGCTGGATTCATGAAGAATTTGGGCTCCGGTTTGACGGGATGCGCCATTTCGATCTGGGGGTGGTCGGCACACAGATGGTAGGTATAGGTGGTGCCAGAGCGTTGCGCACCGCCAATAAAGAAGTGCTTAGGCGTCATGCGTCACGATGTCCTTGATATGGTAGGTTTCTTTGGAATTCATCTGCTGCAAAATACGCACCGTGTACTCACCAAGCATGCCCAGCATCAAAATTATCAACCCGTTGAGTATTGCCAACATCACCATGATACCTGTCCATCCCTCGATGAGAATGTTATCGAGCAATTTACGCACCACCAGTACCAACCCGACAAAAAAGCTCAAAAACGAGATGATAAAGCCAGTCATAGTAACGAGGCGTAATGGCCAGATCGAGTAGTTGAACAAAATACGCAGAACGAGGCTGAGGATGCGCACCAGGTTGTAGTTGCTCTGGCCTTCGTGGCGATCTTTGTGTTCGACCCATGCGTTACCAATGGAATGTGCGAACATCAGTGCAAGGCCCGTGGTATAGGGATAGGCCGTGTGGTAGCCAAGCATACGCTCAACCACGTCACGGCGCATCAGGCGCATGTTGGATGGCACAATCGTTTTGGGGCACAAAAACACGCGCTCATTGATGAGACGGATGAGCCCACTACCGAGGCGACGCGTTAGTGAGTGTCGCTTGTGGCGAAAGCGCCCAAAGACGACGTCGTGACCACCCGTTTGCATGCATTCGATGAGGTGGATGATTTCACTCGGTGGGTTCTGCAGGTCATCATCAATGGTGATGACGTAGTCGCCGCGACAGTGTGCCAAACCACAAAAGACGGCGTTGTGCTGGCCATAGTTGCGGAGCAAATTGATGGCTACCACGTGCGGTTGACGTGCAGCTTCGGCAGCAATCACTGACCAGCTCTGATCACGGCTGCCGTCGTTGACGAGGATGATTTCGTAGCGGAGGTCATGCTGCCGAAAAAACGCCGCCGTCTGTTCGATGACCATGGCCACGATACGTGCGCTGTTGTAGACCGGGATCACGACCGAAAATTGCGGCGACGCTGCTTGCATACGCATGTCTTTCTGGGGCTAAATGGGGCGTAACCCGGCTTCGATTTGAGCACGGCGTGGCTCGAGAAACGGTGGCAAGGCCAACGTTTCTCCCATCGTTGCCAGCGGCTCATCACTGGCAAACCCTGGTCCGTCGGTAGCAATCTCGATGAGAATATTGCCAGGGACTCGTGTATACACCGAGCGGAAGTAGAAGCGGTCAATGCTGTGGGTCGGCTGCAACCCCACCCGCTGTAGGCGCTCAATCCAGAACTCTTGGGCGGCTTGGTCGGGCACACGAAAGGCCATGTGATGCACGCCACCCGCACCGAGGCGACTGGGTGGCAGGTCGGGGGCAATTTGGACGACCAGTGCCCCACCAGCCAGCTCCCCAGCGGCAAAGAGCAACAGGGTGCGTCCAGGCATCGTCGGGTGGGGCATTTCGTGATGCAACGTAAAGCCGAAGATATCGCGGTACAGCAATTCCATCTGATCACGACTGCGTACCGTGATACCAGCACCAAAAATACCCTTGATGAAAAACTGAGCGGGGATGGGGCTGCGGTCCCACGGTGTGCCACCAGCAGCCCCATTGTCACTGATGAGCATCAGCTGCTGACCCTCGGGGTCGCGGAATGCGATGGCAGGACGGTCACCCATCCAGTCAAATGGGGCATCATGATCCACACCCATGGCAGCAAATCGCGCTTGCCAATAGGCGATAGCAGCGCCATCATTGACACGCAACGCCATCAGGTCAATGGCGCCAGTCCCAGGCTGTTGTGGTGCAATATTAGCCCACTCAAAAAAGGTGACGTCGGTGCCCGCACTTCCTAGGGCATCGGCATAAAACAAATGATAGGCGCTGACATCGTCTTGGTTGACGGTTTTTTTGACCATGCGTAAACCGAGCACCTGTGTATAAAACGC
>JBKCGB010000135.1:0-28943 GCA_046303375.1 Roseiflexaceae bacterium
ACCAAGTTGGTCGCCATCGTCAACCCCAACAACCCGACAGGGACGATTTTGACGATGGTCGAAATGCAGGCCATCGCGGCTGCCTGTGCGCGGGTCGGGGCTTGGTTACACGTCGATGAGGTCTACCACGGCACGGAGCATGCCGGTGTCGCCGATACGCCCACGTTTTGGGGCATGTACGACCGACTGATCTGCACCAACAGCCTCTCCAAAGCGTATGGATTGAGTGGTTTGCGTATCGGCTGGGCGGTAACCACCCCCGCCATGGCCGACGAGCTGTGGCGCCGCCACGAATATGCCGTGATTGCGGCGGCAGCACCCAGTATGACACTCGCTGAGATTGCCTTGCAACCTGCCAAGCGCCTACAACTGCTGACGCGCCAGCGCGAGATTTCGCGGGCCGGTTTGGCGGTGATGCGCAACTGGCTACCGACGCAACAGGGGCGTTTTTTCTTGCATACGCCGCAAGCTACTAGTATTGCTTTTGTAGGGTACACGGGTGGGATGCCGTCGTATGCGCTCGCCGAAGCCATCCGACAACAGGCGTCGGTATTGGTTGCGCCAGGGAGTACGTTGGGGGTGGAGAGCTATTTGCGCATTACGGTGGGCTATGAGCCTGCCAAAATCGAAGCTGCCTTGAACCGTATCGGTGCAGTGATGCAGACTTTGGCGGCGCGTGCATAGCAACGAGGAATGAGCGATGAACAACGATGATGCAGTGTTGCAGGCGGTCTGTGCCGAATGTGTGCCCTTGATACGCGCTATGGGGCGTGGGCGCTATGCGATTTCGCTGGGTGGTTCACGGGGAAAAAAGGTGTCCGATGGGCGTTCGGATATCGACTTTCGCCTGTTTTGTGACGATACGGTCGGGACACCGTACACCGATTCGTCACCCACATGGGCACCATTTGTGGCTGCTGTGGAGCGTTGGCGTGCCCAGGGAGTCAATATCGACTATGTGTGGGTGCGTACCGTCGCCGACATTGACGCTCAGCTCGATGCCTGGCTCGGTAGTGACATCCCCCGTGTCGATTATGTGTGGACGGTGTGGGGCTACCACGTGCTCACCGATATCGCTAACCAGGTGATTATCGAGGATGCAGACGGACTGATTGCCCGCTGGCATGCACGACTCTTTCCCTACCCGGCTACTCTTAAGGCGAAACTTGTTGCCAAACACGCTGAGTCTCT
This sequence comes from Roseiflexaceae bacterium, assembly GCA_046303375.1. Taxonomy (GTDB): domain Bacteria; phylum Chloroflexota; class Chloroflexia; order Chloroflexales; family Roseiflexaceae; genus UBA965. The sequence goes on from JBKCGB010000135.1 coordinate 1,192, forward strand.
GCGCTACTGGCGCGATGATTACCACTATCGCCACAAAGTGCAGCGTGGGGATGCCGTCTTTCTGGCAAGTATTACGGCGCGGCTCTGCAACGACATCATGCAACTCTTGTGTGCACTCAATGAACTCTATTACGTGGGCGACGGCAACAATCTGGTCTTTGCGCAGCATTTCACCATTACCATACCCGATCTGGTTGCTCGAGTGACACAAGCGTTGTATCCCATGGCAGGGAGCGATTGCTACGCGCAGCAATACCAGGCAGTATGTGGGCTCATCGATGATGTGCTGGCATTGATTCCCGCCCATTCTGTGTCATAAAGGATGTGCGATGACCACGAGTCAGGTCTTTTTGATTACCTCGACGTTTCTGGCGTGTGCTGTTGAAATGGTCGAAGCGTTGACGATTGTACTGGCTACCGGTATCACTCGTGGCTGGCGGTCGACACTCATCGGCACAGGGGTGGCGCTCCTCGCATTACTGCTGATTGTGGCCATGCTCGGGCCTGCCATTGCCCGAGTACCCGTCCATGTGATGCAGGTAGTGGTCGGCGCATTGATGTTGATTTTTGGCCTGCAGTGGCTGCGCAAGGCGATGTTGCGTGCGGCAGGGCGCAAGGCCATGCACGACGAAGACGCGATTTTTGCCGCGGAGCAAGCCGAAGCACGCAAACATCAGCAGGATGCCCGCGCCCCCATCGACTGGTACTCGTTCACCATTTGCTTCAAAGGCGTGTTCCTCGAAGGGCTCGAAGTCGCCTTTATCACCATCACCTTTGGCGTGGCGCAACAACAGCTCGATCTCGCTGTGTATGGTGCGCTGGCAGCGTTTGTCTTGGTGGTGCTCGCTGGTCTGTTGCTCCATCGTCCACTCAGCCAAGTCCCTGAAAACACGCTCAAATACGTGGTCGGACTCTTGCTTACCAGTTTTGGCACCTTTTGGGCGGCCGAGGGTGTGGGTGTGGAATGGCCCGGGACGGATGTGGCACTGCTCGGATTGCTGGTGTTTTACACTGTGATTGCATATGGACTGGTGCGTGCATTGCGGGCGGCACCTGTGGCGAGGAGCGCATGAAGTACATCAAAGCATTCGTGTTGTTTTGGGTCGATTTCATCGTCGGTGATGATTGGCGGATTGCCGTGATGGTGGTGGTGGGCATGACCACCACCGCGGTGTGTGTCACCCAGGGGGTTGCCGCATGGTGGGTGTTACCAACCATGGTTGCCACATATTTGGCTGTGTCGATGACCCGCAAATCATCGTAGGGACATGAGGGAGAGGGGTGTGGTGCGGTCGATGACCTGCGCCCGCTCCTCGTCATGGCATCGGCGCAAGGCGTCGGTGCCATCTTTTCCACAGAAACGATATGGGCAAACCTTGACGAAAAGATGCCACGCCCGCGGAGCGGTCATGGCATGACGGAGCGGGGATATGACGGAGCGGGGTGTGGTCGTGGCCATGACGGACGTAGGGTGTGGTGCGGTCGATGACCTGCGCCCGCTCCTCGTCATGGCATCGGCGCCACGCGTCGGTGCCATCTCGTCGGTTTTGGAATCGATGCATGCGGGCGCGGACGGGAGGTATGACGGGTGCTTCTGCATGGTGTGCCATGCCCCTACGAAATAAATGCATGGATGGAGATTATGCCGTCATCAGCGCATTGGCCAATTGCATGGCCTGCACGCGAATATCCGGTATGGCGATGCACTCCCACGCAAATCCTTTGCGTGGCGGTCCAATGGTCCACAACCACGGAATAATGTCTCCGTCACGGTCTTTGAGGTGCCCATCTGCATCCACGTCAATGCCCAGTCGCATCGGGTCTGCGTTGAGGATGCCGCGCTGCATCAGCGCAGTCACGAGCGGATTGGTGATGCGCGTGTAATCGCTCTCCGGTCCGGTGCAGTTGATGACCCACGTGGCATGATGGGTGATGCTGGTGCGACTGCCACGGGGTGTGTAACTGAGCATTACACCATCGTCGGCTTCGGTGTAGTTGGTGATGCGTCCTGCCACAACGGTGAGTTGGCCATGCTGCTGGGCGGCGCTGAGCTGGGTGGAGAGATGGGGGGCAATGCGGTGCCGGTAGATGTCCCAGTGGGCACGCACATGCCGCAAAAATCGCTGTTTGTCGGCAAGTGACCAGCTAATCCAGAGTGCCTGGGTGTGTGGGCGCAGGGCATCAACGACTGCCTGCCACGGTTCTCCCTGCTGTTGGGCACGGGCAACTTCCTGGCGCACCATGCGCATGAGTTGACACACAGACGCACCATAATCGTGGGTGCTGATGAATCCTGGATGCGGTGTATATGTGACGTGGGTTTGTGGCAGGTGCCCATGCCGTGAAATCGCCGTGATGGGGGCACGATGCCCGCTGTGCCACAACGTGCTGACCGCGTCTACCATGGTCAATCCGGTGCCGATGATGATGACCGGTGCATCTGGTGCAATCGTATGTCTGATGCGTGCCCAATCATAGCCCGCAATGACCCGGGCTGGCGTCGGCACCCAGCGCTGGAGTAGATTGGCAATGGGTGCATGTCCAAGTGCGAGAATGATGTGATCGGCGTGTACCTGACGCCCATCTGCAAGTGAAAGTGTGCGCTGCTGTGGGTCGATATCGTTGACTAGGGCGTGGATGGGCGTGTACGCACCGGCACTGGTGTTGGCTGCATCACGCAGTGTGTCAGCCAAATACTGCGCATACCAGCGTCGTGGCACGAACGCACTGGCATCAGTGTGACCATGCTGTGTCGCTACCCAATCCACGAAATGACGGGGCTGGTCTGCATACACACTCATGTTGGATGCACGCACATTCAACAACAACATTTCGTCGGGGGTACTATAGGCGACGCCAGTTCCGATTGGTGTCGTGTCAATGAGTGTTACACGGTCGCTGGGCTGTGCGTGACGTAATAGCATGAGTGCTACTGCAACACCACTCGCTCCACCCCCCACAATCACGGTATGCATGCGCTAACCCCCTATTTTTTACTTCCTGTATTATACGCATAAAATATATTAATTCAATGGGAATTAAGGGGAATAATGTGTGGGGAATTGAAAATGAACGATTCGTTGGGGCGAATCAGATTCGCCCGTGTATGGATTGTGTGACCTCACCACACATCATAGGTATAATGAATGTAATTAGCACAACGATGGTGAGGATGGTATGGCGGGGAATACCTTTGGCAGTTTGTTTCGTGTAACCACATTTGGCGAATCACACGGTGTGGCCGTGGGATGTATATTGGATGGCTGTCCGGCGGGTATCGCCCTCGACGAGGGGGTTGTCCAGCGTGAGCTCGATCGTCGGCGCGTCGGCCAGAGCAAAGTCTCGTCACAGCGGCGTGAGCCCGACACGGTGCAAATCATGTCTGGGGTCTTTGAGGGGCGCACTACGGGCGCGCCAATCGCCATGATGGTGATGAATACCGATGCCAAGTCGCACCACTACGACAACAACAAACACACCTACCGTCCCGGCCATGCCGACTATTCGTGGGATGCCAAATACGGTTTCCGCGATCACCGTGGTGGTGGGCGTTCGAGTGCGCGCGAGACCATTGGGCGCGTGGCGGCTGGTGCTGTCGCCAAACAACTGCTTGCACACGCCGGTATCTCGGTGATTGCCTGGGTGCAGCAGTGTGCGCATCTAGTGGCACAGACGATTGACGAAGCCCAAATCGAGCAGAATATCATGCGCTGTCCTGACCCGGTGGTGGCCGAGCAGATGATTGCCCTGGTCGACGAAGCGCGCAAAAATCTCGATTCGTTGGGTGGGGTTGTGGAAATTCGTGCCCGTGGGGTGCCCCCCGGTCTCGGCGAACCGGTGTTTGACAAGTTGCAGGCCGATATCGCCAAGGCCATGTTTAGCATTCCCGCAATCAAGGGGCTTGAATTTGGTGCCGGCTTCGACGTGGCCACGATGCGTGCATCTGAGCACAATGATGCGTTTATCCGTAATGCTGATGGGAGCATCGGTACGGCGACCAATCATCACGGCGGTATTTTGGGTGGGATTAGCACAGGCCAAGAAATCGTGCTCCGTATCGCTGCCAAGCCGCCGGCCTCGATTGCCCGTCCGCAGCAGACCGTTGACCGCGACGGTAACCCGACTGAGATTGAAGTCATTGGGCGCCATGACCCCACCGTGTTGCCACGCCTCGTGCCGATAGCCGAGTCCATGTTGGCGTTGGTGTTGGCTGACCATCTGCTCCGCCAGCGCGTGGCCCGCCTAGAAAGCTAGTGCATGCCAGAGCTTCCCGAAGTTGAACAGGCAGCCCGTACGCTGGGCGAACAAGTCGTCGGTGCTACATTTTCGGGGCAGGTGCGCTGTCTCTGGCCGCGTACCATTGGCAGTGTGCCGGCTGAGGCAATCGGCGCCCAGCTCCAGGGTGTCACGATTAGCGCATGGCGTCGGCGGGCTAAATGGATTATTTTGCCGCTGAGTAATGCGTGGGCACTCACCGCACACTTGCGTATGACGGGGCGCTTTGCGGTGTGCGATCCGACATCCCCCGATGATGCGCATCTGCGGGTCGCATTTGGACTCGTCGATGGGCGCGAAGTGCGCTTCATGGATCAGCGCAAGTTTGGCCGTATTCATCTGTGTGACCCGCAGCAGTTGGCACAGCTCGAGGCAGCACATGGTCCTGAGCCTTTTGATGATGCGCTCACGGGGGCAACGTTTTTTGCACGGCTGCAACAGACATCGCGTGTCATCAAAGCCGTGCTACTCGACCAAACGGTGCTAGCTGGCGTGGGCAATATTTATGCGGACGAGGCGTTGTGGCGTGCTCAGATTCACCCTCAGACGCCTGCCAATCAGCTGGAATTCGTGCAGGTCGATATGCTGTTGATGGCGGTGCGCAAAGTGCTCCATCAGGCGATCGTGAACGGTGGCAGCACGTTGCGCGATTATCGCGATAGCTATGGGGCTAAAGGCACCCAACAAGACAACTTCATGGCGTATGATCGCACTGGTCAGCCGTGTGAGCGTTGTGGCTCGCCAATCATCAAGACGGTGGTGGTCCAACGTGGCACGCATTTTTGCCCTGCTTGCCAAATGCTATGACTGCCGTGTATAGTACGAATGGTATATGCCCCCGTAGCTCAGTGGATAGAGCGACGGTTTCCTAAACCGCAGGTCGGCCGTTCAAGTCGGCCCGGGGGCACCAACAGTGAGCGTCACTCATGTGACGCTCATTTTTTATTGCAACAAAAATAACACTACAACGTCATAGTGGTGGAATATGTGATATAATACTAATGGTGACGTAAAAATATGTAGTAAGGAGCGCGTATGAGTATGATGTATGCTAATGCTGGTGAATGGACAGGTGCCCAAGCTCAGGCTGTTTTTGACAAGGCAGTGGCATGGGGTGGAAAAGAGTTAGCGTCACAGTTTGCCAACGGGTACAAAACCGTTGATGAGGCTGTGGATTCATTGATTCGTTGGAGTATGGGTGCGAATGGTCTATCTGGGTTTGTGACAGGATTTGGGGGGGTTGCGTTGCTGCCTGTCACCGTACCGGCGTCGGTTGCATCATCGTTGATGATACAAGTGAGTATGACTGCCGCAATTGCATCACTATATGGGTACGAAACGAATAATCAGCGTGTCAAAATTGCAATATTTGGAAATGTATTGGGAAATACGTTCTTTGATGCATGTCGAAGTTTTGGCGTTCAATTGACCAATAAATTGACAATGAATATGATTAGTCGTATTCCAGGTCGCATCATTTACCAGATTAACAAGCAAATAGGATTTCGTGTGCTGACGAAAATGGGAACCAAGGGTATGATTAACATAGTCAAAGTAGTGCCAGTTGCCGGTGGCGTGGTGGGTGGTTCTATTGATGCGACCGTCTGCTATGGCGTAGGAAAAGCAGCCAAGACACTCTTTCGCCCTACCGAATAACAAGAAGCCTAATTGATTATCCTGTTTGCGTCTACCCAGAAATCAGTCTGATAAGAGGAAGTATGAATATGCAAAAACATCTCGTGTGGCTTGTGGGTGTGTTCCTGGCAGCATGTACGTTGCCGAGTTCGCTGGGCATACCAGCTACAGCTGTACCCACCGATGTCCCTGTGGAACGTGCAACACCAACGGTGGCGGCGACATCAGTACCGACCACAACCGTGACATCGTTGGAGTGGGGAACATGTACTGATGAAGCAGTAAGTGATGAAGACCGTGACATCTTGGAATGTGCAACACTCGTGGTTCCACTCGATTATGCGCAACCAGACGGCGAGACTATTTCGCTGGCCATTGTGCGTATTCCCGCCAGTACCACACGCAAGGGTGCCATTTTGTATAATCCAGGTGGACCTGGTGGCTCAGGTTTCGAGTATGTAGCCCGTGGTGGACAGCGCTACGTGGACACGTTGGGGTTGGAGGCATTTGACTTTGTCGGGTTTGATCCACGTGGCGTGGATCGCTCAGCGGGGATTCGTTGTCAGAGTGATGCAGACCTCGACAAATACATGTTCCCTGATACCACGCCAGATACGCCCGAAGAAGAAGCATTCCTCACTGAATCGCGCTATGCGTTTTCTGATGCGTGTAAGGCCAAATATGGCGATGCCTTGCAACACTACTCCACTGCAAATACGGCACGTGATATGGATATGATTCGTATGGCCATGGGTGACGAAACCATCAGTTATTTGGGCGTGTCATATGGCACCTACTTGGGTGCCGTGTATGCCAGCATGTTCCCTGGTAGTGTGCGTGCCATGGTGTTGGACTCTGCATATCAGCCGACTGGTGACACGATCGAGGAGCAGTATTTGACGCAGCTCCAGGGGTTTGCACTTGCCATGAACAACTGGATTGACTGGTGCGAAGCAGAAGCGGGTTGTGCCTTTGCCACGGGTGATGTGGGCAAACGGTGGGATGCCTTGTATGCACAGTATGATGCCAATCCAGTCACTGCCGAAGATGGGCGTGTGGCCAATCAAGAAGTCGTGGTACTCGCGACTATTTCGGCACTCTACAGCGAAAGTAGTTGGCCAGAGCTGGGGGTAGCACTCAACAATGCAGAAAACGGTGATACGGCTGGCATCTGGCGTCTGGCAGACGCATACAACGAACGTGACTCAGATGGTACCTTTGCCACGATGCAACAATCCAACAGTGTAATTAACTGTGCGAGTGGTCTCACGTATGATCCAGTGACGACAGGTGCAGATGCGTTGTATGCCAAGATGATTGCTGCATCGCCCTATTTTACCAAAGACCTCACTGTTGACGATTTAGAGACACCAGCTGACTGTAGCCGGTATATGCCTGCTGCGTCACAGCCTGTACTCGGGTATACGGGTACGGCGCCGATTTTGGTGGTAGCAGGTGAAAACGACCCCGCCACTCCGTTGCGTTGGGGAACCAAAATGCGTGATGCCATGGGATCCACGGCTCGTTTGATTACCTATACGGGTGAGGGACATGGGCAAGTCTTGTCGTCGACGTGTGTCAGTGAATACGCCAGTGATGTGCTTGTCAAGAGCTCGTTGCCAACAGTCGATGTTACCTGTGAGCCTGATCCTGCAGTGGCCAAGCCGGCATGGTGGGGAGAATTACCGCAGATTGATGATGGCACAGCACTCAGTAGTGCAATTATCATGTCAGCACTTGGATTTACTGAATCCGAGGTGTTTTTACAGGCATGGGCCGTTGACAACAACACCCCTGCAACACTGATTGACACCTACGGATATGCATTCGAAACGATGGGCTATCTACCTGCAGGCGAAGCGCGTGATGTCACGGGTGCGACGTTGCAGTACTACATGAGTGGCGATAACTATGTGGGGCTCTTGATTGTCGATGCTACCACGTTGCAGAGCGAAGATTGGTTGAGTGTGCAGATGATGGTGCCAGCAGACAAGGCACTGATACTCTATCTCTACTTCCCCGAATAATCAGTTGGTATGCAGAGTGATGCAACGCACGGTACGGTATCCCCGTACCGTGCGTTTTTATGGGCGTCGGGTGGGGGTGGGAGTCGCACGTCCATTCGAAAAGATGTTAGGAGTTTGGGTACGGGTGCTATTGAGCCCTGTGGCATTGCTGCCGATGACCACGACCCCGCCGTTGCGTGTGGAAAAGACAGAATTGCTAAACGATGCTTCTATGGATACCACATCTTCAAGCGATGCTGGTATTGAAATGTTACGATGCGTATTAAGCCCCCAGCCGATGACTCGTCCGCTATTGAGAAGTGCCAACGAATAGTGTAGCCCGGCCGCAATAGCTACTGTTTTGCGATGGGTGGCAAGGGGTGCACTCACCTGTTTGAAGCGATTATCTCCCCAGCCCACAATGGTTGCATCATCGAGTAATGCGAGGGCATGTCCTTCACCTGCAGCAATTGCGACCACACGTTGTAAGTTGGCGGGTGGCATCAGATTGTAGAGGTAGTGTCCACCCCAACCGACGACGGTGCCATTTGCACGGAGTGCGAGTGAATAGCTACTGCCCGCCGCAACAGCAGTCACATCGTTGAGCCAGAGCGGGACATTCGTTTGCCCCCAGTCATTGCGCCCCCAGGCAATCACGGTGCCGTCACGTTGTAATGCGACCGCATGATTGGTACCCGTGGAAATGGCAATTGCGTTATGGGCAAACGCCGGAATATCACCGACCCCGTAGTTCAATGCACCCCATACATAGATATGGCCAGTTTCATCGATAGCGCTGGCAAATGTCGCGCTTGCATCAAAATCCACGATATTCTGTGCGAGTACATCATTCGGAATCGTCAATGCTGGATTGGTACTTGTCCCCCAGACCACCAGTTTGCCGTCTTGTCGTTGCGCGATGGCATAGTTTTGTCCCATTGCAATTTTGCGGATGGTGCCAGGTGCCAGAGTTGGTGTAATCGACGGCGTGAGCGTGGTTGATGGTGTCACGGTCAGCGTAAAAGTCCGTGTTGGACTGCGAGTTATCGTATGTGTTCGCGTACGGGTAAAAGAACGCGTCGCCGAAATGGTGCGGGTGAATGATGGTGTCCGTGTGCGTACTACTGCCGTAAAAGTTGCTGAAGGCGTGCGTGTGCGTGAGTGTGTGGCGGTAGCTGTGTTTTCAGGCGTATTACTTGGAGTGACTGACTCAATTGCGGTGGTGGCTGTGTTGGTGATACTCAGCGTAATCGATGGTGTAGTGGTGCGCGTCGCTGTATGAGTCGTAGTCCGTGTGGCAGTGGTTGTGTGGGTGGTGGTAAGCGATGCTGTGGCCGTGACGGTAGCCGTTGCGGTGCGTGTCGAGGTGACTGTCGCTGTTTCGGTATGAGTCGGTGATGCAGTTGCTGTATCTGTGGTCGTGGCCGTCAATGTCGCCGTATAGGTTACGCTCGGTGTTGCTGTATCCGTCGCCGTATACAGTGGATTGGGTGTATCCGTCTCGGTGGATGTCTCTGTAATGGTTGCAGTGACAGTGGCCGTCACCGTATCTGTCTCGGTGGGTGTTTCCGTGGCCGTAGTCGTCTGTGTGACAGTGCTGGTTGTACTTTCAGTTGCAGTGTGGGTCGCAGTGGTGCTGAGTGTTTCGGTGGGTGTGGTAGTCTCAGTCATTGTGGCAGTTGGTGTCTGTGTGCGTGATGGCCCAGGTGTCTGCGTCACAAAATAGAGTCCTTGATTGGCCGATGTGGTTGCGACCAATGGATCGATAAATGCGCCATATGGTACTTCGATCGGGGTACTCGTCGGTGTCCGTGATGGCGTGAATGTCGATGATGGTGTTGGTGTTTCTGATGCAAAGCGCAACCCTTGTATTGTGGCTGCTTGTGTCGCTGAGAAGTTATCAATCCACTGCCCAAATGGGACAATGATTGCGGTATTGGTTGCAGGCACCGTGTTGGTTGGCGTGTTGGTCGGTGTGTTGGTACTGGTTGGTGTATTGGTAATTGTTGGTGTGTGCGATGGTGTTGCCGTATCCGTACTTGTTGGTGTATAAGTATCAGTCGGCGTATTGGTTGGGGTGTTGGTATTGGTTGGGGTGTTGGTTGGTGTAAAGGTCGCAGTATCAGTCGGCGTATTGGTTGGGGTGTTGGTATTGGTTGGGGTGTTGGTCGGCGTAAAGGTGGCAGTATTGGTTGCCGTATTTGACGGGGTATACGTCTCAGTTGGTGTATTGGTGGGAGTCGCCGTATCCGTGGGAGTCGCCGTATCAGTTGGTGTGCTGGTATTTGACGGAGTCATGGTGATAAAGCGATTACCACTCAAGGCTTGATATGTGGCGGTTGCTGCGCCAATCACGGTACCATGATGGATAATCTGTGGCGTGCTGGTTGATGTGTTGGTCGGCGTGTAGGTTGGTGTATAGGTATTGGTTGGGGTCGGTGTTGCAGTTGGTGCGCTATACGACGGGAATGAGACGGTATACGTTGCTGCCGAAAACGCCGTATTTCCGCCATTACTATTGGTATTGGCGGTGAGTCCCGCACTGCCACTAGTGAGATCCCATGCTCGATAGGTCATACTTGCAGTGCCATTAAAGTAGACATTAGGCACAAAGCGGAAGCGCACGTTGCTATCTTCGCTACTCAGCAAGCGCGCATTCGTCGTAGACACACTTGCGAGGCTGAGCCAGCTACTGCCACCGTTGAGACTATAGTCCCAAGTGCCGTTGCTCGTATCCACGGCAGTCACTGCGATGCCGTAGAGTGCAGTCGTGCCATTGCCATTGTCGACGTCACTCAATCCCCCGCGTAAATCGCTGACCGGATTGCCGGTGTTGCTGGTCTGGCCTGGCTCAGCTGAGAGGGTTGCCAAGGTGCTACTTGTCCCTACGGGGGCATCGTTGACAGCAATCACACTGCGGGTGAATGTTTGTTCACTACTTGGGCTTTGCGCCGAGGCAATGGTGATGCCGAATGTACGACTGGTGCCCGGCGCGTTGCTGACACTATTTGCAAAGGTGACTGTCCGTAACGCCCTACTCCACTGCGCAGGCGTGGCATTGGTAGATGTCAATGTCAAGATACCGGTCACGGTATCATAGGTCCGCGTAATCGTGCCCGTGGTACTGATGGTCAGTGGCACATCGAGTGTGTCCCCTGTGATAAACCCATTTGTGAGACGCACGGTCGCAGTGAGAATGGTTTGGTCGATATCAAGAACTCCCACCAGCGGCAGGAGTGCGGTGGCAGGATCTTGTTCACGGTAGCTCGGTGGTGCGGCATCGAGTGTGGATGATTGCCACGTTGGTGCTCCCATGAGAGTTAGATGACTGGCGCTACTTGCACCACTGACTTCGTTGGTCGTGGTACTTCCACTTGCGTCATCGAGTCCCCAATAGGCCAAAAGGTACGGTTCTGCTCCACTTGGGTGGTAGTATGCGAGTGCTGCCACTGCGGTGCTGTTGTAGGCTGCCTGCCACAGCGATATTTCGTCGATATCACCATAGAAATAATTGCCTGCACTCGTATCGCTGACAAAGCCGGCCACCCGCCACGGATTAGTCGATGACCCAAAAGAGGCGTGGCTACTGCCACTATGTGTCGCGCGTAATATCCCGTCGAGATATACATTGAGTGTGCCACGTCCAGCGTCACCGACGATCACCAGGTGGCTCCAGCTCCCCGCATTGAGAAAGCTGGCCATGCTGGTGCATTCGGTACCTCGACCACTGCCTCCGGTATAAATACATATATCGCTGCCATCCAGGTAGACATCGAGTACACCACGTTGTCCGAGCAAATCTTGACGCCCACTTAATGCGTTTGGCTTGATCCACAACGCCAACGTAAAGGTGTTGAGGGCATTGGCGAGCGTACTGCCACTTTCGAGGTAGGCGGTACTCCCATTGAAACTCAGGGCATGGTGCGGTGTGCGCAGCGACAACCAGGCCGTGGCAGTGGTACTGGTTACGCTCAGGGTAGCGGTACCAGTACCACTCGAAAACGCGCTACTGCCGCCATTGGTGCTGCTGTTGAGGTATTGCCCTAATGTGCCACTGGTTTGATCCCATGCCCGATAGCGGAGGGTGACGTTCCCTGCAAACATGGGATTTGGCACAAAACGCAGCTTATTGGCTGTGCTTGCTGACAATGCTAGCCCCGCACTATTGCTGGCGCTGGTGATGGTGCTCCACGTGCTACCACTATTGGTCGAGAACTGCCAGCGTCCATCAGCAATATCCATGCTGGTTATCACGATACCGCGCAGGGCACCACTGTCAACATCACTAAATCCACCAACCATGTTGGCCACACTGGTCCCCACGTTGCTGGCATCGCTGACATCTTCGCTGATTGTGGTGAGGGTGCTGTTACTCGCAGTTGGTGCATCGTTGACGGGTATGACCACGCGTGTGGTGTTCACTTCAACGGTGCTCGTGACTGCGTTACTAATCGTGAAGCCAAATGTGCGTGAAGTCCCTGGTGAATTACTCGCGAGGTTGGCAAACGTGATGCCACGGAGTGCGTTTGTCCACTGTTTTTGAGTGGCGACCGTCGTCGTACTCAACGTGAGTACGCCGAGCGATGCGTTGTAGGTGCTTGTGATATTTCCGGTACTGGCGAGGCTTAAATCACTGCTCAGTGTGTCACCAGTCACAAATCCACTGCGAATGCGTACCGTGGCTGTAAGCACGGTGCGATCAATGTCAAACAAGCCGATGATGGGATTGATGGCAATAGCTGGGTCTTGTTCACGGTAGCTGCTTGCGGGAGCGTCGAGTGTGGATGTCTGCCATAACGGCGACCCGCTGGTCGTCAAATGTGTTGCACTGCTAGCACCGGTGAGTGCATTGGCAGCCGTGCTCCCACTTCCTTCGTCGAGTGACCAGTAGCCGAGCAAGTAGGGTTCATTGCCTGTTGGATGGAACCACTGCAGTGCGCTAATCGTATCAGCGTTAAAAACGCCATTCCACAGCGATATTTCATCGATTTGACCTGCAAAAAAATTACCATTGCTCGCATCGCTCACGTAACCTGCGACGCGCATCGGGTTGACCGAGCTCCCAAATGTACTATGGGCGCTACCACTAAAGACGCCACGTTGGGTACCATCAACAAAGAGTTTGAGCGACCCACGTCCAGCTTCGCCGGTAATCGCAATGTGCGTCCAGTCATTTGGCAAGAGGTAGCTCGTAACCGAGATACATTCGGTGCTGCGTCCTGTGCCACTCGCTGCCACACACAGATTGGTGCCAGCGGTGGTGTCAAGGTATACGACCAGTGCCCCACGTTGCCCGACCAAATCTTGGCGACCACTCAAGGTATCGGGATTGACCCAGAATGACAACGTGAAATTGGTGAGGGCACTGAGGGTGCTCGTGCTGCTGCTCAGGTAGGCACTACTCCCATTAAACTGCAATGATTTGGTATTACTACTCATGGATGTGTAAATGCCTGCCACGATATTATCGACGGTCAGTGTGGCAGTAGCCGTATTTGCTGAGAATGCGGTGGTGCCACCATTCACGCTCACATTGATGCCTTGTCCGGCGGTGCCGTTGGTCTGATCCCAGGCACGGAACTGGAAGGTGGTCGTCCCTGAGAAGGTCGGATTCGGGATAAACCGTACTTTGTGGTTGAGGTTGGCGGCCAGTGGGATTGCATTCGTGGTGCTGACATTGAGCATGGTGACCCAGGTCGTACCGCCGTTGAGCGTGTACTGCCAGCGACCGTCGGTGGTGTTGATTGCTGTAATTGCAATCCCCTTGTTTGCACCACTGTCTACGTCGGTGATGGCAGCGACCATGTCAAAGACACTCGTCCCCACATTACTTGTATCGGCCACATCTTCACTAATCGACGTGAGGGTGGTTGCAGCGGCAACTGGTGCATCATTGGCCGGAATAATGGTCAGTGGCATCGTCAGTTGGGTAGTGCTGGTGCTGGCACCGGCCACCAGGAAACCGACAGTACGACTGGTACCTGGGTTGTTGCTGAACGAGTTCACAAAGGTGACTGCGCGGAGTGCGGTCACCCATTGTCGTGGGGTGGCGCCACTACTAGTGGCAAGTGTGAGTACGCCCGTACTACTGTTGTATGCGGTCACACTGATGTCACCCATGGTGCTACTGTCTGGGGTGAGTGCTAGCGTGTCGCCGGGCACAAACCCAGCTGTGATTTGTACGGTTGCAGTTATTACTGCGTAGTCGAGATCAAAGATGCCAATCAATGGTTTGAGGGCAATGGCGCTTGCTTGCTCGGTATAGCTTGATGTGGTATCGAGTGCGGTTGCCGTGACGCGGCTCGTACTCCCGTTGAGCGTTAGCGTGGTCGTGCTACTCGCGCCACTCAATGCATTGACTGCGTCTCCGGTAGTTTCATCGAATGACCAGAAACCACGCAAATTGGCAGCACTGCTACCCGGCACATAGTTGCGGATGGCGTCAATTGCGTCCCCTGCATAAGCAGAATCCCAGACCGCAATGTTGTCGATTTGTCCTTGGAAAAAGTTGCCGTTAGCGGAATCACTGACATAGCCGGCCACATTCATGCCTGCAGTCGATGTGCCAAAGTGGGTAGTGGGAGCACTCGTTATCGTGTATTCGAGGGTATCGTTGATATAGATTTTGAGCGTTCCCCGTGAGGCATCTCCCACAATGATGACATGCGTCCAGCTCCCCACGCCAATCACTGCAGTGATGTCCACACTGTCGGTACGGTTTGGTCCAGCCGAGTAGACATCAAGCGTGGTGACATTACTGACTGTCCGCAAGACGACTTCAACGGCATCATCTTGTCCTACTAGATCCTGAGTACCGTCAATGACATCGGGTTTGAACCAGAATGACAGCGTGAAATTGTCGAGTGCGTCGAGTGGCGACAGCGTACTACTCAGATAATCACTACTCCCATTGAATGAGAGGGCTTTGGGGTCGGTTTCCAGCGACATGTCAAATGGATCAATTGCACTCGTAATAGTGAGTGTGGCGCTTGCCGTATTGGCTGAAAACGCAGTAGAGCCGCCACTGCTCCCCACTGCGACCACACTGCCGGCGGTGCGACTCGTCTGATCCCAGGCACGGAACGTGAGCGTGCTGGAGCCAAAGTAGTTGGGGTCTGGGACAAAGCGCACTTTGTGATTGGCATTGTTGCCAGCCAGTAGGATTGCCGCAAAATCAGATGCCGTGATAATGGTGTTCCACGTGCTGCCCCCATTGAGTGTGTATTGCCATTCGCCATCTGAATTGTCGACCCCCACAATTGCCATACCCTTGAGCGGGCTCGCATCGGGGTCAGTAGAATTCGCCACCAGTGTACTGACAGCCGTCCCCGTGTTGCTTGCATCGGCGGCGTCTTCGGCGATGCCGGTAAGGGTGCTGTTGACTGCAGTTGGTGCGTCGTTGACGGGTACCACTGTAAACGACATACTCAATTCGTTGGATGAACTGCTTGCATTGGTAACTTTGAAGCCAATACTACGACTCGTGCCTGGCGCATTATTACTACTATTCGCAAATGTGACACTGCGCATGGCGGTCGACCATTCACTCGATGTTGCGCCATTTCCCACCAATGTGAGTGTGCCCGTGCCACTCTGGTACGACGCCACGCTAATCGGTCCCATGGTGCTCGGATTGGGGGTGAGTGCGAGGGTGTCGCCGCTAGTCAGACCACTGCGGATACGCACGGTAGCCGTGATAACTGAATTGTCGATGTCGTACAGCCCGACGATGGGGTTGAACACCATCGGTACCGCTTGTTCGCGGTAGCTGCCCGTGGCTGGGTCAATACTCGAATTGACCCAGAGTGGACTGCCATACAAGGTCAAACGCGTTGTCGCGTTGTTGGCGCTAATCGTGTTGTTGGCGATGCTGCCTGTGCCTTCATCAAGTGACCAATATGCTGTGAGATCGGGTGTGCTACTCGTGGGGTGGTAAAACGCCAGTGTTTTTACTGTTTCGTCACTCATCGCCCAGTTCCACAGCATGATTTCATCGATTTGACCAGCATAAAAATATGCTGTCGCACTATCACTCACATACCCTGCCACGTGTACGACATTACTCGATGTGCCAAAATCAGCGCGTGCTGGCATGGTAATGGTGTTGCGCAGGATGCTATTGAAGTAGATTTTGAGGGTGCCACGTGAGGCATCGCCGACGACGGTAATCTGGGTCCAACTCCCCACACTGATGGAGCTGGCGGCTGGCACACAGTCCGTGCGATTATTGGCAGCAGTGGTGATACACACATTGGTGGCCCCACTTGTGCTGTCCAACATGATTTCTACGGCATCGTTTTGACCAACAAGACTTTGAATGCCCGTCAAGCGGTCGGGTTTAATCCAGAATGATGCGGTAAAATTGCTCAGTGCGCTAAAACTACTCGCAGTATTGTTGAGATAGGCACTTGTGCCATTAAACTGTATGGCCTTGTTGGTAGTTGTGAGCGCCAAAAAGTATGGATCGATGGTATTCGTGACGGTGATTGTGGCCGTGGCCGTATTAGCCGAAAACGCCGTAGTACCGCCGTTGCTGGCAACGCTGGTGCGTGTATCAACCAAATTAGTGGTGAGATCCCACGCTCGGAATGTCAATGTAGCAGTGCCAAAGAAGTTGGTATCTGGGATGAAGCGGAGCATGTTGTCGCTGGTACTGGCATCGAGGAGTAGGGCGTCGTAGTCAGATACGTCGCTGATATCACTCCAGCTGCTGCCCGCATCCGTAGAATATTGCCAGTAACCATTGGCAAGATCAACTGCGGTGACCGCAATCCCTTGACCATCACCTACATCGACATCGGTGCTGCTATCCACGATGCTCGCCACGGTAGTACCACCATTCGCCACATCACTCATATCTTCGCTGATACTAGTCATGATGTCGTTGCGTGCCACTGGTGCGTCGTTGTCGGGGACAATGGTAAAGGTGATGCTTTGCTCACTTGTGCTTCCTGTAGCCGTCGCAAATGCGTAGGCGATAGTGCGGCTCGTGCCAGGGAAGTCGGTAGGGTTGGTAAATCGGACTGCACGGAGGGCGGTCACCCATTGACTGGCTGTCGCACCTCCTGCACTGGTCAGTGTCAATGTACCGTCACCACTGCTATAAGGGAGTGCAGTGATATTCCCCATTGAGGCTGCGTTGATTGTCAGTGCCAAACTATCAGTGGTGCTGAATCCGCTGGTGATGCGTACGGTGGCTGAAATCACCCGAGCATCGATATCCATCAACCCAATAAATGGTCGAATGAAAAAGCTTGGATTTTGCTCGACATAATTTCCCCCACTGGCATTGAGTGTGCTATTCACCCATGCAGTTGCGCCGTTGAGGGTGAGATTACTCCCCACTGGCGCACCACTGACTGCATTGGCGATACTGTTGCTGGTGCCTTCATCACAGGCCCAATAGGCGACCAGATTGGGGGTCGTGCTGACGGGGCGGTAATAGCGCAATCCAGCAATGGTATCGACTGGAAATGTACTATTCCAGATGCTGATTTCATCGATTTGCCCGTGGTAGTAGTTGGCAACCGTATTATCACCAACATACCCGGCAATACGCAGTGAATTACTCGAACTCCCAAAGGTGTCACTGGCAGTAAATGTGGTACTGCCGATGAGTGCTCCGTTGATGTAGACATCGAGTGTGCCCATGCCTGCGTCGCCCACGATGACAACATGCGCCCAGCTCCCAACACTGAGTACAGTACTGACATCAATGCTATCTGTGGTATTGCTGGCTGCACTCCAGATGTCGAGTGTGGTGGTCGCACCAGTACTTGTAAGTGATACTTCGAGCACGTCGTTTTGACCAATCAGACTTTGTGTGCCACTCAGGAGATCCGGTTTCATCCAAAACGCCAGTGTCATATCACGAAGTGCATTGAGTGATGTATGTGCGTTACTCAGGTAGGCATTACTCCCGTTGAACTGTACGGCTTTGTGCGTATAGGTCACAGAGAATTGAACGGCATCAGTACTGCTCAGCACACTAATGGTGGCAGTGGCAGTATCGCTTGAAAACGGCGTACTCCCGCCGTTACTCGTTGTATCAGCGCGCAATCCGGCGCTGCCACTGCTTTCATCCCACGCGCGGAACGTCACCGTGGCGTCACCCACGTAATTGGGGTCTGGTACAAAGCGGATGCGGTATGCGCTGGTACTCCCAGGCAGCAGAAGCGCTGTGCTCGCAGAGATACCAGTCATTGTGCTCCAGCTACTGCCACTATTGCTTGAGAATTGCCACTGCCCATTGCGCGTATCAACGGCAGTGATTGCCATGGCCTTGCTGGCTCCGCTATCACGGTCGGTATGCGCACTGACCAAGCTGGCCACACTATCACCTGAATTTGCTGCAGTGGTCACATCCTCGGCGATACTCGTCAACACGGTGTTTACAGCCACAGGGGCATCATTGACTGGCACCACGCTAAACGTCATGCTCTGCTCATTGCCGGTGCTTACCGCATTCCGCAAACGGAAGGCAAGGGTACGACTGGTGCCCGGATTATCACTTATCGTATTACTAAATGTGATGGCACGGAGTGCAGTGCTCCATTGCAGCGGTGTCGTACCACTCGGCGCTACCAGCGTGAGTGTGCCCGCACTATACGATGCCACCTGGATACCCCCCATCGTGCTGGTAATGGGTGTCATACTCAGTATGTCACCTGTGGTGAAGCCACCACTGATGCGCACGGTAGCAGTTATCACTGATTGTTCGCTGTCAAAAACGCCAACGAGTGGATTGATGGCGATGGGGACCGCTTGTTCGTTGTAGACGCCTACTGCTGGTGCCAGTGATGCCGCCACCCAGGTCGTACTCGTCAGTGTGAGATTCGTTGCGCTACTTGCACCACTCGCACTATTTGCCGCAGTGCTCCCACTCCCCTCATCAAGTGACCAATAGCCAACTAGATTATTGGTCGTGGTGAGCGGGTGATACGCACGTAATGCATTGATCTCTGCGACGTCATAGATGCTGTTCCACAGGCTGATTTCATCAATACGACCCTGGAAGTAGTTGGCGGTCGTGTTGTCGGTCACAAATCCGCCGACGCGCATAGCATTGGCTGAGCTACCAAACGAGCTAATTGCACTCCCACTGAAATTACCGCGCAAGATGCCGTCGAGGTAGACTTTGACGCTGCCACGATTTGCGTCCCCTACAATGGCAAGATGTGTCCACGTGTTGAGTTGAATAATACCGGTGACATCGAGTGTATCGCTTCGGCCAGTCCCCGCACTATAGACGGTGAGGGCGGTAGTGCCGGCAGTCGTGATCAGTGATACTTCGACTGCATCGTTTTGTCCAATCACGCCTTGTGTATTGGCTAACCGACTTGGATTGATCCATAGTGCCAGGGTAAATGTGCCAAGGCTATTCAATGTGCTGTTGCTATTGCCGAGATAACTACTGCTACCATCGAATTGGGCGGCGTTGGTCGCATTTTTTACCGACACATAAAAGGGATCAAGTGTGTTTGTGATGGTAATGGTCGCAGTAGCAGTATTAGTCGAAAACGCAGTAATGCCACCGTTACTTGTCGTGTTGGCACTACTCCCTGCGCTACCACTACTTTCGTCCCATGCGCGGAACGTGAATGTTGCGGAGCCGTAGAAGTTATTGACGGGCACAAAGCGCACCTTGTAATTGGAGTTGCTCCCTGGGAGCAATAGCGCAGCACTATCGGAAACATTGCTGATTGTGGTCCAGCTCGTACCACCATTACTCGTGTATTGCCACTGCCCATCACTAGTATTTACTCCGGTAATTGCCAGACCTTTGCTTGCTCCTGTATCGGGATCCGTATTGGTGCTTGCTATTGTGGCGACACTGGTCCCCGTATTGGCCGCTGATGTGACATCTTCGGCAATACTTGTCAGCGTCGTGTTGACCGCAGTAGGGGCATCATTAATAGGCGTGACCACAAATGACAACGTCTGCTCACTAGCCGTGTTGTTGGCACTTTGTACGCTGAATCCGAGTGTACGCGTAGTACCCGGATTATCGCTGAGTGCATTCGCAAATGTAATTGCACGGAGCGCAGTCGTCCATTGGATGGGTGTGGCAGGGGTAGGTGCGACCAATGTTAATACGCCAGTATTGGTCAGGTACGATGATACCTGAATGCTCCCCATCGTGCTGGTGATGGGCGTCATGCTGAGGATATCACCAGCCATAAACCCACTGGTGATGCGTACGGTCGCCGTGATAATGGTGCGATCGAGGTCAAACACCCCCACCATCGGATTTATTGCAGTGGCGAGTGCTTGTTCGCTATAACTCCCGCTGGCAGGGTCGAGTGCAGCTGCAAGCCAGCTTGCATTGGTGAGTGTGAGATTCGTTGCACTGGCAGCGCTTGTCAATCCGTTGGCTGCTGTGGTGCCTGTGCCTTCGTCGAGTGACCAGTAGCCGATTAGGTTGCTGGTGCCCCCCACCGGTTTGTAGGTGCGTAGCGCATTGACATCCGCGGTAGGCATAGTCGTATTCCACAGGCTGATTTCGTCGATAGCACCTTGAAAGTATGCAGGTGTTACCGTGTTGTTCACAAAACCAGCAACACGCATGGCTGAGCTACTTGTGCCGAAGTTACTCATGGTGATTCCGGTGAAATTGCCGTGCAGGACACCATTGAGATATATTTTGAGTGTGCTGCGATTGCTATCGCCCATAATCACTACGTGTGTCCAGGCATTGAGTGGTAGCAACGATGCCGTGCTGACATCGATGCCTTCGGCACGACTAGCTCCCCCCATATACACCATCAATGAAGTCACACTGCTGACCGTATTGAGATAGACTTCGAGTACATCGTTTTGACCAACCAGCCCTTGTTCGCCACTAAAACGACTCGGATTCACCCAAAAAGACAGCGTGAATGTGGTCAAGTTATTGAAACTCGAGGTAGTGCTGCCGAGATAGGCGTTTGTACCGTTGAATTGCACGGCTTGGGGTGTGGTCACGGCAGATACATATGCAGCATCAATGCTATCACCCACAGTGATTGTGGCTGTCGCCGTGCCACTCGAAAACGCGCTACTCCCGCCGTTTGTTGTGGTGTTTGCGGTGCTGCCTGCGGTACCACTTGTTTCGTCCCAGGCGCGGTAGGTCAACGTAGCCGTCCCTGCAAAGTTGTTGACGGGTACAAAGCGTAGCTTGTAGTTGGTATTGCTGCCAGGTAGTAGCAACGCTGCACTATCAGAGACACTGGTGATGGTTGTCCAACTCGTGCCACCGTTGGCGCTGTACTGCCATTGGCCATCGGTGCTGGGTGCCGCAGTAATAGCCATGCCTTTGGCGGCACCCGTATCAAGATCGGTATTGGATGTGGTTAGCGTCGCAACGGTATCACCTGTATTGGCGGCAGTTGCGATATCTTCCACAATTGCCGTAAATGTGAGTGCCGTGGCGGTGGGAGCATCGTTGACAGGGGTCACACTGAATGTCAATGTTTGCTCACTCGATGCGGCAGTTGCGCTATTTACAATCAAGCCAAGTGTGCGTGAAGTGCCCGGGTTATCGCTGGTTGCATTACTAAACTTGATTGCACGCAAGGCGTGACTCCACTGGAGCGGGGTGGTGCTGACGGGCGCACTGAGTGTGAGTACCCCCGTACTGGTGATATACGATGCCTGTTGAATGCTACCCATGGTGCTGGTAATCGGGCTCAATGACAACAGGTCACCCGCCACAAATCCACTACTGATGCGCACGGTGGCCGTGATGATCGCATTGTCGAGATCCCACACGCCAAACATTGGATTGATGGATGTATCTGCGGCCTGCTCCGTGTATCCCGTCATGGCATTGTAGAGAGTTGGAGTACTCCACGTCGCATTGGTCACGTTGAAGTTGGTGTTGGTCGCTGCGCCGGTGAGGCGATTAGTGGCACTTGTACCCGTGCCTTCGTCGAGTGGCCAGTAACCAAGCAAATTACTCGTACTGCCGAGCGGTTTGTAGTAGCGTAATCCTTTCACCACATCGGGATACAACACCGTGTTAAACAGCATGATTTCGTCGATTGAGCCTTGGAAATACGCCGGATTCGTGTTGTCGTTGACATAGGCGCCCACACGCATGTGATTGCTGCCAGTCCCATAATTACTCAGCGAGCTCGATGTACTCGTGCCACGCAACGTGCCGTCGATGTAGAATTTGACCGTACCACGGACTGCATCTGCCACGACGACCACATGAGCCCACGTGTTGAGCGCAATGATCCCCGTGATATCGACCGAATCGGTGCGATTTCCGTTGATATTGAAAATGCGCAGATTGGTCGTGCTCCCCGATGTGTCAAAGTAGACTTCAATCACATCGTTTTGCCCGACGAGGCTTTGGATGCCACTATAACGCGCCGGATTTACCCAAAACGCCAACGTATATGTACTCAGGTTGCTGAATGTGGAGTTACCGTTGCCAAGGTACGCATTGGTGCCATTAAACGTGATGCCCCGTAGCGTACTTCCCGCTGAAACATTGATGGTGTCTGCACTGGCAGTGACGGTGATTTGGGCGGTGCCCAACGCTGCCGAAAAAGCAGTTGTACCTCCGTTGGTAGAGACATTGGCGGTACTGCCTGCGGTACCCGTGGTTTGGTCCCATGCCCGAAAGGTAAAGGTTTCATTGCCGTAATAATTCGCATCTGGCACAAAACGCACTCTGTAGGTGGTGGTGGCTGGCAACAACAACGCCGCAGTTGCAGATACACTGCTAATTGCTGTCCACGATGTACCACTGTTGCTACTGTACTGCCAGATGCCATCGCTGGTATCGATGGCGGTAATAGCGATGCCTTTGAGTGCACTCGCATCCACATCACTGAATGATGTGGCAAGATCTGCGACAGGAGTACCTGGATTACTTGCACTCGCCACATCCTCACTGATGGCGGTGAGTGCCGTATTGCTGGCAATTGGTGCATCGTTGACTGGTGTGACCGTGAGCGTAAAGCTATCACTTGCCACGTTGTTGGCAGCATCGGTATAGGTGACGGTGATTGTGGTCGTGCCGACGGCATCAGGTACACCAGTCACTGTAATCGACCCGTTGCGACCACTGCTGTAGTTGACCGTTGCAGTCGCCACACTGGGCAACGATGATGTCACTGTCACAGTCAATGCTTGTGTGCCCACATCGCCGTCGTTCAACACAAACGGATACGTCTGACTCGTGTCTTCCGCAATACTGCTCGTGGTCACCGTATTGTCGAATATCTGGATACGCATACCCGTATATTCGAGACTGTACACCATACCATTGGTGTGTCCAGTTACGCCCAACGGACCATTAAACAACCCATCCGTGTTGCTGGCAGTGGTACCACCGATTTTCCACTGGTATGAACCATCTGCTTGGCTGATTTTTTGCACACGATTATTGGCAAAATCATGCACAATCAGCGATCCAAAACGATCAGGGTAGATACCGAGCGGGCGGTTAAACAAGCCATCTGCGGAGCTTGCTGATCCGCCTTTTGACCATACCCACGTAAACCCACCACTGCCATTGGGGCGGAATTTCTGCACGCGACTAATCGCAGTATCTTCGGCCACGTACATGTTACCTTCAAGGTCAAAGTGCACATCCCATGGGTTCGATATCTGCCCGTTCGCGGTTCCGTTTGCGGCCAATGTGCCTTGGTAGCGCCCAGCACGGTCAAACTTTTGGACGCGACCATTTGTTTGATCGGCGATCCACAAATAGCCGTCTGCATCGAAGTCTAAGCCGGTTGGATCATTGAATTGTCCAGTGCCTGTCCCCGTGCTGCCAAATGTATATAGCACTGTCCCAGTCGATGTCAGCACTTGAATGCGGTCGTTGCCACGATCGGACACATAGAGCAAATCATTTTTGTCGACCGCAATACCAATTGGTGCATTAAACTGTCCCAATGCACTTCCGCTACTCCCAAATGCGGCTACATAGGTACCGTTGGCATCGTATTTGACAATGCGGTTATTGCTGTAGTCGGTCAGGTATGCATTTCCCATACTATCAGCTGCAATGTAGTGTGGGTAGTTGAGCGTTACACCGGTGAACTTCCCTACATAGCTCATTGGTGTGCCACTTGGTAACCCGATGACCACCGCAGGCATATCATCGACTGGGTTGACGGACATGGTGAGTGTATTCGTGGCACTCGAGAATGCAGTACCCCCCCCGTTGGTGGTAGTATCGGCCGTGCTGCCTGCTGTCCCCGTGGTTTGGTCCCAGGCACGGTAGGTCAGTGTGGCAGTGCCGTTGTAGTCTTTGTCGGGGCGGAAGCGTACTTTGTGGTTGGCATTATTGGCACTCAGCAGACGCGCCGCAGTCGTTGACGGCACGTTACTTCCGGCGAGCGCAATCCACGTCGTGCCGTCGGTGGTGTATTCCCATATTCCGCGTTGCACATTGACATCGGTGATTGCTATACCTTTGCTGGCACTCGCATCGACATCCCCAAAGCTGCTCGCAATACTTGCCACACTCACGCCCGTGTTGCTCGCCAGCGCCACATCTTCGTTGATGCTGGCACTACTCGCAACTGCGACTGGAGCATCGTTGACATTGGTATAGGTGACGGTGACGCTTTTTTCTGTGAAGTTGCCACCAGCATCGGTATAGCGCACGGTGACGACGGTAGTGCCGACTTGATCAAGCACTGGTGCAATATTGAGCGTGGCGGTAATTCCACCTGTATATGTAATCGATGTGGTTGCCAAGGCAGTATTGGTGTTTGTCACCGTCAGTGTGGCTGCTTGGGTGGGAATATCACTATCCATCAAGGCTAGTGGTAACGCCAGAGGTGTTTCTTCGGGGACAGTCAGTGTGGAGGCTACGAGGGAGAATTGTTGGACGCGGTCATTGCCGTCTTCGGCAACCCACAAATTTCCACTTTTGTCGACACCAAAACCGAGTGGCGCATTAAACTGTCCATCAGCCGAGCTGGCTGTGCCACCGATTTTTTGCACAAAAGCTCCAGTCGCAGGATTGAGCCGTTGGATGCGGTGGTTGCTATAGTCGGCCCCCCACACCCAGCCAAATTGGTCGGTGGTAATCCCAAGCGGTGTATTGAAGCGACCATCGAGGCTCGATGCCCCAGCAGTGGTCGCCCATACGTGTGAAAAGCTGTTTAACCCGTTGCGCGTAAATCGTTGGATGCGATGATTGTATTGCTCGGACAAAAATATGCGTCCGGTGCGATCGACATCAATATCAAATGGCCGATCCAATTGTCCGCTGGCAGTTCCTGCCGAACCAAACTTTTCGATGAAATTGCCGGCACGATCAAATTTCTGGACCCGATCTCCTTCTCCATCGGTTACCCAAATATACCCATCATTGTCGAGGGCGATACCGATTGGCCCACTCGCGGTAAACTGCCCATTGCCGGTGCCCACACTACCGAATTTAAACAAAAATGTACCACTCGAGTTGAATACTTGGATGCGGTTGTTGTTGTAGTCGATCGCATACACGTTGTCTTGTTTGTCGATGACCAGCTTGGTTGGTTGCCAAAATTGACCATCTCCACTGCCGTACGAACCAAACGATGTAATAAACGTGGCACTCGGACTAAACTTCTGGATGCGATGATTTGTGCCATCAACCACATAAATATTCCCTGCACTGTCGAATGCCATATCGTATGGTTGCGCAAATTGCCCATTGCCAGTACCATTGCCACCGAATTTGGCAAGCGATGGTGGTGTGGTAGTCACGGGTAACCCAATCAACAGTGCTGGTTGGTCATCGACTGGCGTCACTGTGATGCTCGCTGTCGCACTATTGCTCGAAAACGCTGTGCTCCCGCCGTTGCTGGTCGTGTCAGCTGTCCCACCAATGGTGCCAGTTGTTTGGTCCCAGGCCCGGAACGTCAGCGTAGCGGTTCCCGCAAAGTCGCGGTCGGGGCGGAAGCGGAGACGATGGTTGACATTGTTTGCATCGAGCAAACGCGCATTTGTAGTGGTCGGGTAATTACTCCCCACCATGCTTGTCCACGTGGTGCCACCGTTGGTGCTGTATTCCCATATGCCATTTGATGTATCGGCACCAATCAGCGCTAACCCCTTGACTGCACCGATATCCACATCTGTGTTGTTGGCAACGAGTGCACTGACTGCGGTGCCCGTGTTAGATGCCAACGCCACATCTTCGCTAATCGTGGTCATAGTCACATCGTTGGCAATTGGTGCATCATTGACTGCCGTAAACGTGATGGTTACCGCTTTACTGGTGCTGGTACCCTCTTGGTCGAAGTATGTCACCGTGATAGTGGTCGACCCATAGATGTTTGCCAGCGGTGTTACCGTGATGGTGCCATTACGGCCACTACTATAATTGACTGCCACGGTCGCAATACTCGGACTCGAGCTGGTGGCAGTGACAACCGCGGTCTGCGCTAGCACATCACCATCGGTCAATGCAAACGGCAGCACGATGGCGGTATCTTCGATTTGACTTGCAGTTGTGGCAGTCACATCGAATTTTTGCACACGGCTACCCCCGTGTTCCACGATGTACACGTTGCCACTGAAATCGTCAAAGACTGCGATTGGCTGGTTGAACTGCCCTGCCGTGCTACTCGCCGTACCCCCCAACTTGGTGATATATGCACCTGTGCTGGGGTCGAGTTTTTGTACACGATGATTATTAAAATCAGCTACCCACACATATCCAAAGATGTCGGTGGCGACGCCGAGTGGGCGATTAAACGCCCCATCTGCAGACGACGATGACCCACCTCGCCCCCAGGCTGATGCCCACGTGGTACTGCTGGTTTGGGTGAACTTTTGCACGCGGTGCATATTGTCGTCACTATAGTAGATGTTGTTGTCGTTATCCACAAACACTTGCCACGGCGTGGTAATCTGACCAACTGCCGTGCCACTCGCCGCGAGTGTGCCTAGATAGCGACCACTCCGATCAAAGCGCTGGATACGATTGTTTCCCACATCATTGATCCACAAATACCCGTCATTATCGACCGCAATTTCGCGTGGATTGGTGAATTGAGTGGTGCCACTGCCGCTAGTGCCGAACTGTCCGAGATAGGTGCCTGCAGTGGTAAACAGTTGAATCCGGTTATTGCTGTAATCGGCCACATATACCGTGTCGGTATGGTCAATCGCTATCCCCTCAGGGTAGTTGAATTGTCCGTTGCCGGAACCGCTGACCCCCCACTTTGTCACATAGTTGCCGTTGGGGTCAAAGACCATGATGCGCTGATTCCCGACATCACCCACGTAAATGTTGCCCGCACTGTCGATGTCAGCGTAGTACGGGTATTGCAGTTGTCCATTGCCTGTCCCAAAGCTGCCAAAGCCACGTATATACGTCATCGTGCCATTGGCAGGTCGCCCAATCACGAGTGACGGTGCATCATCGACGGGGTCGACATAGGCGGTGATGGTCCCCGTATTGCCCGAAAATGCACTCGCCACACCCGTTGTCGCAATACTATAGGTGCTCCCCGATGTACCGGCGGTCTGATCCCAGGCGCGGTAGGTGAGTGTGGTGGTGCCGTTGTAGTTTTTGTCGGGACGGAAACGAATTCTGTTGGTGGTGCCGTTGGCTGCGAGCAATAATGCATTACTACTTGATGGTGCCATGATGGGGAACCACGAGGTGCCACCGTTGGTGGTGTATTCCCACAATCCACGCGTGTAATCAGCATCAACGATGGCCATTCCTTTGAGTGCGCTTGCATCTGCATCGGTGACACCGTTGGTCAGCGTTGCAACACTTTCACCCGTGTTGCTAGCGAGCGCACTATCTTCGAGAATGGCCGGTAACGACGCATTGATGGCCACAGGTGCGTTGTTGATGTAGCGTGTTGACAAATTGACATAATT
>JBKCGB010000136.1:0-2905 GCA_046303375.1 Roseiflexaceae bacterium
ACCCCGCACTGCGCAACACCCAGAACCACAAGAAATAACTGATTACCGACGTAAACACGGCCACATAGGCGACTGCCAACCAGGCATCCCAGCTAACCGTGGGGAAGATGCCCATGGCGATGTGATAGATGATGATTGGCACCCAGATGACCAGACTCCCCGTGTATGTCCAACGCATCACGGTGAGTGGGTGGTAGCGTTGGGCGATATTTGCGCCGATTACGGTAAACAGTGCTTCGCAAAAAAGTGCTGCAAGCACCAACGTATTCCCGAGTAAACGGTTGGGAGCATATTCACTGTTTGGGGCACCACCCAGCGTCAACACCACAACTCCCACAATGCCGATGCCCAACCCAAGTGCACGTTGCCAGCCGAGGTACTCTTTGGCGATGAGCACTGCCAGCAGTGCCGTGAAAATGACTTCACCAATAATCATCAGCGACGAGTCGGTGGCCGTGGTGAGTGCAAGCCCACTATAGTCGAGCATTTGAGCAGCAGCCACTGCAATGATGCCGAGGGCTGCAAGCTGGCCGCGCTGCTGATTGGTGATGCGGTCGGCAGGAGCGATACGGCTGATGCGTATCCCCCAAAAGATGCCCGTGGCGATGACCACACGCAACCCGGCAAGTAGGATGGGGTCAAAACTGTCAGTAGCAATTTTGCCGACTGCGTGTGACGATCCCCAGATGATATTGGCAATGGCGAGGAGCAGTAGGGCGATGGTGCGGCTCATCTGCTAGACCTCCGGTACCACGGCTGCCACGACCTGTTTTTGCGGCAAACTGGTTATGATGAGTGCGCCAATGATGAGGACACCGCCGATGATAAATGGCCACGTGATGGGGTCACCGAGCATAGTGATGCCGAGGAGTGCGCCTACAACTGGCTGGAACAAGAGCGCCACCGCGGCTACTGTTGCCCCGACGTGCTGTACCGCATGAAACCACAAAAAATAGCAGAGGACGGATGGCACAATGGCGAGGTATATGGTGCTGAGCAGGGTGGCATTGTCAAAGACGGGGAACTGGCCGGATGCGATATACCAGATGATGATGGGCACCCAGACAATCATGCTTGCCCCGTTGACGATGAGCATCATGCTGATGGCATCGTTCCGTTTGAGAAAGACGCCACCGCGTACGGTGTAGTATGACTCACAGGCCAGACACGCCAAAAAGAGCAGATTTCCGAGCAAGCGGTTGGGTGCCGCTTCTGTGTTGGCACCTGCCGTCCCTCCAATCAGGATAATCGCACCGATTGCACCAATGATGATGCCAATCAAACGGTTGCGCTCGATGCGCTCGTAGAGCAAAAAGTAGGCGAGGACCGCAGTGAAAATGACTTCACCGATGATGAGCAATGATGCATCGGACGAGAGCGTCAAGTTGATGCCGCTGTAGCCAAATACGAAGCTAGCGACAACACCAATCATGCTCAGGCGTGCCATTGGCCAGCGATCTGGTTGTGCCACAGCCTGGCGTTTGGTCAGCACAAAGAGCATGCTCAACACGGGGATAGTGATGCTGATACGTAATGCGCCCAGCAAAAATGGCGGGATGGTATCGAGAGCGGCTTTGGCAATGGCGTGCGAACTCCCCCAGAGGATGCAGGCCAAAATCATTCCTGCGATGGCCCAAGTAGTCGACTTCATACGGTCCTTTCTTCGTATCAGTGGTGCTACTAGTACGGATGCAACCCGATCATGTCGAGCGCTGTGGTTTCGGGGAATTCGTGCATCACATTCAGGCATTGTACGGCACTACCAGCGGCACCCTTCATCATGTTGTCGATGGCACAGATGCTGACAATGCGCCCGCTGTGTGTGTCGATGTCGAAGCCGACGTCGGCAAAGTTGGTGCCACCCAGTAATTTGGGTTCGGGCAAGCGGTGGATGCCCGTGCGTTCACGCACGATGCGCACAAATGGCTCATCACGGTAACAGGCGCGGTAGGCGCGCCACAGCGCTTTTTCATTGACGGGTTGGGCTGGTAGACAATGGACGGTAGCGACGGCTCCACGCACCAGCTCGACGCTGGTGATGCTGAGATGCACGTTGCTGAGCCCGGTGGCCTGCATGACTTCGGCGGTATGGCGATGCCCGGTCGGGGCAAACGCGCGCACCACGCCACTGCGTTCGGGGTGGTGCGATCCTTCATTGCCTTGGGCGCCGCCTTCGGATGAGCCCACTTTGACGTCGCTGATGACCACATCGGCGCCGCTGATGATACCAGCGCGCACCAGTGGCAGTAGTGCCAGCGTGGTAGCGGTGGCGTTACAGCCCACGCCACTGACATGAGTGGCACCGCGTAGTGCATCTCGATTGAGCTCAGGCAACCCGTAGACGAAACGCTCTAGCCACGCCGGATTGGGGTGCTCCTCACCGTACCAGCGCACATAATCGCCAGGGTTGCGCAGGCGGAAATCGGCCGAGCAGTCGATGATGCGTGGTGCAAGTGCGGCGTACTGCTCGATTTTTTTGGCTGCAGCACCGTGTGGCAACGCCAATATCAGCACGTCACAGCTTGCTAGCTCACTTTGGCTGGTAAACGTCAAATCGGTGAATCCGCGCAGGTGAGGGTGTGGACCGGCGACTGGCTTGCCTGCGAGGCGCTCAGAGGTCACTTGCTGGATGACGACGTGTGGATGCTTGAGGAGCAAGCGTAGTAGCTCGCCGCCCACGTAGCCACTTGCCCCCACAATTGAAACACGGATCATGGTGTGCTCCTTGGTGGGAGCATGCCGCGTTGGTAGGCATCGGCCCATAAGAATGCGGTGAGCGTCAACCCATCGCGGATGTCGTTGGTGGTAATCATCTGCCAGATTTCTGCAGGAGAAAACCAGCGTGCCGACATGATTTCGTTGGTGTCGCTGATTTCGCCATGCTGCACCACGTTGTGCCCGATAT
>JBKCGB010000137.1:0-7105 GCA_046303375.1 Roseiflexaceae bacterium
CCGACGTATGTCATCGAGGTGGCGCGCCAGATTGCCATGCTCAAAAACATGCCCATCGAGCACGTCGCACGGCAGACATGGCAAACGGCGAGCACCCTGTTTGGGATACGAGAGACACCATGAAGACACCACCAAGTAACGTCAGCATGCGCATGTACAACATTCTGCCACGTCCCACACAGTTCAACGGGTATCAGGTGGGGCTGTTGGTGCTACACATCGTAGCGCAGTGGATTGTCTGGATGCAAATTGCCGTGGCTGGTTGGGCACTAGACAGTACATTCCTGCCGTGGGTTGCTGCAGTCATAACGGTCATCATGGCGGTGGTGATCTGGTATACCAACGATGATAGCACGCCGATGTATGGTGCCGTGGCCATCATCGGCGTCGTCATTATCTGCTGGCAACTCGAACCGATTATCGTCGCAGATATCAGCAATACGCTCGGCCCTGATGTTGCAAGTCGCCTCAACGGGTATGGTGATACCATCAGTGAAATCGCATTACACGCCATTCGGTGGTGGCGCCTGACCATGCAAGGTGAATCTGCCCAAGACATGGTGTTGTTTGTGGCAGCACTTGCGTTGCTCTGTCTCAGCATTACCATGACCACGACATGGATTCTGTTTCGTTTGCAGCTTGCCTGGGTCAGTATCATCTGTACGGGAGTACCACTCCTCATCAATCATACGTTTGTGCCCCAAGCGGATGACACGGTAATCATGGTGTTTGTCTTGATTGCCATACTCATGGTGGTGGTAAACCACATCACCGTCCGGCACACGGTATGGCAAGCGTTGCGTGTAGACCATCCTGTTTCGACCCCGTTGCATGTGTTGTGGCAAGCGATCGTCTTGCTCGTGCCTATCATCGTCCTCGCCATGGTCTTACCACTCCCGGCGAGCAATGAGCGCATATTATCGGTGTGGCAAGCGTTGCGTTCACCCTTTACAACGGTGCGCACCTCGTGGGAGACCGTGTTTGGCAACGGCGGCGTCGATGTCGCTGGCGGGTTCTCACAGAGTGCCATCAGCGTCGCCGGTGCCCGAGACCGGAGTGAACAGGTGGTGATGCGCGTCCAAACCACACACCGTGACTACCTACGTGCCACCAGTTTTGATACGTATACGGGCGCTGGCTGGCAGCGGTTGTCAGACACGACCGTGTATGCCATCCCTGCCGGCGTTGCTATCCCCAATACCAACACGGCGGCAGTCATCGTCCGTAGCCAAGTCACGCTGACCCGCCCCCGCAACGACAATTTGCTGATGAGTGTTGGCACACCGGCCACTTATGGCGTTGATGCAGAGATAGTGGTCATGAGTGGGTTCGATATCAACAACAACGGCATGTACGCCGTACAAAGTAACATCATCCAAAACAGTGACACGACCTATACCATGACGAGTCTGCTCTCATACGCCAACGAAAACGAGTTACGCAGTGCACCGGTTGCCCCAGATGAAATCAACACTGTCTATCTGCAGTTGCCCAACACCCTCCCTGAACGTATCACCGCATTTACCCGTACCTTGGTTGCCCAAGCCGATGCGCGCACACAGTACGACAAAACAATTGCGATTCAACAGTATTTGCGCACACTGACGTACGATGAGAGTCGGCCCCGCCCACCTACGAGTATGGATTGGGTGGAGTATATTTTGTTTGAAAGCCAGCGTGGGTACTGTGACGATTTTGCGACGGCCATGGTGGTCATGCTCCGTACCCAAGGCATCCCAGCACGCTTTGTGCAGGGGTATGTGCTCTCTGACCGTGATCCCATCCGCGGGGATTACGTGGTACGAGAATCGCTTGCACATAGCTGGGTAGAAGTCTACTTTAGTGGGTATGGTTGGTTGCGCTTTGAACCGACGCCTACCGGGTATACCAGTGTGCCTGATCGTGCCGCACCCGTGGCAGCCGCCCCCACTGTGCCACCCACACCCGTCAGCCCCGCAAATGATCCCGCTGATAGTCGACCCACTCCCACCCGCGATCTGTCGCAATTTGAACCCAATGACGATGCACGCACACCAACACCGAGTGAACAGTCACCATGGTGGAGCGTGCTGGTGGCGCTCCTGCTTGGGAGCGCGAGCGTGGGAGCACTCTGGTACTGGTGGCAGCAACGCAGTGCCCTGCAGCGCTTCATGCTGCACTTCCACGTGATGCGCACCGTGATGCACAGCGCCGGACTCGCCATCGATGCAAGCACCACGGCCAACGAGCTTAGCCAACTCGCCACGACCCATCTCGGCGCCGTGGCCCGCCCTGGGGCAGCGATGTGCCATGCCTACAATGAAATCCTCTTTGCAAACCGTGTGCCGAGTGACTGGCCAGTCATGCCGTGGTGGCAATTAGTGCACACGTGTGCACACTATCGTTGGCAGCAGCTACGGGAGGGGGTATGACCACCCCACCCCGCATCGTACTCATCGGTCCCACACCCCCACAGCGGGGTGGGGTGGCACATTTTACGGGCATGCTGAGTCGCTATTTGCGCCAGCACCACCCAGTCACACTGTGGGGCTTCGACCCACTCTACCCGCGCTGGCTGTTTCCCGGCACCAGGGCACTAGACCCGAGTCAGACGCCGCTTGTCGGCCACGTCGACGTCTGGCTCGACGGAACCGCACCCTGGCAGTGGTGGCGCATCATGCGCACCCTGCACAAGGATCATTACGACCTGGTCATCTGGCAGTGGTGGACACCGTACTGGCTGCCCTTTTTGGTGTTGCTGCATCGATACACACGGCGCGCAGGCCTACCCACCATCGCCATTAGTCATCAGCTGGTAGAGCCCGACGCGGCGCCATGGCAGACATGGGTGGCGCGCTGGATGCTCGGTCACGCAGCTGGGGTCATCTTTCTCGGCAATCAGACCACCATGCCACCAACGTGGCATGGTGTATGGCGCAGTGCGCCGCTCCCGCGCCACCACGACATTCTGCGCCAGCCGCTCCCCACACGGAGTGCGGCGCGCCACGCCCTCGGGATTGCAGCTGATGCTGATGTGGTGCTGTTCTTTGGCTTTGTGCGCCGCTACAAAGGACTCGATACAATGTTGCGCGCGTTGTGTCAAACCAGGCGCCCAATAACCCTGGTGGTCGCTGGCGAATGGTGGGATGACGCCCGCTCCCAGATTACGCCACTCCTCGACCATCCTGCATTGGTTGGGCGCCTCATCATCCATGATTTCTACATCCCCAACGAACAAGTGGCGAACTACTTACAAGCGGCCGACGTCTTGGTGTTACCGTATCGCAGTGGAAGCGTGAGCGGGGTGGCGACACTCGCCGCTTGTGTGGGATTACCGATACTCGCCAGTACGAGTGGTGCCATTGGGCAACAACCCGGGACCGTGGCAACGATTGCGCCAGACGATATCGCGGCGTGGGCGACTGCACTCGACGACCACGTGGGTGCACATGCGCGCCCACGCCCGGAACCGGATGCCAGCTGGCCTTTTTTTTACCAACAGCTCAGCGAGGTATGGCATGACATCACTCCCTGAACTCGCCGTGATTATCCCTGTCTACAACGAGGTACACACCCTCGCCACCATTGTGACCCAACTGACTGAATTACCACTGCATTGCGAAATCATCGTGGTCGATGATGCCTCGTGTGATGGCACAAGTGTGGTGGTCACCACATTGGCACAACAAGGCATAGTACGTGCACTCGTGCATACACACAATCGTGGCAAGGGCGCCGCAATTCGTAGTGCGCTGACACTCGTCACGGCGCCTGTGGTCGTCATCCAAGATGCAGACCTCGAATACGACCCACACGACTTTGTGGCCATGTTGGCACAGATTCATGCGGGTGCCGATGTGGTCTACGGCAGTCGCTTTTGGTGTTGGCATCCTACGGGTATGCTGTGGAGTCACATGCTGGGCAATCGGCTATTGACGTGGTGTTTCAATGTGGTCTATGGCAGTCACCTGACAGATCTCGAGACCTGCTACAAAATGTGGCGCACGTGTACCATGCAGCATCTGCACATCGACAACGACCGCTTTGATATTGACCCAGAACTCACCGCTAAGTGGGTACGTGCCGGTTATCGCATTGTCGAAGTACCTGTTGCCTACCGCGGGCGCCCATACCGTGCTGGCAAAAAAATTCGCCCCAAAGATGCCCTATCCGCCCTCGGCGCCATTTGGCGCTACCGCAAGGAATAACCACCGTGCGCCTCGTGATGATTGCGACCAGTGCACAATTTCATCCTAGCCCACGCGGACGATGGCTGCCGCTCGCACGGCAACTCGGGCGTGCTGGTGTCGACGTGCACTGGATGGGGCTCCACCCACACTTCAGTCCCGACATGCGCCACCCACATGACGACAATGGGGTGGCCGTGCAGCATGTGGCACCCATGCACGTCGATGCGCATGGACCGTTGCGTGGGTGGCGCCTCTACGCACAGGTGCTCGGTGCAAGCTGGCAACTCGCGCGACACGCCATCCAGCTCCGCCCCGACGTGGTGTGTATCTGCAAAGCGCAGCCAACCAACAGTCTCGCCGCTCTGCTCATACACGCCGTCACTGGCGCACGCCTCGTGCTCGATAGTGATGACGACGAAGCTGGGTCACACGATGTTACCCAGCGCTGGCAATACCAGCTCATGGCCTGGTGCGAACAATTCATCACCGGCAGGGTCAGTAGTGTCAGTACCGCCAGTAGTCTGCTTGCGCAGCGTGCCCAACGATGGGGTGCACTGCGTGTGGCACACGTTGCAACGGGCATCACGATACCATCGCATTACCCTGTTATTCCCTACGCCTTGCCGACACCATATCTCGTCTACGTGGGCAATGTGGCCACACACGCACATGGGTTCGACCTCTTGTTGCATGCCTTGGCGCATGATGCACGCATTCCGCCACTAGTGATTGCAGGGAGTGGTCACGCCGCCGAAGCAATGCGCGCCCTTGCCGCGCAACTCGGCGTGGCACATCGTTGTCTGTGGCTGGGTACCATTCCTGCTGCGCACGTCCCCACGTTGTTGCGTGGTGCGGTCGCGAGTATTGATCCAGTGCGGCAGGGTCATGCTGCAGCAGCCCGCTTCCCCCTCAAAATCCTCGAAAGCCTAGCCGTTGGGACTCCCGTGATTACGAGTCCCAACGGGGATCGGGCTGCGCTCGTGGGTGCAGCCGGCATATTGGTACCTGCAGGGGATGTAGCCGCACTGGCACATGCGTGTGCTACCATCATGACACACCACTTTGTGCGTAGCCATGTACAACAACAGGTGGCCGCACTCGAGTGGACGTCACAGGCCCACATGTGGGGGAGGGTGCATCAGCTGATATGAGTCACATAAGCATCGTCATTCCGACACGCAATCCGCAGCAGTGTGCGACCCTCATCAACCAATTACAGGGCTATGGTCATCACGACATTGTGATTGTGCATCCAGCAGGAACGCCCACCCATGCCGGGGTGCGCCACATCACCACTCCCACGCTGGTGAGTGCGGCCCGGGCGCGCAACCTCGGCATTGGGGCTTGTACGGGGACGGTGATATGCTTGCTCGACGACGACGTTGTACTACAGAGTGACGTGCCACGCTGGTTGGCCTACTGTCTGCAAGACCCGCATATCGGCATGGTTGGGGCCATGCTCGACGATGCGCCACACGATGGCTATTGGCGTCGTTGCATGCATCGCATCATGGCTGGGCATCAGCAGCGGCAGCGCCTACGGCATATTCCCACCCTGTTGATGAGCATGGCGGTGGCGCTGCGGCGCACCGACATTGTAGCGATTGGCGGCTTTGCCGAGCAATTTGCAGGCGCGGCCGGCGAAGATAGTGATGTCAGCTTGCGCATGGGGTACACGGCCGCTCCCTACGTGCTCGCACAAGCCCGCATCACCCATCACCCCATCCCCGATGGCTGGTGGGCAGCGAGTCGCCGCATATGGCGCTACGGGCAACAATGGCCGCGCGTTGTCACCGCACACCCTGACGCACCATCGCTCCTGCGGCGAGCGCGTTGGTGGCTGGCACCCCTCATCGTAGCCGGTGCGCCGTTGCTGGCCATCCTACATCTGCGCCACTGGTGGCGCACACCGCCGGTATGGGTAGGGTGTGCCTGGTTACGCATGATGTGGTACATGGGAGTTGCCAATGCACTCTGGCATCAGCGCTGATTATGCGCCAATCACACTTGTCGTCTGTTCGCGCCAGCGCCCACACCAACTGCAACGCTGGGTGGCACACGTGATTGCGCTGATGGGTGCCACCAATATACCTGTGCTTGTCATCGAGCAATCCCCGGTCGCCACCACCCTCACCCACCATCCACGGCTACAGCATATCCATGCACCAGGTCGTGGATTATCACGGGCACGCAACCATGCGCTCCAGGTTGCCACCACGCCCTTCGTGGCGTTTTGCGATGACGACTGCTTCATCACTGCACCGTGGCTAGACCGCCTCATTGCACAGGTGCATGCACACCCTGGCATCGCCGTCATGACCGGCAGCACATGGCCACACGGATCATGCTACACGTTGCACGCACATCACACCCACGCCGGATACACCACATGGGCGAGCCGTGATGACGGCAGGTGTTGCACGGCGTTACATGTGACACCAGATGCAGTGGACACCTGTGTTCCTGTGCCTATTTTGGAACGCCTCGGTCAAGGCAACCACATGCTGGTTGACCGCCACATCGCCATCGCACATGGCGGGTTTCACCCCTGGTTGGGGGCAGGTGCATGGCTCCGTGCCGGCGAAGATGTGGAATTCATGCTACGCCTGCTCCGCGCCGGGCAACGCTGCGTCTACGCCCCCCAGTTACGCATCACTCACGATGCCTGGCAGACCCCATCCGCATTGGCACGTGCCGAGCATGGCTACACCACCGGCATGCTTGCAGTCCATCTGTGGTACGCACTCGCCGGCGAAGGCATCGCCCACCACTATTTGCGCTACCGCATCCAGCGCCCACCACACCTACCATCATATGCGCCGCCGCGCCCGCGCCCCCATCCAACGCCACGAGCCCGGGCGCGGCGGCGCCTAAGAAGGTAGGTGTGGTGGGCGCGGGATGCCGTAGCGCACATCGTGGTGGGCGATGCCTGCGGC
>JBKCGB010000138.1:0-19432 GCA_046303375.1 Roseiflexaceae bacterium
TGGCAACTACTACGCAGTCAATTTGACCGAGCGCCTCGGACTCGAAGACAAAGGTGGCATGGTACGCATCGGTCTCATCCACTACAACACTACTGCCGAAGTTGACCGCCTGATTGCAGCGCTCAAAGAATTAGTATAGTATAGTACCGATACCCCCCATACGCACCACACTGCGTATGGGGGGCTTGTCAACCTTCTTTGGTCCGAGTGGCGCAAACGTCGTCGAAGTCGCTGCTGGCGAAGATCATACGCTCGTCAGGCGCAACGACAACACGGTACACGGCTGGGGGTGTAACACGAATAATCAAATCACGATTCCCGCTCTAGCCGTAAACAGTGTCAGCATTGCTGCTGGACGCAAAATGTGCATCAGCACATGCATGCTGTAGTCGTTATGCGTGATGCATAGCACTTGACTTTTCGTGCATTTTTCTTTACAATATTTTTTATATTCACCGAAGCAGGACAATCATGAAACAGCGTACCCGATTGTGGCTGGGAGTCGTTGTTGTATGTATTACGGTATTCATAATAATGGTGCAGTATATCACCGTGCCTGTCGCTGCAGTGGATCGGCGTACTGACGCCGTCTGGATAAATCGTGGGGGTGGGAGCAACAGCACCGGCAGCGATGGGCTACGCGCGCGGTTCAATGCCCCCGAACAAGTCATTTATGCAAACATGCCGCACCTCTGTTGCCAAAACAACGCTGGTAACTGGGGCTGGGGCGTATCAATTGGCGATATTTCCATGTCAACTGGATTCGGTTTTTCTAATGATACATGGACATCTGTTGACGTCTTGGCATGGCGTGGTAGCGTCTCATTTGAATCCGACAACAATCTCACCGATACCGGCGACGCCTATGTGCTGATGCGCTATCGCAAGGTGACAGCCACTGTCCCTGACCCAATTGAGGGCGATCCCAATCGCACACGCGACATCTACTACACATTCGACCGTGAAATTTTTTATACATATCCCAACAACTACTACACCGAGAAAATCACCGCCATTCTCCCCGACGAAAACACCGTCGATGTGCGCATCTACAAAGGTGGTCAGGTAGCCCCTGGGCAGAGCCGTCAAACTCTGGCCTATCAATTCGATGCACCATTTCGCTCAGTCGGCGAAATCGGCGTCACAGGTGGCTATGCAGTGGGAATACGCGACGTCCCTGGAAGTCAAATGAGCGCCACCTATGTGGGCAACCCCGACGATGTCGCACCATATTGGACTGGGCTCGCTTTTGGAGATTATCTGGCTCCCGCACAACATGCAGGTGGCATCACTGCCTACTGGGGGATTGGCACCGATCCCGGAGTATACAAGATTCACAGTGAACAGTACGTCGTTCCACAGTCCACTGTGATCGATGCGCAGTTTTCCCAAGCACTGATTACCAGCAGCGACGATGAACCTGCCTTACTCGTCACTACCACCAATTATCATTCTACGATTGATCAATCTGGCGTGGGGTTTCGTGTCACCATTCCATCAAACACCACGCTTGGTACACCGGCCACATCGAGCTGTGGTGGCACAGTGACTATCGCATCTACATCTGTGCTGGTCACTGGAATGACAGTGCCCGCCAAACACCAATGCGTGTTGACAATCCCAGTAAATGCCACAACCGTAGGTGATGTACCATTGAGCAACGCAAATGTGAGCGAAGTCACCAACGCTACGAACCAGCTGAGTGCGCGTGCGATGCGCGTCACACTTGGTACGGCCACCGCAATCGCCACTACCATCCCCAATACGCCGACAATGACCAACACGGCAACAGCCACCAACACAGCAACAGCCACCAACACGGCAACGGCAACGCTCGATACGGTGAGCACCAAAACCTTGACGCCAACTGCGAGTCGTACGTTTACCCCGTCGCGGACAGCAACACCGACCAAAACATTTACCCCGTCGCGGATCCCGAGTTCGAGTCGTACGCCGAGCAATACGCGCTTGCGCTCACCGACAACATACCGATCACCAACGTTTACTGCGTCCAATACCCCAACCATTACCAACACGGCAACTCCACAACGCAGCCCTACCAATACCCGTACCTTTACCGCATCACGCACGATGACACCCACTGCGAATCCATATGCACTGCGCAAAGTGGCCATTGGGAACTTGTATATGTTGGGCGTGCTCCACAACAACACGTTGGTGGCATGGGGCAAAAATCAGCCCGATTTCCAAGAATCGATGATTCCGACCATTTACCGTGAATTGCTCTTCAAAGATGTAGCTGCCGCCATGGCAACATCGTACATCCTCACCTATGATGGTCGCCTCTTTGCCTGGGGACAGAACGACTTCGGAGAGACAAACATCCCAGCGAATGCACGCACTGGCATCGCATCCATTGGCGCTGGTGGACGCTTTGGGCTCGCAGTACGCAACGACGGCACGGTAGCCGCTTGGGGTAACAATGATAGTGGTCAGACCAATGTTCCAGCCGGATTGACGGGAGTCATCGCCATTGATGGCGGGGATACCCACACCGTCGCACTCAAACGCGATGGTACGGTGGTCGCTTGGGGCGGGAATCTAAGTGGGCAAGCCAAAGTTCCCAGTGGCTTGACCGGTGTTATCGCCATTAGTGCCGGCAAAGATCATTCACTGGCACTGCTCAACACAGGGCAAATCGTCGGGTGGGGGAATAATTCAAAAGGGCAAATCACCATACCAGCTAATGCCACCAATATTGTGAGTATTGCTGCAGGACGAGACTGCTCACT
This sequence comes from Roseiflexaceae bacterium, assembly GCA_046303375.1. Classification (GTDB taxonomy): domain Bacteria; phylum Chloroflexota; class Chloroflexia; order Chloroflexales; family Roseiflexaceae; genus UBA965. The sequence continues at coordinate 2,754 of JBKCGB010000138.1, forward strand.
CGCTGTGCGTGCGGATGGTATGCTGCTGACATGGGGCATCAAAGACTATGCCAACTTCCCGGTAGGGTCAATCACCAATGCGTTTACGGTGACATCCGACAACCAGAATTCGGTGGTCGGGTTACGCGATGGTGGCATCCTGATTGGGGGCACCAATTTGTCGGGGGTCTACACGACTCGCACATTTACGCGTACGCCAATTATCACCCATACACCATCACGCACGTTGACCGTGTCCCATACCATCACACCCACCTTTACACGCTCGTTGACACCTTCTAATACTCCAACGATGACATTTACACCGACCCGCACCGCCACCAAAACACGGACATCATCTCGCACACATACGCACACCCGGAGCCGCACACGCACCTCCACGCGTACCATTACACTAACACGTACCGTGACACCTACACGGTAATCACTTGCAGGTTGCTTACAAATTAACAACCAAATGTATTGTATTTTTTTAATAACATAGTATAATTTGCGATATATCCATGTAGTTTCAAACAATGAAAGAGTGCGTTATGCGGTATATGACCCACGTGCTACTATGGTGTTTTTTGGTTGGCGGTATCGTGACATGGACACCGACCCGCACCTATGCGGCACCAATCGCAGCACCAAACATCGCAGTAACTAATGGCGGGTTCGAAGATGCTACGACCCCAACAGGATGGACGGTGGTACAAAGCCGTACCGATTTGGGGGTTACAAGTATTGCGGGCTGTGCGACCGTGGACAATACGCCGTACGGCACACTCCAGACGTATACACCGGTTGCCCGACCAGCCCACGATAATTATGTCCTGGCGACGAACACCCATACCGCTGCAGTCACAAATCTTGTCAAAGCCAGCGGATTACGATCAATGCAACTACGCATGACAGCGACGAGCAGTGCCGCAAATAGTTATTTTGTGGCACATGGATCGCACATGTACTCATCACAATTCAATGCAAACGCCGGTCAAGAAGTGAACTTAGAGGTGTACGGTATCGCAGATAACGTGGGTTCCCTCACCAGCGATATGGTTGTCATCAACGCATGGATTCAGAAAAGCGATTGTACTACTACCTCGATAGCAAATGGTGCCCTCATCGAAACAAGTGGTGGGAGTGGGCATTTTACTCGTGGATTTGCGACGGTACCAAGCTCAGGTACATACCGGGTAGTAGTAGTGGTTGGTGTGTTTGACAAAGGTGGCGATGGCATCGCAGGAGCATCGCTGTATGTTGACAACGTTACTTATGGCACACCCCAAGCAGTCAGCTGGGGAGCAACCACGTTCCCCAACCCTTTCATCGGGCAAACCTACAACTTAACAGGTCTCGCGACCGCTACATCGGGTGGATCAATCACCTACCGCGCCCTCCCATCAACAGTATGTACGCTGAGTGGCGCAACTACGTTGCGACTCATCAATTCAGGACCATGTTATGTGATGGCCACGCAAGCAGGAGATAGTACGTATGCTGCAGCCACACTGATTTACCAGTTTGGTAAGGGATTTTTTGTACGCCAGATTACGATCACTCCTACGAGCACACGCACATCCACGCGCTCCAACACACGTACTAACACGGTCACACGTACTAACACGGTCACACGGTCAGTTACGCGTACCGTTACATCTTCGATGACCCCGACCGTGACGACTACTGCTTCTCTGACGCGTAGTCGTACATTTACGGCGTCTCGCACTTCTACCCGTACCGCCACGCCAACTAACACGCTGACACCATCGCGCACATTCACCAATACACCTACACATACACCTACCCGCACCAACACACCTACCCGCACCAACACGCCTACCCGCACCGTCGCGCCTGTGGCCTTCAAAGACGCCGCTATTGGTAATTTGTATGTCCTCGGCTTGATGCGCAACGGCACGGTGGCTCCCTGGGGCAAAAACGAGAATTTACAGGCTCAGTTCCACATCAATGTGCAACCTGAATCGCTCTTCTTTAATGGCCCATACATCGATGTAGCCACTGGCGTAGAATCCAGCTACGCCATCGATGCAAACGGCGATCTTTATGCCTGGGGATCCAATATTTTTAATGAGCTTGATGCACCACTGGCTGCCTGGACAAATGTCAAAGCAGTCGGCGCAGGTGGTCGCTTTGCCTGTGTGGTCAAAGCAGCAGATGTAGCCAACGGCTACGCTGAAGGCGATGTCATCTGCTGGGGTGATGATAGCAACGGTCAAACTACAACCAAACCTGGCGGGCTGACTGGTGTCACTGCCGTGGACGGTGGCAATCACCACCTGGTCGCCCTCAAATCTGACGGCACCGTGGTGTCATGGGGATTCACGGGTGGTCACATCTTTGGTTGTATGGGGCAACCGAGTCCTGCGGATGTCCCGGCTGAGTACACTAATGGCTCACGGACAGTCATTCAAGCAAGTGCCGGCGAAGACCACACCTTGGTCTTGCTTGCCGATGGTACCGTCGATGGCTGGGGCTGTAACGACCAGAATCAGATTAATATTCCCCTCGGTGCCACCAACGTGGTCAGCATTGCCGCAGGACGGAAAGTGTCAATTGCGGCACGTGCTGACGGCAGTGTGATTGCCTGGGGACAAACCATATACCGCGACTTTACGGCGGCAGGACTCGCTGCACCACCAGGAGGCACCTACATACAGACCTTCCCCGCTGCAGTCGACGCTGTGTTGGTCGACTCGTACGCACAAAACTCCATCATCGCCAAACGTGATGGACGCGTACTCGTCGGGGGGCGTGTGGGACCTGGCTTTTATGGTGTCGAACGATCACGCACACACACGCGGACCGCCACCCGGACAGCGACCGCCACCCCCACCCCACCCTAACTCAGTCCGCCTGCAGCGGCACCAACCCAATCAACAGCGCACACACGGCAGTCACGATACCGACCCAGACATAGATGGTATCGTAGCTGCCGATGTGGTGGCGTACCAACTCGACAGCCAGGGGCACCACTGCACGTGCTACGGTCAGAATCAAGGCCAACACACCACTTATGGCACCATAGGCGACCACCCCGTAGCGCTCGGCAAACAGCGCTGCACGTACCGGCGTAATTGCCCCAAAACTCAGGCCAAACAAGACGACACACCCCCACACTGCCCATGCAGATGGGAGCCACACCAGCGCCACAAGTGCCAAACTCTGCATGATACATAGGAGCATGGCAATCGTGTAGCGCGAAACATATGCACCAAGTGGTGTAAAGAGTAACCGACTCGGCAGCGCCAATACTCCCATCGCTGCTGCATACCAAGCCGCATCAGCGGGTGTATAGCGCTGATCGATGAGATAGGGGATGAATGTCTGTAATACGACGACGAGGGCGGCTGTCGACGCCAAAAATGCAACAGTCAACAACCAAAATGCGCCATCACGTACCACTGCCCACACATCAGCGACCGCAATAGTCTGTGCTGACGGCTGCGGTGGGTGGGTGCCACCATCTACATACTGGCCGACATCACTCGGCACACGCCGCAACCAGATGGCATGAAGTGGTGCGACCACTACAAGCATGATCACAGCAAACACCTGCGCAGTCACCTGCCAATCAAAATGACGTATCAACCACTCAGTGGCTGGTGTCGCAATGATGATGGCAAAGCCGGCCACAAAGGTGAGGGCCGTCAGTGCGGTACTACGCCGGCGTACAAACCAGTTGGCTACCACCACGAATGCGGGCTCATACAAGAGCCCTGCCATGGCAATCCCCAACATGACCCAGACCACCACATGCTGCCAGGGCGCACTAACCATACTCCACAGTACTAACCAGCAGGCAGCCCACACGGCCGCCCCAGTCATCAACCAGCGCGCCCCATGCCGGTCGAGCCAGACACCGACCGGCCATGCCAACGCCCCTGCCACCAGCTGTGCGGCGGTCACACCTGCACTAATCGTGGCTCGTGACCAGCCGAAATGGCTTTCGAGCGGCACCACAAAGACACTGAACGCATAGATGAGCATGCCATACGAGAGTGTTTCAGTGATGGCTAACACTGTTACTATTGACCAGCCGTAGTAACGTGGTTGCTTCATGATGCGCTGTTCGTCAGAATGGCATAGGTTGCTTGTGCACAGCGTTGCCACGTAAAGCGTGCTGCATGCGCCAGCCCGCGAGCCACGAACGCTGCATGGAGCCCATCATCACCGTCAAGGCGCGTAATAGCCGCCGCAATGGCGGCCACATCCGTGGGATCAACCAAGAGCGCCGCATCACCTGCTACTTCGGGCAATGCTGACGTGTTCGAAGTAATAACCGGCACACCACTTGCCATGGCTTCGAGTACCGGCATGCCGAATCCTTCATACAACGAAGGAAAGACAAAGGCGCGTGCAGTTGCCAACAACGCCGGCAAGTCGGCATCGGGGACAAAGCCGATGAGGTGGACGCGGTCTGCGACACCGCACCGGTGTGCCGTTGCCATGAGTGGCTCGCTGAGCCACCCCGCACGCCCTGCAATCACCAACTGCGTATCCGGGTGTCGCACTGCCTGTGCAAAGGCTTCAATCAGACGAATCAGGTTTTTGCGTGGTTGGAGCGTCCCCACATAGAGCAGGTAGCGTGACCATGGTTGTGCGTGCGCCGCTGATGGCACAAACCGCGGTGAAACTCCATGTGCAATGATATGCACCCGCTGTGGCACAATCCCCGTAAATTGCCGGAGATCGTGGGCTGTGGCCGCCGAAATCGCAATCACCGCATCAGCAGCCATTGCAGCCCACCATGTCGAAAGCCGTAGATAGCCGTTTTGAAATCGCGTATGAGCCTCAGGAAAGTGCAGAAAACCGAGATCATGCACCGTAGTAACCACACGCATGCCAGGTACGAGTCGCACATTCCAGGGCAACACGTGTGACGGCACAAACAGCACATCGGGACAATCACGCCACAATTGCCACGCGAGTCGCAGATGCGTCCATAATCGTGGAAACGGCATAACACACACACGCATACACGATGGTAACTCGGGTAATTCAGTAGGCTGCTGTGCGCTGTAGAGGATGTATTCGTGATCGCCAGGATTGGCTGCAATCCCTGCTAATACCTCCCATGTATAACGCTCTGTGCCGGTACGTTGCGTGGTCGCCAAGCGACTAATGTCTATTGCAATCTTCACAATTCGCCTCACCCGCTGATAATTGCCTGTATCGTATCACAAAGCTACCTCTGCACGAGCGAGTCATGTATAATAAGCATGTAGCAACACTTTGCGTCACAAGGATTCCCAGACTATGCAACTTTTTGACACGTTGCGCGGGCACAAAGCCCCGCTCGAGATCCCCAAGGATCGTCCGCTCACGCTGTATGTGTGTGGTGTGACACCATACGACACGACGCACATCGGTCACGCCCATACATTTCTGATTTTTGACGTATTTATCCGCTATGTGCGCTCCCAAGGTGGCTCGGTGCTCTACTGTCAAAACGTCACCGATGTCGATGACCCGCTCTTTGAGCGCGCCAATCGCGACAACATTGCCTGGGATGCACTTGCCAAGCGCGAAGTTGACCAGTTTATCAAAGACTGCCGTGCCATGAATTTCATTGCGCCGGATTTCTTCCCCAAAGTCTCCGAAGAAATCGCCGGCATGATTCCCATCATTGAGGGATTACTCAAAAACGGCAAAGCGTATGTCAGCAACGGCAACGTCTTTTTTGATGTGAGCAGTGAGCCAAGTTATGGCGAAATGGCACGTCTCGGCGGCTACGAACAACTGCTGAATACCGCCAATGAACGTGGCAACAATCCTAACGACCCCAATAAACGTGACCCACTCGATTTCGTGTTGTGGCAGGTATCACGCCCCGGCGAGCCAACCTGGCCGAGCCCGTGGGGTCCTGGGCGTCCCGGTTGGCACATTGAGTGCACCACCATGTCCACGCGCTACCTCGGCGACCAAATCGACGTCCATGGTGGCGGGCGCGACCTGGTTTTCCCGCATCATCCTTCTGTAATCGTGCAAACCGAGGGCTACACCAACAAACGCCCCTTTGCCACGTTTTGGGTGCATGGCGGGTTGACCTGGCTCGACGGCAACAAGATGAGTAAATCGCTAGGTAATCTCGTCTTTGTACGTGATGCCGTGCGCCAACAAAGCCCCGACTCCATCCGCTGGTACTTGGCATCATTCCCGTACCGCGAAGACTTCAACTACATTCGTGCTGATGCAGCCGCTGCCGAGAACGACATCGCTCGGCTCAAAGCGGCACTCGAGGCCCGTTCCACCAACGGTGGTCCGACATTGTCGTTGGCTGCTGAGCGCGCCGCATTTTTTGCCGCCCTCGACGATGATTTACAGATGCATGTGGCCATTCAACAGCTCAAAATCATGATTGACGCCATTTTGGCACACCATGGCACCCATTCCGTGGTGGCCGCCCAAGCCGATATGCGCGCCTGTGCACGTGTCATTGGTTTTGCCATAGCTGAGTAATTTGTGGTTGACACAGGTGCGAGAGTTATCTCGCACCTGCAGGAGCAACGGTATGAAACAACTCATCAGATTCGGGGTGTTATTCTGCATCATGCTGACAGCCGGTATTCACCTCTACCTGGCAATCACTGCAACACTCCCCATGTTTTATGCCAATGCCATCGGATTCTTGGTGCTTGGAGCTGCATATGCCAACATCGGCATACCGTTACCACGCGAGCGAGTGGTCGTCGCATTGCAGGTCTATACCATCATCACTGTCGTGTTTTGGGTGTTTGTGGGAGAACGCACCCCAATCGCCTACATCGATAAAATTGCTGAATTGTTGATTGTCGGTTTGTTGTGGTACGAACAGCGTATCGACTAAAAGGTTCTACACATGCGGATTTCGAGTCGCCGGATTCTCACTATCGGCATCGTTGTGCTGGTGGTCACGATTATTATTGAACTAGGTGTGGTGCTTGGTACAGCGTTTGCGGTGCCCGACCTTGCCGAGCGCATCCAACGCATCAGTGCAATCCCACGTGCCGCAGCTCCCCCAGTCCAACAATCTGCGACGACACTGAATAATGCCCGCCCACTCTCGATTACCGATACATTTGATGTCCCCAGCCCACGCTGGGATCAATCTGCGGTGAGCGTCCAGAATGGCGCCCTGATCACAGAACTCTTTATGAATAATGCAGAAGTCTACACCCTCTGGAAGGGGATTCCCGACAATGACACATTCGATAGTCGGGTGCAAGATTTCGTGCTCAGTGCTGAAATAACCCAAACTGCTGGCAATGATGACGCCTACTACGGCATCCGTTTCCGCCAGAATACCACCGACTCCTATATGATGGTGGCGGTGAACGCACGTGGCTACTACCGCATCTATCGCAGCACGTTCGGCGAAATAAGTGACATCGTCCCGTGGACGTTTACCCGTCATCTGCGCCCCGGTCTCAACATCACCAATCAGCTATTGGTGCATGCAGACAATACATTGGTGCACGTATTTATCAACGGCGTACACGTGAATGAGGTCGACGATTTATCACCAGTACGGGGGCAACTCACCTTGTCAACATTTACCACCACTGGTGATTATGTCAATGTCAAATATGACAACATCACTGGCGAGAGTGGCGGTGTCACATTCCGCGACGATTTCACTGATGCCACATCATCAACATTTAGTTTGGGTGGCTCATACACCAGTGATGGGCGCTACCACATCATTTCGTCACCACGTGTCACCGTCTGGCAGAATCCACTGCCACGCAGTGCCACCTCCGTACAAAACTTCCGCTTACGCGTCGACAGCACCATCGTCAATGGTGATCCCGATCAAATCGCCTATGGGCTGATTTTTGGCGATAACGGCGATTTCGGCTACACGATGGTGATGATTAGTGGGAGCGGCATCCTTTCCGTGGTACACAACGGTAGTGATGGATCATCACGCCAGTTTATCGACCCCATCCTCATTGATACTGTTGCACCCGGACTCAACCAGACGACAGGTCTCGAGCTGACACTCATCAACAACGAGTTGAGTGTGGCCATCAACGGCACAGATCTGGGCATGCTCCAGCTCGATGTGCCAACCTCGGGGAGTGTGGGCATGATTGTGGTCTGTGGTGATACGGATGTGCGTGTCGACTTCGATAATTTTGAGTTGAGTGAGCTTTTGGCAGATGAGTGAGTTTCCGATAGTCGATGTATTGACGCGCCTGCGTGCGGCGCTCATCGGTATGCCGCAACCACTCATCGATCAAATGCAGCAGGCGGGTGCGTTCAAGGTACTCATCGCCACGTTGCTCAGTTTGCGCACGCGTGACGAGACGACCGCACAAGTGACCCCGCGCCTCTTTGCGCGGGCAAGTACGCCGGCCGCAATGCGCGAATTACCCGAATCGGAGCTTGCACAACTCATCTATCCCGTCGGATTTTATCGCAACAAGGCGCGCGATATCCTGCGTATCTGCACGATATTATGTGAGCAATATGCGGGTGAGGTACCACGCACTCAAGCCGAACTACGCGCGTTGCCAGGTGTAGGGCTCAAAACCGCCAACTTGGTGTTGGCTATCGGACATGGCATTCCTGCAATATGTGTGGATGTGCATGTCCATCGCATCTGCAATCGCTGGGGGTATCTGGACACTGCCACACCAGAAGCCACCGAAGCCGAATTGACAGCACTGGTACCTGTGGCATACTGGATACACATCAACGAACTTTTGGTCACACTCGGGCAACAGATCTGCACCCCCACTTCACCACGCTGCACGCAGTGCCCAATCAGCGACGTCTGTGCCCGTCGCGGTATCACACGGCACCGCTAACAGAGAGGACCGCAGTATGTACATCCGCTGGATAGTGCGCCATCACAAAAACGCTGATACGGCCAATGTATCGTTTTTTGATGCGTATCTCGTCGAAAGCTTCCGTGACGACAGCGGTCAACCACGCCAACGCACCATTTGCTATCTCGGCAATATCCGCCAAATCAACGAAGAGTTCCCCGCGCTCGAACGTGAAATATTCTTTTTGCGGGCTGCGCGCATCATCGCAGGAGTACCATCGTTGAGCACCGAAGATCGCCAAAGCGTGGCAGCCATGCTCCGCCAAAAAGTCCCCGAACTCAGCCCACTTGAAGTCGAAACCGCCTTTCGCAACAACCTTCGTTGGTTTCGCTATTGGCGCCAACAACGGGGTATGCCGATTACCCAGGCTGAACTCAACGACATGATCAACGACAACAGCACTGATTTCAGTGCCATGTAACGCCACGCCCGACTCTGCGCATGGACGTGGCAGGCGCATATCCTATGCACCCACACCCTCTAAGCGATCTTCGAGGTCGGCATAAATCTGTTGTAACCGGGCAATCACATCGTCATCGGCCTGCCACATCCCACGCCCATGGGCTTCGAGCAAGCGTTGTACTGCGGCCTTGGCAGCCTGCGGATTTGCGTTGGCAAAGCGGCGACGTACGTCTTCGTCGAGGACAAATGTCTGCGCCATGCCATCATAGACCCACCCTTCGACAGTGTCTCCAACTGCCCCCCAGCCAAAGATGTTGGTAAAGCGGTTGGCAACTTCGGTGGCACCAGCATACCCCTGCGCCAAGAGTGGCTCAAACCAGCGCGGATTGAGAATTTTGGTGCGCACTTCCATACTTATCATCTGTTTGGCATTGGTAATTGTCGTACGGCCCGTGTAACTTTCCGCATAGCTGAGGGAGACCTGCTTGCCACTTTCGTAGCTGGCTGCGAGCTGCACCGCCCCGCTATGCCCGTAGTAGTGCTGCATATCGGTCAAACCGAATTCCACACTATCAATAGCCTGAAAGACGTGATCCACGGTACCGAGCATTTTGCGGTAAGCAACCTGGGCAGCCACTCCTTGTCGGCTGCCGCCATACGCATACCCACTGCGCTGCACATACACCGAGGCCAAATCAGAGCGTTGGTCCCATTGACTTTCATCAACAAGCATATCCACACCCGTGCCATATTCACCTGGTGGCTGAGTAAACAGGCGTGCCGTCGCCATTTCAAAGCTCTGCCCCGCCTTTTGCAACTCGGCAACGTGAGCCACAATTGGATTCAATTCTGCTGATTCACCACTTTTAGCAGCCCGCACAATGACATCGTCCATTAAATCGAGTTGCATCTGAAAGTTATCGCGGAAAATACTACTAATATCGAGTACCACGTCCACCCGTGCACGCCCCAGTTTGTTGAGTGGAATAAGCTCATAGCGGTAGATTTTGCCCTGACCATCACGGGCAGGTTCTGCACCAATCAACCCCAAAAAGACACCAATGCTTTCACCTTCAGACTTGATGGTATCAAGTGCCCACAACGTCAAAGCTACCGTCTTTGGCATACTGCCGTGTTCGGCTTTGTGTGTACTAATGAGTTGCTCGGCCATCTGTTTGCCACGCACCAACGCTGCATCACTCGGGAGTCGCCACGGGTCAATACCATGAATATTGCGCCCACTTGGCAAGCCACCTGCCCCTGCCCGAATCGGGTCAGCACCATGCCCGGGCAGCACATAGCCACCTGCGAGTGCGTGCATCACCACATCGATCTCGTCGCCACTCTCCTCGAGGCGCACCAGCATTTCACGGCCATGTGCCACAATCTGCTGCAATGCACTCGGTGCTGATTTGCCAAAGTAATTCTGCCAAAACCCATCACTCGCATCACGACCAAGTACCACTTTCTCGACGAAAGCAGTGCGGGCTGCTGGTGCCGATGCCGTATCAATACCAGCTGCAAGGATCAGTTGGAGCAGACCAGGCTGCCCCATCCGTGGGACATCGAGGGCGGCTTCTAGCAGTGCTTGTGCACGTTCGCGTGATACTCGGCCACCGAGCACATGCAGTCCATCGAGAATCAAACGGTGCTCGAGTTCATCGAGATAGCGTGTGACACGCACATGGTACGCGCTATCACTTTCATTGGCATTGAGTGGAAGTTCAGGCAGACTTGCCACCAGCGTGGCTGCCGGCGTCTGATTGGTCACCTCTTGGCGGAGCTGGGCGAGCTGCTTGTAGAGCCCTGCTCGTGCATATGGTGGAATCAGGTGGCTAATGATGGTTGCACCACCGCGACGCTTGGCAATGTTGGCTTCAGCCGGATTATTGAGTGGGTAGAGATAGAGTTGCGGGATATCGCCCATCACGATATCGGGCCAGCAAGTTGACGTCAAACCGAGCTGCATCCCCGGCAACCACTCTGCAGTGCCGTGCATGCCGACATGCACGATGGCATCAGCCTGCCAAATATCAATCAGATAGCGATAAAACGCCAGGTATTGATGATGGGGTGCGTATTCACGGTCAAACAACATACGCATCGGGTCACCAGGCACGCCGAGTGGCGGCTGCACCCCCACAAATACGTTGCCGAGCTCGAACCCATCCAAACGCATGGCATCGTTGCCGTACGGGGCGATTTGCCCGGGGGCTGCCCCCCACTTGGCATCGACACGCCGCAGCGTGGCATCCGCGACCACTTCACGCAGCTGGGCCACAGGCAACACCACATGCTCCCCTTGCGACCCTTCCATGGCAGCAAGGCGTTTCGCCAAATCCGCAACCGTCTCGGGAACCTTGCCAACCCGATATCCATCGTGCTGCATCCGCGCCAACAACGCATGCAACGTGGCTGGCACATTGAGCAATGCTGCTGTCCCTAGGCGCCCGAGTCCCGGTGGATAGTTGTAGAGCACCATGGCCACCCGTCGCTCAGATGCTGGCTTGCGGCGCAGCCGCACCCAGCGCTCCGCAATCGTAGCCACACGCTCGATGCGTTCGGGGATCGTCACAATCTCTTGGTCGGCAAGTGCACCAATAATCACCGGCGAAATACTACCATCCATTTCAGGCAAATCATACATGATGACCGATTGCATCGGTGCAATACCGTGCTGCTGCCAATCCTCAACTGATTGCATCATCAACGGTTGTGCCACCATGTACGGCACATCGATGGCGCTCATAATCTCGGCAGCTACATCGCGGTGGGCACCAGGGCGGGTCGAGCCAGCAGGACCACCCACCACCGAAAAGCCCATAGTGCTCACAATGAAGTCAACCTTTTCTTTGGCAATCCACTCACGCAGAATGACGTGTGCCTCGATGCCACTCACAAAAATAGGCAACACCGCCAATCCTTTGGCTTCGAGGGCCACAATCAAATCGTTGGGATAGGCTTGTTGCTGGAGCAGGTGTTTGCGAAACACCAGCAACGCCACCAGCGGCTGACCACGCCGGTAGCGCTTGGTCTTCATCGCCCAGCGCAAATAGTCGTGATGATCAGCAAAGAGTTCACCGCTTTCTGGGTGAAAACACCCCATCTGCGGAATCATGCGCACTGCTCCCACCGCCACATTCACACCAAGGCAATCTTTGAGGATCAATTTGACCATATTCGCCAAATTGGGTGCATCTGGCTGATTCCAGTAGATGTTGACACTCAACCATGTGCGGAAATCTTTCAATTTGGCAGGCATCAACGGCAACAGTTTGACTGCTGCTTTGGTCAGTTTGGTATACGCATAGAGTGTATCTTCGTCACGCCCGCGCGTAATGAGGCGCAAAATCGCCTGCATCGGCTTGGGCATACTGCTTTCTTTGCTGGCATCAATACGATAATCGCCGATTTTCGTCAACGACATCACTTCAGGCATGCTTTCATATGCAAACACCGCTTTGGCGCGTGATCGCTTGAGGAGTTCACGGAGCCAATCAGCATCCTCACGGTCATTGATGAGCGAGATAAACACCACATCAGCATCAGTCACGGCCCGTGCCAAGGTCTCGTCACGTTGGTGCACGTGGCCATCATGAAAGCGCTGAATGCGCACTGACACACCGTCACGTTGCAAGATAGCTGACACATCACGCCATACGTGGGCATTGAAGCGCTCCATCCCGTTAATCATCGTCAGTGTAGGCATTGTTGTTCCTCTATTTCATCACAGTGCAGCCAACCATCATCGTTCATACATCCAACCCTGCGCACGGTGCGTTGTACTGAGTACAGGCATATTGTAAAGGAGGTTCTCCATGGCACGTACAATTCTCCTGCTCGGTGTCACGCTGGCATTCTTTTTGCCATTGGCATGGGCCGTGTTGATGACTTGGATTAATTCCACCCCCAACAAACACTAACCCCCCACGACTGCCGGCACCTCGTCGATGACGGGGTGCCGGTTTAGTGTTGTGCCAACGCCACCGCTGCCTCAGCAATATCCCCACCACTTGCATGTGGCAAATAAATGTACTCACCCGCAAGAATATTCGCCAAAGTACGCCCCTCACCACGGCTCAAATAGCTCCGTTGCGTGTCAACGACAACTGATTTTACCCCCTCATGTGCCACTGCACGTGCCAATGTGGTAATTTCGCTCGCCACATCCACTCCACTTTGCACGGCCACATTTCCACGTCCATCAGTGAGAAAGATAGCAACACACTGCATAATGCCACGTGCACGCGCTTGTTTGGCGACTTCGATGCACCCCAACAAAGCCGCCGCCAGTGGCGTGGTGCCACCCGTTGGCAACAAATCAAGCGAACGGCGCGCCAGCTCGACGCTCTGTGATGGGGGCAAAAGTACTTCACAGCTCGTACCTCGGAACGACAACAGTGCGACACGGTCACGGTGCACATATGCCTGTTGCAACAAATGCTGCACCGCACCTTTGGCTTGACGCATGCGGTTCAGTGCCATACTGCCACTGGCATCCACCACAAAACAAAACAACACCCCCGCCTTGCTCCGGTAGCGCTTGACTCGCACATCGTCACTGCGCAGGACCACCACTCGTCCTCGTGCTACTGGTGCCCGCAACGGTTGCCACGGCGCTGCTGCCCGCAATGTAGCGGACACATCGATACGCGCACGGCGCGCATCACCTGGTGTACTGCGGATATGGCGTCCACGGGTGCCAGCCACCGCCCCACGCGACCCACTCCGCCCACGGCGTATGGTACGAAAGGGGAGATCGGCCAAGTTCAGCGGTAACTCGGTGGTCAGTGCACTCAACACTTCTTCGTCGGGTATGGCCAGCTCGTCGGGATGTGGTGTACCTGCCTCACCACTATCGGTGTGTACACTACTCGGCGGCGGAATCTCTGTAGCCCCGTCACCCGCATCACTGTTGTCACTCGGTTGTGGTGGCGGCGTTGGCGTCTGTTCGGGGGGGATTGACCCATCATCGGCGATGGCACGGGTGGCACGTGGCAAAATCACCACGCGCGCCGCCAGGTCGAGATCGTCGTGGCTCACGCTGGTACGCAAATTCATGGCAGCGGATGCACAGGCGGCTGCCACCGCAAACAAATCCACACGTTGGCCTTCAACACCTGCACGAAGCGCTAGATCGACCAACTGCGCGTGCTGCGTCTCACTGATACCGACTTGGGGCAACAACGCACGCGCTTCCGCAATGAGTCCTGCTTCGAGCATACTCATTTCATGCCATTGTGTCATATCTGCACCATGGTGCCGCATCAACACCTGGTAGCGTTCGGCTGCAACGGATTCACGGGGCAACAGCACCATTAAACCGATGCGATCAAGCAAATGCCGCCGTGGCAACCCTTCGGCCGGGTCATAGGTACCAATCACACGTAAATCGCAAGGCAACTGTCGGCTGATTCCTTCTCGTTCGAGTCGCACCGTACGCGTGTCAAGGACGCCCAACAGGACGTTGACCACCGCATCGGGGAGCAAATTGAGGGCATCCGCATACAAAATGCCGTGGTGCGCCCGGCGTAACAACCCCGGGCGGAGCACGCGTCGCCCAGTGCGCAGGGTAGCTTCGATGTCGATACCACCCAACAAGGCGTCTTCATCGCTCCCGAGCGGCAGTTCGACAAAAGGCGTTTCCCCACCAAAGAGGACGGTGCTGGCACGGGCCAGTGTGCTTTTGCCAGAACCGACCGGCGCACCAATTACCACGCCACCGAGGCGCGCATCCACGGCGAGGAGCCGCAGTGCGTCTAGCGCCGCATCAACACCAACCATGCCCGCAAATGGGAGTGCGGTTGTCATAGCTGACCACCCGTAGATTCATGGTCTTCGTCACATGTATAGCCCATTCCAGAGCCAAACATACCCATACCAGGAAATAATGCGAGATACCAGCGCATGTCGGTAGTGGTGGTGGTGCGAGGGCACATCCACATACTTGTAATGGCACATCCCACTACCACCAGGCCAGCCATCAGCCAGAATCGCTGGGTAATGAGCATCTCCAACGTCAGCGCATAATGCCAGGCCGCGACCATCCCCAAGACACACAACACAGTTATTACTACGATACGCCGCATCTTTGCCCCCTTGCATGTGCATATGCGTTGCAAACTATAGACAAAAGATTGCATCAAATTCGTGATTGGAATGCGGTATTCACGTTCTGGTGCGATTATATCACGTCACGTTTTTGCAAAGCAGATATCGCGATACACGTTTCTGCACAACAGATACACATTAGCTATACAAAATGTAGATGCTCAGCACGGTCAGGCATTGCATACCAGATACGCACATTTTTTAGCAAAAAACTAACACACACGATACCTGCTTCGGGTACCATGATAAAGAGTCATACAACGAGAAAGCATCCATGCATCAAATTCTAGCCATTGCCGGCAGCATCCGCGCCAAATCGCTCAACCGAGCCTTGCTGGTGGCAGCCCAGCACCTCGCCCCTGCGGATGTCAGCATCACCATCGCGCAAATCGATGATATCCCACATTTCAACGATGATCACGATTCCGCCAACGAAGCAGATGTCCACCCAGCAGTCAACCGCTTGCGCCAGCAGATTCGCAGTGCAGATTCACTACTGATTGCCACACCCGAATACAATCACAGCTTCCCCGGTGTCCTCAAAAACGCGCTGGACTGGGCCTCACGCCCCTATGGCAAATCGGCCCTGCAAGGCAAAGCCGTCGCGGTGATCGGTGGGGGTGGTGGCTCGGGTGGTATCCGCGCTCAAGTGCATTTGCGCCAGACGCTGACTGGATGCGGCATGATGGTGATGGCACGCCCCGAAATGGCGATTCGTTTCGGCGATACCTTTAAAGATGGCGAATTGGTCGATCATAATGCCCGTGAGCACTTGACTAAAGTGATTGCTGCGCTAGTGGCGTGGCACCACAAAATCCAAGCATGACCGACGCGTCCCGCTGCGCCACCCCTGCAGCACTGTGGGGGTAGCGTACTTTGTGTACAATAGCGCTAGAGTCGCCTCGATACAAAGGACACACGCATGACTGCAGAATTATGGCAGCCCCAAGGGCGTTGGCATGCCCATTGGATTCGCGGTAGCGTCAAATATCCACCGGTTGTGACCCTCTTTCACCTAACCCTCACCCTCGATGCACCAGCACAGATTCCGCTCAAGGTGAGTGGTGATGAGCGTTTTGAATTTTATGTCAATGGCACCTGTGTGGTGCGTGGCCCCGACCGGGGCGACGGTAGCATGTGGCATTACCACACCGTCAATCTCGATCTCCCAGCAGGGAGTCACCACTTGGCCGCATTGGTATGGAGCCTCGGCGACGATGCGGCTTTTGCGCAAATGGGCAAAGCACACGGCCTGATTGTGGCTGCCGACGGCAGCTGGGCTGAGCGCATCGACACCGGGCATGCGGCGTGGCAGAGTGCGGTGATTGACAGCTACACCTTTGTCTC
>JBKCGB010000139.1:0-8291 GCA_046303375.1 Roseiflexaceae bacterium
GGGTACATCAAAGATTTACTTGCGCCGTTGCCGTTTCTCAAAGTGATGCCCACAGGTGGGATTGGTGCAGATAATCTCAAAAGTTACCTCGATGCAGGTGCCGTAGGTGTGGGAATCGGTGGCAGTTTGGTGCCAGCGAAAGCGGTGCAGAACGGTGATTGGCAGGTATTGACCAATGGTGCCAAAGAATGCGTCGCTGCCTTGAAGGGAGCATAAATATGCCAGAAGTCATGACGTTTGGGGAGTGTATGGCGGTGCTCTATCCACCCGATCCGGTGACCATCGATGCAGCCCCGCTACTCAAGTGGGATATTGGTGGTGCAGAAGCCAATTGTGCCATTGCACTCGCACGTATGGGTGTATCAGTACGCTTTCACTCACGGGTGGGCAATGACCCGTTTGGGCGCAAAATCATCGCCACACTCAGCGGCGAGGGCGTCGACACCAGTGCGGTGAGCATCGATGCGACGCGCCCGACGGGCGTTTTTTTTCGTGAGTGGTTGGCAGATGGGGCCCGCCGTGTCTTCTATTATCGGAGCGGTTCAGCTGCTGCCAACATGGGTCCCGAAGACCTGGATGCGTCACAGTTTGTGGGGATTAAGGCGCTACATTTGACGGGGATTACCCCGGCGCTGAGCGAGCGTGCAGCGGCCACATGTACCCGTGCCATTGCACTCGCCAAAGCGGCTGGCGTGATGATTACCTTTGACCCAAACTTCCGCCCACGGCTGTGGAGTGCCGCGCAGGCTCGTGCTACACTCACGCCACTTGCTGCCGCAAGTGACATCATTTTGATGGGTCACGAAGACGCGGCTGCGCTCTTTGGCGAAGGCGACGATGAGCACTATTTGACGTCAGCCCAGCAGCTCGGCATCAAGACCATCGTACTCAAACGCGCAGAACGTGGTGCGTTGGCGCTAGTTGACGGCCAACGCTACGAAGCCGAAGTCGTCAAAGCCGAGCGCGTCATCGACCCTGTGGGGGCTGGAGATGGCTTTGATGCGGGATTCATTGCAGCGCGTCTCCGTGGCAAATCGATCCCCGAATCATTGCACGTTGGCGCCATTGTGGGTGCTGGCTCTGTCGCCCATCTCGGTGACTATGCCGGCTATCCGACAATGCAGATCTAACGCAACACACAACCCATCAGCAGGCATTCTGCGCCTGCTGATGGGTTGGGGTCGTGGGTACACACAGGCATTTACGGTTTAGCCCCGGTTGAAACGCACGGTCAGCTGTGTGAGGCGCTCCAACATGGCATCAGAAATATCTGTGTAACGGAAACGCCACCCCCAGTTGCCACCAAGTCGCCCCGGGTAATTCATGCGGGCGGCGGTAGGTAGACTGAGGATGTCTTGTAGCGGAGCAATTGCCGTCTGTGCCACTGATCCCCATGCTAGGCGGATGAGATCCCATGCGGGGTCGACACTCTGCTCGTTGACCCCGGCCACGTAGCGCATGTACTCTTGTTCGTGATGCGGGGCGCTTTGGTACCACCCCACACTTGTGTCATTGTCGTGTGTGCCCGTGTAGACCACACAGTGTGGGATATGATTGTGCGGCAAAAATGGCTCTTTGGGGTCGCCGTGGAAGGCAAATTGCAGAATTTTCATGCCAGGTAGCATGTTGGCGTCACGGATATGCTCGACATCGGGGGTGATTACGCCCAGGTCTTCGGCAATAATCGGCAGTTTACCCAAGGCCTTGGTCAGCGCATCAAAGAGGTCCATACCAGGGCCAGGCACCCACTTCCCAACGCGTGCAGTAGGCTCACTCGCCGGGACTTCCCAGTAGGCTGCAAAACCACGGAAGTGGTCAAGGCGGATGAGGTCGTACAACGCGGCATTTGACCGGATGCGTGCAATCCACCAGGCGTATTTTTGCGATTTGTGTACATCCCAACGGTAGAGCGGGTTGCCCCAGCGTTGACCGTCTTCGCTGAAGTAGTCTGGTGGCACACCAGCCACGACGGTGGGTAAGCCGACTTCATCCAGAAAAAAGAGCTCAGGCGCACTCCACACGTCAGCACTGTCATACGCCACAAAAATCGGTGCATCGCCGATAATGATGATTCCACGACTATTGGCGTAGTGGCGTAGCGCCCGCCACTGTTTAAAAAAGAGCCATTGTGTATACGCATAAAACGACACCTCTGCTTGGAGCCCGCGACTTGCGTCAGTCAGTGCGGTCACGTCGCGTTTAGCAAGTGGCTCAGGCCAGCTGCTCCACACTGCACCACCGTGATGGTCTTTGAGTGCCATGAACAAGGCGAAATTGCCGAGCCACGCTGATTCGTCACCACAAAATGCTTCGAACTCGCGGTGTGCTTGGGGTGGTGCCGAGCGGAAACGTGCAAACGAGCGGCGCAACAGCGTCATCTTGCTGGGAATCACCGCACCGTAGTCGATGAGAGTATCACTGTGGCGTGGGTAGTCTGCCACATCATCGGCATGCAACAACCCCTCGCTCAACAACATGTCGGGACTGATAAGCAGTGGATTCCCTGCAAATGCAGAAAAGCACTGGTACGGCGAATCGCCGTACCCGGTAGGACCGAGTGGGAGCACTTGCCAGATTTTTTGGTTGGTGTGCAACAGCAAATCAATGAACTGATAGGCTGCAGCCCCAAGATCGCCAATCCCCCAACGTGACGGCAGGGAGGTGGGATGAAGCAGAATTCCACTACGTCGCATATGCCATTCCTACTACTAAAATGTCCGGTTTCACAGTTTTTCGATTTGGTCGAGAAACTTGTTCCATTGTTTCATTCGCTCAGTGTCACCACCATGGTCAGGGTGATGGAGCCGTGCCATGGCGCGCCGGATTGCATTGACTTCGTCCGTCTTGAGCAATGGGAACGTATCGTAGGTAATGACACCCTGGCGTTCGGCGCGCATGCGCCACATATCACGTTCGCGCTCAATTTGTACATGTTCGCGGTTGATTTCAATGATGTTTTGTTTCATTTGTTCATAGGCACGTTGAGTTTGCTGCTGTTGCTGTTGCTCGTCCGCAAGCCGACGCATCAAGGTGCGAATCATCCGCTGCGCTTCATCGAGTTCACGTTGTAATAGTTCTGTGGTGTCCTCTTTGAGCCACAGGCGCGTGTTCTGGTTACTCACACTACCCTCAACGGATGTACACAATCGACTCTTGTGGCATAGTATACCACCTCAGCATGGGATGGTGGCTTGCGTTACAATACCGGTGAGTGATTTGTAGAGGAGTGCATCATGCAAACTCGTCGTATGGGGCGTACTGGGCTGAACGTGACCCCGATTTGTTTTGGTGGCAATGTGTTGGGCTGGACAACCGACCGCGCCCGTTCGTTTGACGTGCTCGACACGTTTGTGGCAGGTGGTGGTAATTTCATCGATACTGCCGACGTGTATTCACGTTGGGCTCCCGGTCACGTGGGCGGTGAATCCGAAGTCATTCTGGGTGATTGGATGCAAGAGCGTGGCAATCGCCACTCCCTGATTGTGGCAACCAAAGTGGGGATGCGCATGGGCGATGGTGCCAACGACGAAGGACTGTCACGATTGCGCATCGTCAAGTGTGTCGAAGATTCGCTTCGGCGCCTCAAAACGGACTACATTGATCTCTACCAATCACATGCTGATGACCTCAATACGCCGCTCGATGAAACATTGCGCGCCTACGAGGATCTCATCCGCGCTGGCAAGGTACGCTATATCGGCGCGTCCAACTTTAGTGCGTGGCGCCTGACCAAGGCCTTGTGGACCAGCGAGCGTATCAACGTGTCACGCTACGAGTGTGTGCAACCGCGCTACAACCTGGTGATGCGCGCCGACTACGAGCGTGAGCTCGAGCCAATGTGCATCAGCGAAGGTGTGGGCGTGATTACCTATTCTTCACTGGCAAGTGGCTTTTTCTCAGGAAAATATCGCGCTGGGCAGGCTTTGCCCAATACGCCGCGCGCCGGTGGGGTGCAGAATAATTATATGAATGAGCGCGGCTTTGCGATTTTGGCCGAAGTCGAGCGCATCGCCCAAGAGCTCAACACCACACCCGGTCAAGTCGCCTTGGCATGGATTATGGCACGTCCAGGTATCACCGCAGCTATTGCAAGCGGGACAACCCGTGCACAAGTGCAGGATTTGACGGCAGCGGCTACACTCGTGTTGCCAGCGGATGCTATCAAACGCCTGACGGATGTGAGTGCATCATAGCGATATGCGTTGGAGTGAGTGTGTGTGCAGGCGCGTTGCATGACACCATGCAACGCGCCTGTGGTATTAATTGCCTGCCATGGCACCGGCCATCATGCCGCGTACCAGATAACGTCGCGCCAATACAAAGAAGAGCAGCGATGGCAAAAAGTAGATAATTGACATGGCATTCATCATGCGGTAGTCGATATTGGTATAGCCGATAATCGAGCGAAAAAGTCCAAGCGGAAGCAAGAATTTGTCCGGCGATGACAACAAAATCAACGGCATGAAAAATGCCGACCACGCAGAATTAAATGCGAGCACGGATGCGGCACCTAACCCAGGGAGTGAGAGTGGTAGCATGACGTGCCACAAAATACCCCAACGGGTGGCACCGTCGAGCGCCGCTGATTCTTCGAGTTCGCGTGGGACTTCATCGAAAAATCCTTTCATGACCCATAGCAAAAAGGGAATCTGTGCGGCAGTTAAGCCGATGGTCACCCCAAACAACGAATCAACTAAGCGGAGCTCACGCATGATAATAAAGAATGGCAAAATAGTAGCAGTGGAGGGGATAATTTGGATGAGCAAAAACGCATACATCAAGGCACGTTTGAAGCGGAAGTCGCTACGCGATAGGGTGTAGCCACCGAGTGCACTGAAGATGACCGCCAGTCCCACACCCCCAACCGTGGTAATCAGGCTGTTGCGCAGCAGGATGAGTGCCTTGCCACGGCCAAAAATTGCATCGTCGAACCCTTTGAGTGTCCATGCATCTGGCCAGTACAAATAGAGTCCTGAGACGTTTTCTGGTTTGATAGAAAAGGCACTCAAGAGTGGCCACACAAATGGAATCAAACAAAATAGACTTAACACAATCATAAACAAATAGATGCCGATGAGTGACACACGTTGACTGAGTGATGGGGAAGTCTGCATAATGCGTTGGCGCATGTGAACCTCTCTAGAGCGTCACACGTAAGAGACGTATGTAGATAATGCCAATGACGAGACTCAAACAGAGCAAAATGACTGATGCTGCACTCCCCAGCCCAAGCTCGTAGAATTTAAAACTCTGGTCGTAGATGTAAATACCAACGAGTTGGGTTGCATTACCGGGACCGCCACGTGTCAACGTATAAACTAAATCAAAGACACCCAAACAGCCGAGTGTATTAAGCAACAACCACAACATAATGACATAACGAATAAGGGGCAAGCGTATGCGGATCAGCGTTTGCCACGGGCTTGCACCATCGATGTGTGCTGCTTCGATGACCTCGTTGGGAACGTTTTCGAGGCCTGCCAAAAACATAATCATGGCAAACCCTGAATTGTTCCAGAAATTTACGAGTGTCACAGAGAGCATGGGTGCTTCACGTAGCCATGCGATTGGTTCGACTCCAAACAAGCTCATAAATCGGTTTAACGTACCGTATTCACCCATTGCAAGCATTGATGACCAAATCAGCGACTGAATCACACCAGGGATGACCATGGGCAGCACAACCACAGCGAGTAGGAACGTTTTGCCCCATAATTTGGCACGGTTTAAAAATAACGCAGTTGCCATGCCAATGGTGAATTGACCGAGATTCGTCCACAAGGTATACCACAACGTCAAACTCACAGAGTGACGAAATGTTTCGTTTTCAAATAGCCGGATGTAATTTGAAATACCGACATATCCGTAGGTGACTGCGCGCTCGCCGGTGAGGGCACGATCCGTAAAACTCACCCCAATTGCCCATAATGCGGGCAAAATGGTAAACACGAATACCGTTAATACTGCGGGTACCAAAAAAATGAACAGCATGTTGCGTTCAGAGCGACGGCTAATCATAACAACTCCTGACACCACATGCGAGCATCGCTCGCATGTGGTGTATTGTGATGCCTATTAGACTTGCTTGACTTTATCAGCGCCGAGTGCTTCTGTCATCGCTTTTGCGAACGCCGCCATGGCTTCTTCTGGTGTCGCTTTGAGCGTGATGACATCTTCAGTGGCACGACCGATGCCGTCAACAATCTTGGATTCGCCGGTCTGATTGCGCAGAATCTTGCCTGTTGCAAAGAACTCTGTGGCTTCCAGCATCTTGCCGCCAACTTGCGTCTTGTACTCTGGGCAGAGTTCGCCAAAGTTGTCCATGCCTGATGGTCCACCAAGATAAATCTTGTTGGCTTCACATTGGACTTCGGCCCGCAACGAATGGGCCAAAAATTCCCAAGCCGCATCCATGTTCTTCGTCTTTGCGTTGATGACTGAGCCACCACCCGTCCCTACAAAGACAAACGGATTACCGGTTTCACTGGGGAATTGCCAGCGGCCAACCTTTTCAAACAGCCCTTCGATGGGGGTAGCACCTGTTGGACCCCAGTCAAATGTCCACTGCCAGTCACCACCCGTACAAACTGCCAGCTGACCTGCCGGGAATTGTTGGTACTTGGTTGGTTCCCATGGGTTCGGGTTGAGCAGTTCATCAACCGTCAGCCACTTGTTTTTGGCCAACGTCTGATAGACGGTCAATGCTTTGAGCAAGCCAGGGCTACTCACCACCCACTTCTTTTCGGCCTCGCTGAAGATCTCGCCTTCGAAGCTCATCCACACCATGCGGAAGCCTTCTTCCCAAGAGCCACCACCCCACGGTGTGGCTGCAGGCAAACAAACCGGTTTGACGCCCGCTTTCGCAATGTTATCGCAGATGCCGTAGAAGTCGTCCCATGTCTTGGGCTGTGCATCGTTGATACCATTGCTGGCCAACACGTCTTTGCGGTAGAAGAAGGTGAACGTGGATGCTGACACTGGCAACGTGTAATTTTTGCCGTTGATCAGATTTCCTTCACGTAGCACTGGGTATACATGTGTCAGTTCTGGCCATTTGTCGAGGTATGGCGTGATGTCGGCAATTGCGCCTGAGGCGGCGAGGTCGGCCACCACACTCGAATTCAACCCGACAATGTCTGCCATTGTGCCTGCAGCTGCATCGACATTGACTTTGGTGTTGTAGTCGTTGTCGGTAGCAGGCCCGGGGACTGCCTTGACACTCCACGGCTTACCCTCTTTTTTCATGCGCTCATTAAAGCTGTCGATGATGATTTTGTCGTACTGCTGCCCCAATTCACGATCTGGGCTCATGTACGTCAATTCGACGGCTTCGCTCCCGCCACCACTCCCACCGGTGCTTGCACCACATGCTGCCAACAGCGCCATACCTGAGGCGCCTGCCATGATGCGCAACACATCACGGCGCTTCAAACGAGATGACTGATCCATGGTTTGCTCCTTCGCATACCCAAATCCATTTATACCCACAGCAGATGCTGATGGTATCATGCTGGCAACACGCGCTCAATCAGTGCACGTGTGCGTATGATGTCGCCGATGACATCTGTATCACTTCCCGCATATTCAATGCTCAATACCCCGTTGTAGTGCTGGTCAGCTAGGGCTCGTACAAAACTTCGCCAGTAGTCTTCGCCGTGCCCGTCGCCCCATAAGCAGTGTTGCCAGGTACGTGTGACTCCGTTGCCGTGCCGCATGTCGAGACCACCGTTGAGTGCCATTTCTGTCTCATCAATCCAGCAGTCTTTGGCATGTACATGGTATATATGTCGCCCATACCGTTCGATGACACGGATCGGCTCAATGCCCTGCCAAAATAAATGACTCGGATCAAGATTGATGCCTACCATGTCGCCAGTGATTGCATGCAGTTGTGCAAATGTGGCCGGGTTGTAGACAACTTGCCCGGGATGCATCTCGATGGCTACACGCACATGATGCTGTGTGAGAAATGATGCGTGCTGTTGCCAAAACGGAATCACAATTTCGCTCCATTGGCGTTGCAACAACGCCAGGAATTCAGGTTGCCAATCACACGTCACCCAATTGGGGTACTGCCCATCACCACTCGGCTCGCCCGGGCACCCACTCATGCAGACTACTGTGTGTACACCAATCAGCCCTGCAAGTTGCACCGTATCACGGAATACCTGCTGTGCCTGTGTTCGTCGCGTCAAATCACCATCAAGCACATTGCCCGAACAATTCAATGCACTAATATGTATGCCATGCTGAGCAAACATGGCCAACCATGCGGCACGTGCTGGTGCATC
>JBKCGB010000140.1:0-7019 GCA_046303375.1 Roseiflexaceae bacterium
TGACATGCAAGCCCACGAGTGCTACCAACGTGCAGCCAACCGTCAGCATGATTTGTACGGCATGGTAGTGCATTATGGTGCACATTCCGACTAAAATAGTGCTAGACTACACCTAATGGATTTACCCGGCAAGGAGAACGACCATGCAACTCACGGTGTTTTATGATTTTTTGTGTCCGGTGTGCTGGCGTGCATCGCGCTGGCTCGATACGGTTGTGGCACACCGCCCTGATATCGCCATCACGTGGCGCACGTTTTCACTCGAGCAAGTCAATACCCCAGCTGATTCTGCATGGCGGATCTGGGAGCAAGACGGTGACGACTATCTGCGCCACGACGGGACTACCAACTGGAGTGGGTTGCACGCCTTTTGGGCGGCTGAAGCCGTGCGGCGTCAATCATCCGCCTTGTTTGATGCCTTTCGCGCGGCCCTCTTTGAAGCACGGCACACCCAAAAAATTGCCTTGAATCAACGGGCGTCTATTGCCACTGTGGCTGCGGCGTGTGGTGTCGATATGGTGCAGTTTACGCGTGATACCCATGATCCCGCAGTCCGAGACATTATTCGGCAAGACTACGAGTATGCCAGGGCACAGTACAGCTGTTTTGGTGGTCCAACACTCTGTTTTGACGATCAAAACGCCGTCTACGTCAAAGTGCGTGATCATGTGCCTGCAAGTGATGCAGTCGCATTGTTTGACGATATTACGCATACGTTTATCAGCCGATCCTATTTGACCGAGCTCAAACGGCCCAACTGACGAGTACCTACTCATGACAATTACCATTCGCCCAATTACCGATTTGACGGGATGTGCTGATTTGCAGAGTATTCATGCTACGATTTGGGGCATGACTGAAGACGAAATTATTCCTACGCACGTCCTTGTTACCTGGGCGACCAACAACTGTGTACTGCTGGGTGCCTATGACCGTAATGGGCCGCAGACGGCGCATGGGATGATTGGTTTTGCGCTCGGTTGGTACGGTGTCTATTATGCGCCCCAGCCACAACTCAAGTATTGCAGTCACATTGTGGGGGTGCTCCCCGAATACCGTGGACGCGATATCGGGCTACGCCTCAAGTTAGCTCAACGTGACACCATTCTGCGTGACGGGCAAACCACACTGATGAGTTGGACGTATGACCCGTTGCAAATCGTCAATGGAAGCTTCAATATCCATCGTCTAGGCGCATCATGTGTCACCTACAAGCGTGATGTCTACGGTGAAATGACCGATGCGCTAAACGCAGGGGCACCGAGTGACCGATTCCAAGTGGATTGGTGGATGGATAGCGAACGAGTGACTACGCATCTTGCGCAGACGTATCCTGTCTGGGATGCTGCAACAATGGCATTCCCTGTGCAGGTACGCGATAATATGCCGTATGCCGATAGTATGCCTGCCTGGGATGGTCAGGTGGTGGCTATCCCGCTCCCCGAGCAGCTTGCCATGCTCCGTACCCACGACAAAACGCGCTTGGCCGCCTGGCGCATGATGCAACGGAGCTACTTTGAAGCCGCATTTGCTGCCGACTACGCAGTAGTCGATTGTGTCAACATACCAGGCCGCGGTTGGTGCTATATTTGCTCACCTGCTGCACCCAAATAGGAGGATGACAATGCGAATCCAACAAGTCGAAATGCGCCGTATCAACCTACCCTACGTGGCTCCATTTGAGACGAGTGGGTGGCGCGAAGAAGGCAGTCATGCCGTGATTATGCGTATCACCGCAGATGGTGTCGACGGCTGGGGCGAATCACCGGTGGGCCCCGCTCCCTGGTACAACGAGGAAACGTCGACGACAGTTATGCACATTGTTAAAGACATTCTTGCCCCCATGTTGATGCGCACTGACATTGCGAAACCTGACGACGTCCAAAAACTGTTTACCCCTGTGCGTGCTAATCGCATGGCACAGGCTGGTCTCGAATTCGCTGTCTGGGATTGGTTCGGGCGTACAACCAACACCAGCCTCAAAACAATGCTCGGTGGTGTGCGTAATACCGTGGCCGTAGGTGTCAGCGTTGGCATTCAAAAGGACATCGACACGTTGTTGCGTGTGGTCGGTGATTATGTGGCTGCTGGCTATTCACGCATCAAACTCAAAATCAAACCCGGTTGGGATATTGAGCCCACGCGTGCGGTGCGCAATGCCTGGCCCAACATTTTGCTCCAAGTTGATGCCAATAGCATCTACACCCTCGATGATGCTGAGCACCTCGCCCAGCTCGATGAGTTTGGGCTGCTGCTCATCGAACAACCACTCGCTCACGATGATATTATCGACCATGCCAAACTCCAACAAGCACTACGCACCCCCATCTGTCTCGACGAAAGTATCGTGTCGCCCGAGCATGCACGCTGGGCCATCGAACTACGTGCGTGTGGTGTCATCAACATCAAACCCGCCCGTGTCGGTGGCTTTGCTGCATCCAAACAAATCCATGACATGGCATTGGCTGCTGACATCCCAGTGTGGTGTGGTGGCATGCTCGAGACGGGTATTGGTCGGGCAGCGAATGTGGCACTTGCGAGCTTGCCCAACTTTGTGTTGCCAGGCGATATCAGTGCCAATGCGCGCTACTACACCCGTGATGTGGTCAGCAACCCGTTTACGCTCAACAGCGATAGTACACTGACCGTCCCCAATACGGTTGCCAATGGTGCTGATATCGACATGGACTATCTCGATGCAGTGACCACCGAGAAAGTCGTTGTGCGCGCATGAGTGCGCGTGTGTTAATTGTGAATGGGTTGCCTGGTGTCGGCAAAACAACCCAGGCGCAGGCACTGGCACTGCGCCTGGGTTGGCCGTTGCTCACCAAAGACATGTGCAAAGAATCCCTCTTTGATACGCTCGGGTGGAGCGATCGTGCTTGGTCACACAAACTCAGTCTGGCGAGTATGGCGCTGTTGTTTGTGTGGCTCGAAGCCGAACTTCGCGCGGGCCGTGATTGTATCGTTGAGGCCAACTTTGAATCAGTGCGTGATACGCCCCGCCTGCACGCATTGGCCACAACATATGCAGTGCGTTGGGTGCAACTCCTCGTGGTGTGCGATGGCGAAACACTGTGGCAACGCCATTTGGCGCGTGGTGCGAGTGGGTCACGCCATCCTGGTCATCTCGAAGCTGCCGTTGCCACCGAAATGCGTGATCGTCTGCGTGTAGGGCGCACCGATGCAGTACAGCTGGCGGCACCCTGTATTGAGCTTGATACCACTGACTGGCGTGCGATTGATATCGATGATGTATGTGTGCGCATTCAACATGCCTTTGCACTACACTAATCGGATAGCGTGATGGTGGATATGTTGGTGCAGTATGATTGCACCGAAATGTACATATTTATGTATATGAAAATAGTTGAATTTTTGATATAATAACAGCATATCAATACCGAACAAATCATGCAATCTGTTTCCGTAGATGATGTTGACAGTTCCTGCGAATGCGGACTGTGACGTAGAGAAAGGAGTATGCCATGTCAGATAAGCCGACGACACAGTTTCGTGTTACCGGATTTTGGCTGGCTGGGCTTGGCATGGTAGCCGGGCTCGCAGTGCTATCGCTACTATTGTCGTGGATACCGAGTGCGGTACTCACCGGGTTGCCAGTACTGGCACGAGTAGGATTCGCCATTGCACTCACATTGATACCTGCACTGTTGTGGGTATTTATTTTTATGCGCCAAGATCGACTCGAGCCAGAACCGCGTGAATACGTACTCGGGTTGTTTGTGTTGGGCATTGCTGCTGGAGCCGGTATTTATCGACCGTTGGTCGATTTGTTGCTCTTGGCTGACTGGGGGCAGGGCAATATTGCCATTGTAACCGGCTTCATCGAAGGGCTCCTGCTCAGCGCACTCATCTATGTGGCGGTGCGCATGACTATCATGCCCACCAACGAATTAGATGAACGTGTCGATGGCATGATCTATGCAATTGCCTTTGCCCTGGGTGTTGCAACCGCAGAAGGCATTGTATTGGTCGTGGGGCGCACGGTACGTTCGTATGCGGCCATCGTGCAGATTGTGGCGGTCGATGCCATGCTCGTGGTTGCGCTCGCAATCGTGGTTGGCTATATTCTGGGTATGATTCGCCCTGGGCGTGCCAATGGATGGCTCATGGTCGTTGGTTTGATCGGTGGTGGTGTGGTGTGGGCCGCCCACGATATGGTGCGCCGCACAGTGACCGTTGACCTGAATAGCCACCCGATGCTATCAGCAGTGCCTAGTTTGGTCATCATGTTGGTGGTATTTGGTCTGTTCAGTGTACTCCTCACTCGGGCCTATGCGAATGCGGATACCACCAATGATATGCAGCTCCCAATCGGGCGCGCGGATATTCCTGTTGCAATTGTGACAGTGGTGGTGATCGTCGTTGCGCTGGCACTGCGTGGTGACATGGTCTATGCCGGCAAAGTGGTGTCACACGGTCCGTTGCGTGTGACGATTCCTGGGGGTATGTTGCCGGTGACACCAGGTGCTGCCTATCCACAGCAAAACTTAAACGGCATACAGTATGACGTGCAGGTACAACCCAGTAGTGGCGATTTGAGTACCGATGCGGCACGAGTGCGCCTCGTGCGTGGTGCTGCATGTCGTGACATGGGTCTGGCCGGTGAAACCCGCACATCAATCAACCAAACCGTCGCTGTCATCCAAGAGTATGTCTGTTTGCCGTCTGAGAGTGGTGCTGATGCCGTGCGTGGTTTTCAGCTCTTGGTCGCAAAAGATGGCACACTCTACACGGTTTCAGTGGCAGGCGCCGAACGGTCTGCGTCGACTGTTGAAACGTATTGGCGCGAGATGCTAGCACGTTTGTCCGTTCAGTAGGACGAACGTGACTGAGAGGAGGAGACAAATATGAAAATCACACGCGCCGTGCTCGTACTCGTGACACTGATGTTGCTCATCAGTTGTTCGGTGCCACAAGTGTCCGTCACAACTAGCGATGCTACCAAAAAACCCGGTCTTGATGTCGATGGGGGCAATAACACTGATGCTCCAGACGGCGGAACTCTCAAGCCGAGCACTGATAACGCCAATGAAAGTGATTTGATCAAGCCAACGACTGAGCCAGTGGTCAAAAAATCAACATCGACACTCGAATCAGTGATGGCTGCAACGGTGCAGTTGGGTGTACTTGATGCCGAGTGGAATCAGGTTGGTACGTGTACAGGCTCAATCATTGACCCGCGTGGCCTGATTATCACCAACTTTCACTGTATTGGTGATAACGAAACGGGTACATTTTATAATGCCGATGGGATCGACTACGTCTACATGACTCTCGATCCGCGTGATCCGCCCAAGTTGCAGTTTATCGCCCAAACAGTGGATGCCGATGCTGGCAAAGATATCGCAATTATGCGAATTATTGCTACCACCAACGGCGAGCCACCAGCCGATTGTTTGAATCTGCCGTCCATTACCCTCAACATGGATGACGAAGTCAAGATTGGTACCAAAGTGACCTCTGTCGGATACCCTGGCGTGGGTGGCGACACGTTGACGATTGCGAATGGGCAAGTGGTCGGCTTCGACGAGTATTCGATGAGCGGTCAGGGACGCACCTACGAAGCCATCAAGTATGATGCATCAGACTCTGCAGGTATTTCGGGTGGTCCCATCATCAATGAAAACTTTGAGCAGATTGCGATCGCACATGCTGGTCGTGCGGATGCAGAAAAGGGCGGGAAACTCAGTCTGGCACGCCCAATTGCCCTCGCTGATGACCTGATTAATTCATCGAAACTGGTGCGCATTCCCGGTTGTAATGGTGCTGATGCCGCCCAGTTGATTGGGCCAGCTGCCAACAACAGCGCGACCCAAGAGAATAACAGTGGCACCACCGAAGAAACACAAGACCAAACGTACGAAATCTCTGGTCGCGTGCTTGACTCGGTCTCAAGTGAGCCAATCGCTAACTGTTACATCATCATCCTCAAGCCCGAATACAACTGGGCCGATGTCAATTATGATGTCATCGACGACTATATCTGGACATTCGCACTAACGGATAGTAACGGTGCCTACACACTCAAAGTTACCGATACGATGGCGGGTGATTTGGTGTCGTATGGCATGTTTGCCAAGGGGTACGATACGTGGACTGGCGATGACGTCAATCTCCTCAAGATCTATGATGCCGACAAAGACCAATGGATCGATATTTATCTCGATGCATCGGCTCAATAGTCAGTCTGAATACCACATACAAACGCGCCGTGCTTCCGTAGGAAGCACGGCGCGTCACGTTACTTGCAACCTACTAGGCTACACCCCCTCGCACCACCGGATTCTGCAGTGTGCCAATGCCGTCAATGCGAATCCGCACAGTATCACGACTTTCGAGGGTGAAATCATCGCCTGGCACAATCCCTGTGCCAGTGAGCAACAGGACGCCATCGGGGAACAAGTTGTCACGCCCCAAGTAACTGACGAGATCCTCGTAGCGGCGCACAATTTTACTGGTACTGACCTGCCCACTAAACATCGTGCGTCCTGCACGCTCGATGGTGACTTCGATGGTCAGATTTTTGGCATCGGGGATTGCTTCGCTCAAGGCAATCATCGGCCCAATGGCACAACAACGCCCATACATTTTGGCTTGTGGCAGATAAAGTGGATTTTCGCCTTCGATGTCACGTGAGCTCATGTCATTCCCGATCGTGTAGCCGACAATTTCGAGTGCCGGGTTGATGACGAGTGCAAGCTCAGGTTCGGGTACATTCCAGCTGGCATCTTCACGAATGGCAACAGCTTCACCAGGACCAACCACACGGCTGGGCGTCGCTTTGAAGAAAATCTCGGGGCGTGGTGCCGTGTAGACGCGGTCGTAGATGCCACTCTTGGCTGATTCTTCTTCGCGGGCCACACGACTGCGCTCATAGGTGACGCCCGCCGCCCAGATTTCTTGGTCGTCGCTGGGGCGTAGCAATGTGACACTTGCGAGTGATGCCACAGGAGCGACGCCGTGCAAGGCCTGACGCAGGGCACTCCCGGCATCCG
>JBKCGB010000141.1:0-2894 GCA_046303375.1 Roseiflexaceae bacterium
GGCGAGCCGCGTCGCGAGTGCATGCCCGATACCGCTAGTAGCACCAATAATCCATGCAACGGGGAGGCTCGAGTGTGTAGTAGGCGATTCACTCATTGGAGGCTCGTGTCTATGTCATATGCATTAGTGAGTATAACAAGAATTATGTGGTGTCTGCATGCTGAGATTCACACATGTACTCGATGGATAGAAAGCTTAATCTTGTCACCATAATCACATGAGTTGATATGAATAAACAGAAAGAAATCATATTGTACCCTGCCCCACGTGTGTGGGGAAGACTTCCGACAGTTGCCTACATTGTGGCTGATGCATCCCCTCACACAAGTAACCCAAAAACAGACCAGCGCTGAGTCTACAAGTGACACGAGGGGACAGGATAATCCTACTTCTCGTGTATGCAGTGCTGGAGCACTCCAACGCTACGGTATGGCACTCGGCGGCGAGACACGCCGTTCTTTGGTGATGGCATGTACACACCATTCCAATGGGCCTTGCGTAAATGTGCGTAGCCAAATCTGCGCAATCGCGCTGAGCACGAGCCACACTACAATTGCGATCAGCATGACCAACCACGTTGCCACCTCTTGAAATAAACCTAGCCCCCAAGGCCCAAAAATTAACGAGGTAACCACAGATTGGCTGATGTACATTGTCAACGACATCCTACCCGCAGGTGCCAACCATGCGACTGCTGCTGGACGTTCTGCGACGAATTTGCGCATGATGCCAATATATGCCATGGAAAGTAGCGGAGCCGCGACAAAGGTGACCGCAATTGCAGCGAGGAATATGGCTTCTGATGGGTTAGCAGTGTGTTCGTTTTGTAAAAAGATGGCAGCAGCGAGTATTTGTAACGGTAATCCGAACACCAATCCGCGCCGAATCATGCGATTGTTTTGTGGCATATCAACCACCGATGAAAGGAATTGTGTGCGCGCGAGGCGTAGTCCTATTAAGAACGCAGCAAATACAAATCCACCTTGCAGGATGAGTCCGCCAGAAATTCCATACATCCACATTTCGATGCGTGGTGCAATCGAATCCAGATATGTGCCATCACGAAGTACTCCATCAAGTGGGGCTTCAGGCATTGCTGCAGGTGGCGTTGGGGTAATACTGCGTTCGCCGATGATGAGCACTGTAGCCAAACCCAACAGCAACACAGTGAATACGCCGTACAAGACGTATGACCATACACGGAGCGTTTTTTCGGTGCGGAACAAAAATGGAACCAGTAACAACCCAAACAGCCCATACAAGAAAATAATGTCCCCGTGCCAGAGCAGACTGAAGTGCAACACGCCAAGCATCATTAGCACAATGCACCGTTTAATCCATCTTGGACGGTTGGTGCGCTGCTCACGGACAATATACCCCGCACTATACCCAAACAGAAATGAAAAAATGAGATAAAACTTCCCTTGAAACACAGCGAACAGGATGAAGGCAGCAATACTATTGGCAATACCCTGTACCCATACCCCACGTGCCCCAAATTCACTGGATAATGCCATAAATTGGATGTTGACCAAGAGAATCCCAAGGAGCGCAACACCGCGTAGCACATCGGGCGTCAAATCTCGTTTCATACATATACGCCTTTCTCATCATCGTTGATGAGAAAGACATATATCGCAATCAACTGCGCATATCTGTGATCCTCATCAGGTAAACCGTAAGAAAACCGTTATTGGGTCGCCATGCAACGACGCCCCATCTGTATCCGTTATTGAGTCGCTATGCAATGGCGCACGGTCTGTATTTTTGCCGGCATGGCATCGGTGCAACGCTCCGGTGCCATCGTTTCCGCAGATAACGCTGATACATCCTGCTTTGACGAAAAGCGATGCGCCTGCCCCTCGTCATGGCATGACGACTCCGTCGCCGTGTCATCTCGTCGGTTTCGGAACCTCTGCATGCGGGCACCGTCAGGAGACATTTACCAGCGCCGTGCAATGACCGCGTGGCACCGTGTGCCACGCCATCGGGGCGCCATGGCGATGTGGTCGCCGTCGGGAGACATGGTACTGGTGCCGTGCAATGACTGCGTGGCACCGTGTGCCACGCCATCGGGGCGCCATAAAATGACGCCCCTACTACCGCAATGTCACAGTTACATTTGTCTGCACAAAATTACGGTTCCCCAGCGTATCGCGCACACTCACCCAGACGGTATAGGTGCCCGCAGGCGCATGTGCATTCCACGTGATTTCTTGGGTGTACTGCATGGCCACACCACTGTCACTGGGGATGACCACACCCACAGATGGATTATATGCCTGGTATGCACCATTGCGTATATCCGCAAAGCTATAGCCATTGAGTGCCAACCATACGCCCGTCCCATTGATACCCGTGGCATCATCGACGCGCCACGACACCGTCAGCGGCGCTGTACGCGAAGATTCAGGAGCAGACACGGTCACCTGTGACAGCGCTGGAGCATCTGCATCGGCGGCACCGTTGCCGACCATCAAGATGATGCGCGTTGGTGTTGCGTTATATTGGCTGGCTTCACCATTCCCAAAGATGTCTGACGCATGCAGTTCAAGCATATACTCGCCGTTCACCGCGTTGGCAGGAATCGGGCACTCGACTCGGAACCTGGTACTCGTCAACGGACTGCTCGACGATGACACTTGTCCCACTTCAGTGGCTATCGCTGGGAAACCGCACCATTCGCTGATCCACCCCGATGCGCCGCCAATGAACATCCACGACAGCGCAATTGGCGATTCATCCTCTACCACCCATTCAAACACGGCGGTTTCACCCGCATTCACGCTGCGGGTCAACGCCATCGGTGCAAATACGGGTGCAGTCGTGTCTGCACGGCAGCGCCCCACCGTGGTGTCCGCAGGATCAGTGGCACAATAGTTATCGCCAGTGCC
>JBKCGB010000142.1:0-15369 GCA_046303375.1 Roseiflexaceae bacterium
GCTCCCTAGAAAGGAGGTGATCCAGCCGCACCTTCCGGTACGGCTACCTTGTTACGACTTCGTCCCAGTCGCTACCCCTGCCCTCGGCCGCTACCTCCTTGCGGTTAGCGCACGGACTTCAGGCATTGATAACTCCCATGACGTGACGGGCGGTGTGTACAAGCCCCGGGTACGTATTCACCGCGCCATGCTGATACGCGGTTACTAGCAACTCCTCCTTCATGGGGGCGGGTTGCAGCCCCCAATCTGAACTGGCGCGTTGTTTCGCGATTTGCTTCTCCTTGCGAAGTCGCGGCGCATTGTCAACGCGATTGTAGCGTGTGTGTTGCCCTAGGCGTAAGGGCCATGCGGACTTGACATCATCCCCGCCTTCCTCCCCGAAGGGCAGTCCGGCTAGACACAGGTAACTAGCCGTAGGGGTTGCGCTCGTTGCGGGACTTAACCCAACATCTCACGACACGAGCTGACGACAGCCATGCAGCACCTGTTGATCTCCCTCGAAGGCTTCCCCATCTCTGGGGCTCGCAGATCTATGTCAAACCTAGGTAAGGTTCTTCGTGTTGCATCGAATTAAACCACACGCTCCGCTGCTTGTGCGGGGCCCCGTCAATTCCTTTGAGTTTTAAACTTGCGTTCGTACTTCCCAGGCGGTATGCTTACCGGGTTTCCTGAGGTACCCATGCCGTAACAGCACAAATACCGAGCATACATCGTTTACAGCGTGGACTACCTGGGTATCTAATCCAGTTCGCTCCCCACGCTTTCGCACCTGAGCGTCAGTTGGTGGCCAGTTGTCTGCTTTCGCCCTTGGTCTTCCTGCCGATCTCTACGCATTTCACCACTACACCGGCAATTCGAACAACCTCTCCACCACTCCAGTCGTGCAGTTTGGCATGGCGTCACCGTGTTAAGCACGGTGGTTTCACATCCCACTTGCACAACCGCCTGCGTGCGCTTTACGCCCAGTAACTCCGGACAACGCTTGCCCCCTCTGTATTACCGCGGCTGCTGGCACAGAGTTAGCCGGGGCTTATTCGTATGGTACCGTCATTATCGTCCCATACAAAAGGAGTTTACAATCCGAAAACCGTCATCCTCCACGCGGCGTTGCTCGTTCAGGGTTTCCCCCATTGACGAAAATTCCTTACTGCTGCCTCCCGTAGGAGTCTGGGCCGTTCTCAGTCCCAGTCTGGCTGGTTGTCCTCACAGACCAGCTACCCGTCATTGGCTTGGTGAGCCGTTACCTCTCCAACTACCTGATGGGCCGCAGGCTCCTCATCCAGCGACTTGCGCCTTTCTTCCTTTCGGACCGTATGCGGGATTAGCGTATCTTTCGATGCGTTATCCCCCACTGGACGACAGATTCCCACGTGTTACTCAGCCGTGCGCCACTCACCCCGAAGGGTGCGTTCGACTTGCATGTATTAGGCACGCCGCCAGCGTTCGTCCTGAGCCAGGATCAAACTCTTCATATGTGGCAGAACTTCGCTTGCGCGTTGTCCCCACCACCAGAAACTGACAGAAACAAAAATTAAAGTTACGTGGTCGTCACGATTCAGTTGTGAAGGTGCCGAGGCGATAAAAATCAGCCCCTTGTATCGGGCTGCGTTTTTGCGCTTCGTGTTGCCGAGTTCCTCGGTGGAGGGGCTCTGTTTTGGCAACGTGGTGTATCTTAACACAAACGCAATATGTTTGTCAAGCGGGATTTTGGGGGAATTTGGCGCAATCGTGCACGGCGAGTCACATGCACCCATGCCACGCATCCACTCGTGCCACCCGTGCGGTGTATGGAGGCATTGGGATGCGGCAGACGCACTACACCCGCCTGCATGTCGGCGCTGGTATCCACGTCTGCATTGCACTGTTTTACCATAAAATGACAAAAAATGAACAGGGGCGACATGGAATGACGCACCTACGCCATGGCGTGTTTTATCGCGTCAGCAATCGTCTCCATGACATCCTTGTCGATGGAACGGTGTTGCCAAAACTCGACCACGCCGTCGTTTTCCCAGCGTGGGATGATGTGCACATGATAGTGGAAGACGGTCTGCCCCGCAGCGGCACCATTGTTTTGCATGATGTTGATACCATCTGGGTTTAATGCGTGCTGCAATGCAGCAGTCACACGTTGCGTGGTGCGTGCCGTGGCGATGAGTTGGGCGTCGCTGAGCTCAGTGAGTGTAGCGATTTCGGCCTTGCAGATGACCAATGTGTGCCCACGTGAGGCAGGATTGATGTCGAGAAAAGCAAGGGTATCGGCGTCTTCGTAGACTTTGGCAGCGGGGATTTCACCATTGACAATGCGTGTAAAAATCGACGGCATCATGCATCCTTTCAACTCTATCGTCACCTACATACGTGAGCGGCGCAGAAACGTCAACAAATCGGCGCGACTCCACGTATTCAGCACCTGTGCAGGTGCAACGCCGCCACGCCGTGCAGTCGCCACACCCTGTTCAATCCACGCCAAATTGTCGATATCGTGGGCATCACTATTGACGGTAATCAGCCCACCATCGCGCACATGGTCGTAGACCAACTCGCCATCGATATCGAGGCGGTCGGGGCCAGAATTCACCTCGAGCGCCACCCCGTGTGCAACCGCCGCTGCACTGACCGCTGGCATATCGACGGGTGCACCCAGCCGACCACCGATGATACGACCACGGGGATGACCAATGATATCCACGGCTGGGTGCATGATGGCATTGATGAGACGATTGGTCGCCACTTCGGCTGGCTGACGTAAATGGATGTGTGGTGAGGCAACCACGATGTCGAGCTCGTGCAACACAGCGTCTGGGAGCGCCAAGCTCCCATCTACCAGGATATCGACCTCAACACCATGCAACAGGTGAAAATCAACACCCGCTGCACGATACTGCGTATTGACGACTTCGATTTCGAGGCGTTGTTGGCGCAAGCGTTTGGTATCGAGACCGTTAGTGATGCCAATCAACGCTCCATGGTCGGTGATAGCGATGTGCGTATAGCCGTGCTGCCGAGCGGCCTCGGCCATCTGTGCCACGCTCCCACGCCCGTCGCTCCAGGTGGTATGCATATGCAGATCGCTGGTCATATCAGCACGGGTTAACAGTGCAGGCGGCAGGCTGAGACTTGCCTCATCCACGATACGGTCACGAAGCTCGGGGGCAATCCATGGCAAGTCAATGCGCTGGTAGAATTCAACTTCGCTTGGCACGGCTTGCATGGCACCCTGTTGCCACAGCGCATAATCACGAATCACGAGACCGCGTTGCTGTGCACGCTGTAGCACCCAGTCACGATGCGCCCGGCTCCCCGTGTACATGGCGAGTGCAACTCCCCACATATCGGGCGTTACTACAATGATTTCGACGTTCATCCCGTTGGGTAGCACTGCAGCCATGGCCGATGAGTGTACCTGGGCACGCATCAACAGCACACTTTGTGCCAACATCTGCACACATGCTACTGGGTCACTACTGGCCACCACCACGTCGAGATCACCTACCGTGCTCATACCACGGCGCAGGCTCCCCGCCCACGATGCATCAATCACAGTCGGCAGGGTGCGAATTTCGGCAAGGAGTTGCAGGCCGACCTGCCAGGCGTGGAGCAGGAGTGTGCGCTCTTCGCGGTCAGCGACTGCCGTAATCCCCTCGCGAATCCCGGCGAGCGTACGGGCACCAATCCCCTTGATGCTCTGCAAGTGACCAGCATCGAGCGCCCGTTGCAAATCAGCCAACCCAGCAATCCCCAGCTCGTTGTAGAGGCGACCGGCCGTGCGTGGCCCGATATGAGGCACGCGCAATAATTCGCGCACGCCCACGGGCATGCGTTCCTGCAACCGCGAGTAGTATTCGATGTCGCCGGTGACAAACAGCTCGGCCACCTTTTCGGCCATGCCTTTGCTCAAGCCGTCAATTTTGTGGATGCGATTGCGTTGATGCAATTCGTACAGCGGCAACTCGACGGTCTGCAAGGCCTGGCTGGCACGGCGATAGGCGAGGATGCGAAAGCGATCCTCGCCGAGGATTTCCATCAGGTCCGCAATAGCATCAAAGAGCTCGTAGACGTCTTTGTTGGTAAATAATGAATCACTCATGCCAGCACAACTACCTATACCAATGCTTTCTCGAGTGTAGCATTATTTTGTCTCATACAATGCAATGCGCTAACGCATACCAAACTCTTCACTGACGATTTGATGCGATGCGACACCACAATCTCGCCACTGTGCCCGTAATCCGTGCATCATCGGGACAGGTCCACACAAAAAGATGGTCGTAGTGGGTGTAATTGCATGTCCTGTGATCTGGGCAATCGTTGTTGCGGTCAACACCCCTTGATGAATGTGGATGGAAATATGTGGCGCATGGACTACACTGTCGTACATCTCTTGCGCATAAATCGCCTCTTCGTGTTGACGTACTGCCCAAATCACATCCACACGAGATGCACGTGGCTGACGTACCTCTGCCTGCAACAAACTCAAAAACGGCGTAATACCGATTCCACCAGCCACCCAAATCTCTGTCCCACCGACCATACCCTGCCGTCCAAACACGCCGTGGGGACCATACACCACCACCCGATCATCAATCTGCAGTGTGGGTAATAGTCTGGTATAGTCACCAATCGCTTTCGCTGAAATACGAATGGTCGTATGATCCTGAATTTGAGAGAGTGAAAAAGGGTGCAGTTCGTGTGGTATTGCCGCGTTGCTCTTGGTGACCCCAAAGAAAACAAACTGCCCAGCCTGCGCAGCAAATGGATGATCAAGGTGAAGCACAAGCTCAGTAATGCGCTGCGCATGACGAATCTGTGTAATCCGCCCATGTGCATGTGGTGCTCGTTTTCGATACAAAAATAGCGAATATACCCACGCATACCCACCAACTGCAGTCATTACAGCGATGTACCAATCAAGTTGCGCCACAAGTGCATGCGCACCACCGAGGACATAAGCGATACCCATATACTTGTGTGAATCAAGCCATGCTTGATACGGCATGTTGAGCCAGAGCGTGACAATCACTAGACCCGTCAACACTATCAAGCCAAACATCCCCAACGTATACGACAAATCAATGCCCGGCACCGTATAAGCGACCAACGTACGCACATCGGGTACCGCCTGCATCATCAAAACAAACAGGTGCAGCAGTAGCATTGTCATCGCACTTTTGCCGACAAACGCATGCAGCTGATAGACTTTGTCGAGCCCACCGCTGAGTGTTTCAACCCAGTGCCATCGTGTAGCAAGGATAAAATTGAGACAAAAAAAGAGCATACCCCAAAACCCAAGTGATGTACCTAATTCATACAACGGATCCGTCGTATCAGCGCCCAACACCCATCGACCAAGGCGTAACCGGTACGCAATAGCATCACGCACATTGATGAGTGCGTTGACTATCACTACACCTGTCACGCTGTACACGAACCACGCTGCCCATGACCACGTGTGCAACTGTGGGATTATCGTTATACGCCTAACCATGATTCATCCTTTGACCATAAATAATGCCATAAATACAACTATATATGCATCGTCTAAATGCACTCTAAATCGTAGATGAGCAATGATAACGCGTTTATTCATAGATTAGGCACCACAAAAAAATCCACATGGTGGTGCATAATTTTACGTGAGGCATACACAACATTCCCCCACGTGCATACGCATCGTGGGGGAGCATACGATACCGGCTAGCCAATACTGAATTACAACAAGCGTTGTTGCTCGCTCTTGGCAGCAGGTGGATTGAGGTGGGCGGGCACTACCATACCGAGATGCTCATAGGCGCGTCGCGTCACGATGCGCCCACGGGGTGTGCGTTGCAACATGCCGAGCTGGAGCAAAAAGGGTTCGTAGACGTCTTCGACGGCATCGACTTCCTCGGCCAGCGAGGCGGCGAGGGTGGACAACCCGACTGGACCACCCCCAAAGAGCTCAATGATGGTGCGCATCAGGCGCCGGTCGTTTTCGTCGAGGCCGAGATAATCGATTTCGAGGTTGGTCAGCGCTACCACGGCGACTTCTTGGGTGATAATGCCATCGGCCACAACCTGCGCATAGTCACGCACGCGGCGCAGCAGACGATTGACGATACGAGGCGTCCCGCGGCCACGAGTGGCGATTTCACGCGCACCTTCGGGTGTCATTTCGACGCCGAGGATACGCCCTGCCCGTAGCACAATATCGTTGAGTGCGTCGACCGAATAAAACTCCATGCGCTGCACCAGCCCGAAGCGGTCGCGCAGAGGCGAGGTCAGCAATGCGAGGCGGGTGGTGGCACCAATCACGGTGAAGCGGGGCAGACTCAGGCGCAGATTGCGGGCACCAGGGCCTTTGCCAACGACGATGTCGAGAGCGAAATCCTCCATGGCCGGGTAGAGCACTTCTTCGATGGCTCGATTGAGGCGGTGGATTTCATCGATAAACAGAATATCACCGGGTTGCAGGTTGGTCAGAATGGCAGCCAGGTCACCTTGGCGTTCGATGGCAGGGCCCGAGGTGATTTTGATTTGTACGCCCATTTCGTTGGCCAAAATCATGGCCAGACTAGTTTTGCCCAAGCCCGGCGGCCCATAGAGCAGGGTATGGTCGAGGGCTTCGCTACGGCCGCGGGCTGCGTCGATACTGATTTTGAGTTGATCGACGACCTTTTCTTGACCAATAAACTCCGACAGCTTGCGCGGACGCAAGCTTTTTTCGTCGTACTGTTCGTCATCCGAGGCGTGGGCGGTCACAATCCGGGGCGGATCGGACATGGCATGGCTCCATTCAACACTCTGCTTGCCCTTATTATAGTATGGATTGTGCTGGATTGTTATATGGTGTAGTACAGTATGACCCCGAGTGCATAATACCCCGCAAGCACAATCCCCAGCATACGCACGAAGCGCCCGCTAAAGACGGCCGTAGCAAACAGCCAAAAGGGCACGCCAAAGGCGCCGGCAGCAATCCCTGCCACGTCGAAGAGGGGATTGGGTGGCGCTGATAGGGCAAACAACGCCAGAAATGCCCGCACGGGGTGGGTCATCTGGGCGGCCACCCACTGCGAAAAGCGCGTCTCAGCAAAGGCCTGCCGGCCAGTGCGCCCAACCATGTACCCGCTGATTTCGCCGACCACCGAGCCTGCACCTGCGGCTAAGGCAATCCACACCAACATGTGCATATCGTGGTACTGCTGCGCAATATGCATGATGACAGGAATATAGGGCACGGGGATGACGATGGTGGCAGTGGCAAGTGCAGTAATACCAAAAACCCCGGCGACTGCATAGTCGCCGAGGATGGTATAGTCGAATGGAATAAAGTAGAAGCCGATATTCACGAGGAGCATCAAGGCAAGCATGCCGATCAGCGCAGTGCGACGATTCGTCACCGGTTAGCGCTTCAGTACAATACGACGGCGTTGGGCGACACGCCACGCCCATACTGCGGAGCTCAGTGATGCGAGAGCAGCCACACTCGTAGCTGCCCACCACCAGTTGGTGTGTGCTGGTGCTGGTGCTACCACCTGCAACTCGGGTGCAACAGCGACCGGTGCCGTGTCAGTGCCTGGCTGTGCTTCGGCAATTCTGGACTCAGCAGCCATGTCACTGCTCGCAGGAGCAATCTCCGCATTGGGCGCCATCAACTCAACATCTGCAATCCCTTTGAGGATATCGGGATTATTACTACTGACGAGTGCCTGTTGCCCAAAAATGATGCAGATACACAGACTGAGCGTGACCGCCATGGTGGGGATGAGTTGCCCTGCGGGTGGCATAATCAGCCACCAACGCCACCCACGCGCCTGCGTAAGGCGTGCGGGGTCAATCCGCAACGAACGTGGCGGCTGCGCCACAGGCATTGCCCGCATGGCATCGCGCGTCAGCGTTAAATCGACCAAGGCATCACGCAACGCCGTATCTTGTTGTAAGCGCTGGCGCAACGCATCAGCCTCTGCGCTCGGCAGCGCATCATCGAGCAGTGCTGACAACTGCGCCATATCGTGTTCTGAGAGTTGCTTCATCTTTATACCACCTACTTACTCGTTCTGAGAAGTATGACGTCTGACCCGTGGCAAGAGTTCCGCTGCCAGCAATAATTCGCGCATACGCAGCCTGGCTCGGTTGAGGCGTGATTTGACCGTACCGATATTGATGCCCGTAATATCAGCGATTTCTTGATATGAGCGCCCCTCAATGTCACTCAGTACAATCACTTCACGCTGATCATCGGGGATAGAACGCAGCGCCACCACAATCGTCTGCTGTAATTCACGATGCAAAAGTACATCTTCGGGTCCGTCGTTATCATCAGCAATTTGCAGGTCAGGGCCTTCGTCTTCGTCACGACTGATGTCCATCGATACAGTGGGGCGACGTTTCTGGCTACGGAGCGCATCGCGGCAGGCGTTGGCCACAATCCGCATCAGCCATGGACGAAATTCGCCACGCAGTGACGGCAAATGACGATACGCCGAAATAAACGCATCCTGGGCCACGTCTGCGGCAGCATCACCATCACCGAGCATACGCAGACACAAATTATAGGCACGCGCTTGGTAGCGATCCACCAGCACATTGAAGGCATCGGTGTCACCAGCCAATATTATTTGTACGATTTCTTGGTCGTCGTATTGCAGCATTGTCCCCCTACCGCATCACAAATGATTCAATATGCGTGGCCTGTTGGACAAACGCATGCTGTGTTGCATCGTAGACATGACGGCGAATGGTCACCTGGGTAGTGGTGATTTCGAGCGTATTGTAGGCAAAACGGTGGTGCTCACGCCCCTTGCCACGCCGTGACGTGGCCGTCCCTGCCTGGCAAATAATGCTCCCATGCGTCAACCGAGGAAACACGTCACGTGTATGCCCAACATAAGAGAGATGCAGGTGCCCCGACAACACCACATCAATACCTACCTCATCAAAGAGTGCAGCAACATGTCGGGCATTCGCCACACGATTCCGGCGCCCTGCCCCCGGGGGATTGACGAGGTGATGATGCATCACCACCACCTTGCGATTCCCCGCTGGTGCGGTCGACGCAACAGTGCGCAGCTGGGTGAGCTGTGTAGCAGAGACCCACCCACTATCCACGGTCCACCCGTGGGCTGAATTGACGCCAAAGAGTGAGACACCGGCGAGGTGCAGTACGGGATGAAGGTCGGTGCTGATGTAGGTTTGATAGGCGCGGTACGGGTCAAACAAGCGTTGCCACACGTTGTAGAGTGG
Organism: Roseiflexaceae bacterium; assembly: GCA_046303375.1. Classification (GTDB taxonomy): domain Bacteria; phylum Chloroflexota; class Chloroflexia; order Chloroflexales; family Roseiflexaceae; genus UBA965. The sequence continues at coordinate 9,223 of JBKCGB010000142.1, forward strand.
CACATCGTGATTGCCGGGCACCACGATACGTGGGGTGGGGGTTTGTGCAAGCCACGTGGTAATCGTCTGCCACTGGTCTGCAAAATCGGCACGTTGGACAAAATCACCAGACACCACAAATGCATCAGGTGCATAGGCGTGTGCTTCACGGAGCACGATGTCAGCAACACGGGCATCATATGGTGGTCCCGCATGAACATCAGAGACGTGCATCAGGCGTACCGTCATGATTCATCACCGGCGGTGGTGTGGCGGCTCTTTTCGCGTGCGAGACGCACAATGGCCCACATCACGAGCACGCCACCTACGAGTGTTGTCCCCACAAACAAGTACCGCAGTATGCCAAGCACAATGTCCATACCACCTCAACGATGTCACTCCATTGAGTGGCATTGTAGCATATTGCCTCGTATCACGGCACACAGTCGTGCTGCTCATGGCATAATAACAAGCAGAGAAATGCGGTGGAGAGTGAGTGTGTATATGCGTCGTATCGCCTATTGTAGCCCAATAAATCCTGTTCCTTCAGGCATTTCTGACTACAGCGAAGAATTACTGCCGTATCTCAGTCAATATGCAGAAATCACAGTCTATCACGATAGCAGTAGTACCCCGAGCAACAGGCAACTCATGCATCACATGCCTGTACGACCACTCAATCAGCTCATCGGTGATCATCATCGCCATGCATACGACACCGTCATCTACCACATGGGCAACAGCGCCGCCCACAGCGAAATCTACAGTGTCGCCCAGCAACTCCCGGGTGTGGTCGTCTTACACGATCTGGTGTTGCACCATTTTATGTTGCAATACTATGCAAACATCATCAAGGATCTTGGCGCATATCACCAACTGGTCACACAGCACTATGGGCAGGCTGGCGCCGCCGTGGCCGCACGCATGATGCGTGGCATCTTCGATGATGCCGTCTTTGGCATGCCACTGTGTCAACCCGTACTCGCCCATGCCACGGCGGTGATTAGCCATAGTCACTATGTGGCCGATGCGGTACAGCGCATAGCACCACATCTGCCTATACACGTGGTACCGATGGGCGTGCCGATACTGCCCATGCGTGATGTGACGGCGCTACGCCACCAACTCGGGTTCGGTGATGATGCATTTATCATGGCGTCATTTGGGCACGTGAATCCGTACAAACGTACCGACCAGATTTTGCGAACCCTGCGTACGTTGCGGCGTGCTGGCGTTAATGCACACCACATCATCGTGGGGAGTATTTCACCAAATGTGCCACACCAGCGCATGATTATGCGTACCAACACACAAGATGCAGTACATATCACGGGATATGTGGCTGCTGATGTCTTTAATGCGTATGTTGACGTGGCCGATGTCTGTATCAACTTGCGGCATCCCACTGCGGGGGAAACGTCAGCGAGTCTGTTGCGGCTATTAGCTGCCGGCAAGCCGACATTCATCACCGCGAGTGGTTCGTTCCTCGAGATTCCCCGTGATGTAGCCGTGCATGTACCACTCGATGCACATGAAGTCGATTTTCTGGCTGCTGCGCTCTTCTTGTGTTACCAACATCGTGAATTCGCCGCCCAAGTAGGCGACAATGCGCGTGCATTCGTGCAGGCGCAGCACACCTTGCCGCAATCAGCAGCAGCCTACATGCAGGTGTTGGCGACGCTACATGGCTGGGAGCCCCCCACCCCGATACGCCCAGTAGGGTGGGACGTGCATCCGGCATCAGATGCCCCCTTGCCACAACTCGCACCACAACGCATCACACCCACCACCCGTGCACCATTACCACTCGCGCATCAGCCCCCAGCACTCAGTGGTGCTGGTGCACGCATACAGGCGGTGGCGGAGCAACTTTTTCGCAAACAATGACCACTCCATCAACCACTTCATTTAATGGCTCAATACTGTCTTGGTAATACTGTCATTGCTGAGTGTCACGTGTGCAGTACGGGGTAACCATTGCCCATCACTGGTCTGCCATAATGCCTTCATGCTAAAGCGAATATCGGGCATCGCCAAGCCCTTGGCCTGGTAGCGGGGATTGGTCGTTGCCACAATCGACAGGGGCGTTGCTGCGCTATCGGGGATGTATTTGTGGAGCACTTCTTTGGCACGGCGCAACATGTCGCCCGAGATGTCACTTTCATTGAGTTGCATGCGGCGCAACACCTTGGGCACCCGTTCAATGGTCAGCAACTGCAGACTACCTGTACTCGACGTATGGCTAATCGTGGGCTGGAGTTGTGCCCCTTTGATGGCAGCCCATGGATCCCCCAACAACGAGAATTCAATCAAGGTTTTCATATCGACATCATCGAGAAATCCTTGTCGTTCATACATGATTTGGGCGAACTCGAGGCGTGCAAAATGCAGCGCGAGTCCCACGGTCATGCCATCGGCCAAGTAATGAGTCAACCGCTCAAAGAGTAAATCTGCACCAAGCAATGGCACATTGGCACTCCCATAGGCATTGACTGTGGCACCCACAAATGCCAATGCGCCTTCAGAGAGTGCCTTGAGCGGAATAGAGTTGTGCACGCTCCGCCCCAGTAACTCGGCACCATAGCAGGCTTCGCTAATCATGATGGTACCGGCGACCACAGCTTTGGTGAAGTGGCTCGGGCTCAACGCAATCGGCAACGCGCTAGCGGCCCTCCAACTATTGGCTGCTTGCCCATAAAAGTGTGGCATGCCTGCAGCACCATGCAGGTTGATGTAGATAACTTCGCGACCAGCCAATGTGCGCGAATTGACGACATTTCCTGTCAGGGGCGGTGATACATGCAACACGGCATCCGCATGCATATTGTGCAAGATGTGCCGTGACGGTTCACGCCAAACATCGGCGGCGATCCCCACGGCCAAGCGGCGACCTGGCGTATTGCGGATACGCAGCAACGCCGCAACATCCACACCAAAACGGCGTTGATGGGTGGCTTGTGTGTGATAGGTAGCCATTGATTCGAGGAGGTTCATCAGCAGTGTGGGATCGCTGCCATCTCCCTCTGGGAGACGTGCCACAATCCGCTGGGGGATCAAATAACCGGCATCATCACAAGCATACGGATTGTCCGAGAGCACCACACGCTCATCATCGGGGATCGGGTTCTGGAGACGATGAAAGGGGATACATTCATCACCGCCCAGTAAAATCACAGTTGCAAGTTCACTCTGGCGGGTCGCGAGTTGGGCGGCTAGACCTCGAATCAAATCACGTACTGCAAACGCATCGGCGGCCACCGCTGCCGGGGCAATCAGCCCTGGCACAGTCAACCCACTTGGTTCATCGATGTAGCCGGCCATCACGGTCATGCCTTTGGTGCGCAAGACAGCAACGAGGCGTTGCACACGTTGGTCAATGTGCGTCCATGTACTATCGCCAAAGCGACGCATCAATGCTGCACGATGACCGAGGATGAGATGCACTTGACCGTCACTACTATTCATGGGCAGTGTGGGGCGGGTAGCGGGTGCAGACACCGCCGTCACCACGGATGAGCCGTTTGTGGGTGTGACCACCGCAGGTGACATACTGTGTGCAACCAAGGTGGTATCTGCGGTCGCCACCAGGTATTCGCTGAGGGCAATCATGTCGGGATCCCAGCCAATCGTGGGGGCAGCGTCGAGTGGCCACGGTACCGCATGCGGCGCAAAAAAAGCCTGCTGGTACGTGCCATCGGGGTCCATTGCAGTGATTTGTTCGCGGGTGGCAGCCACCACGTCGCTTGCAGGGCTCAGCACCGCCCGCAGGCACAAGAGTGGGAAAGGCGGTTCCATTTCAAAGTCATGATGCGATAGCAGGCGGCGCGCATCATCGAGTCTGTGGCTCTGCCAGAGTGCACTGATGTAGGCCCAACGCACATCGAGTCTACTCGGTGTTTGGCGCATCGTATTGGCCAATTCGACCACAGCCATATCGGCTAGACCGCGACGCAGATAAATCATGCCACGGGCGGTAGGCAAGGCGGCAGCGGCTTCGGTGGGGACACCACTCGTGTCGAGCGGCTGGTTGCAGACTGCCCGGCGACTCGCCGCACTCGCGGCCATATCGTGACCGCTGTGTTGCAGCGCCTGCGAAAGCCCGCGCCATGCCGCAGCATCGAGCTGATTACGATTAATCACAAGTTGAAAATGCGGCAACGATAAGCCTGGTTGCTTGCTGGCCAGGAGCGCTTGGGCCATAATCATACTTGGCCAGAGTGCCTCTGGGCAGCGGCGCATCAACGACTGAGCGCCACGCCACGCCAGTTGGTAATCACCGTGCAGAATGGCCAGCTCACATGCACGGCGCACATGGGTAAAGGCAAGCCGATCTGACAAACGTGGGTCAGGGGGCGTGGTTGGGGAGATTGGTGTCTGCTGGCGCAACGACACGTCGAGCCCTGGCAGCACTGGTACATCCCCGAATTCATGTTTACGCATTTCCATAACCCGACCATCCTCGTTTGTATGTGCGTCATTCGGTGTCGCGACGCCGCGATATCATGGACAACGGTTTAATCAAATTCAACTCGTGTTGCGCTTCCTTGTAGTCTGGGCGCAGCTTGATGGCTTGACGCAACGCGGCCATGGCTTTTTGCATGTCGTGGCGCTGCCGATGGATGCGCCCTAGCAGATAATAGGCGGGTGCAACCGTGGTATCGAGAGCAACCAACTGTGTCAACACATCAAAGGCATCGTCGCTGAGCATGAGTTTGAAGGCCAGCTCAGCAAATCGCACCATCAGCGCCACATCTGCAGGCAAGAATTTTTTGAGCTTGCGCAAGACGGCGATGCTTTCATCCTTTTGATTGAGTGCAAACAGGATTTCTGCAAGCACCAGCTGATACTCACCCACATGGGGTTTGATAGTGGCAGCCATGCGCATGTATTCAAGCGCATCACCAAAACGACGTTCTGCAATCGCAATCTGTGCCACACCGGCATGAGCCTCGACACAACGTGGATCACGCCGGATTGCTTGCTCATAGTGCATCAATGCGTCAGCATGCTGACCGAGAGCCAGCTTGGTTTTGGCAACAGCACACCAGATTTCGGCACGCTCGGGGTTCGTCTGTAGCGCCTGCATGTATTGCTCGAGTGCGGTGGCATACAAGCCCTGTTCAAAGTTGATGTTTCCCACCGCCACAAACATTTCCCCTTCATCATTGAATTGGTGGGCATGATTGAGCACTTCTGCGACATCCACTGCCTCACTCCCCACGGCTTTCGTATCAATCTTGGCGAGGGCACGATAGTATTCAGCACGCTGACCATCATGCTGAATCGCATTTTGATAGGCGGCTCGTGCCATGTCGTAATTGCCACGTTGCTCGTAGAGTTGCCCCAATTCAAAGTACCACCGACCATTTTGTGGATCACGCAGCAGTGCTTGTTCGAGGTTGGCAATGGCGTCTTGAATCCGACCTTGCAAGACCAACAACTGTGAGAGTGCATAAATCGGGGCAGTCTGTTCGGCATCGAGATGGGTGGCACTCAGATAGGCACTACGCGCGTTATCAAACATACCCATTTGCATACAGACGTCACCGAGCAGCATGTGCCATTCAATGACATCGTTTTTCAGGGTAATTGCCGCCATGATTGATGCACGTGCATCACCATTACGGTGTGTCTGTTTGTAGAGTTGTGCCAAATGATAGTGGTGGTACGGGTTGGCCGAATCAAAGCGCGTCGCACGTTGTGCCGCCGCAATAGCACGATCCATGCGCTGATCTGCCACATAAGCATCACGCAACTGCGCATTGATCGTCCCACTGCCCGGTTGTAGGTCATTGGCAAGCTCGAGTGCGGTAATGGCTTCGACGACACGACCATTGGCAAGCAACACCGTGCCAAACCACTGTTGCATGGCAGCATTACCCGGCATCCCTGTGACTGCATTTGCAAGTGCAGCTTGGGCATTTGCCAGGTCATTTATCAGATAACAGAGGCGCCCATAGATGTATTGGTCATGCACCGAAAGTGGAGCTACCGCAAGCACATAACGCTGATCCACCAGCGCTGGTGCGTATTGTTTCAGCAACGCATACGAAAGGGCGCGCCGCTGCCGAATATGTGCAGCGAGATCGTTTTTGTCGATGACACTGGCTGCTGCAGCATCGCCACTCAGTGGACGTGGATGCATTTCTCCATAGAGCACTGCTGCTG
>JBKCGB010000143.1:0-3157 GCA_046303375.1 Roseiflexaceae bacterium
CAGCTATGGTACGAAGAACTGCTGCCGGCTGAGACGCTGTTGTGTGGCATCGTTAACATTGTTGCCCCAGCTACACAACATGACTCCGTCTTCAGTGAATTAGCTGATATGAGCAAACGACCGATGATCTTTGGGGGCAAGGTGACAACCGGCCATGGCTACTGCCATGTCGTGATCAAAAAGTAGGTGAACCGTGCAGACACGTGAACAAATCTATGCCGTGCACGTCATGAAACGCATCGAAGATGTGGTCGACAAATCATACCAAGAGGATTACAAGCGCCTCACTCGTCGCTTTCCAGTGCTCGTGCGGCGTGTAGGCTTGCTCCATGCGTTGGCGTATTTGCAAGAGAAAGGGCAGAAAGATGAGTGGTATGCCCTGTTCTATGGTCATCTTGATGCGATTTTGCATGACATGCGCGTGTTGGAATCAGGGCAACGCCTTGCTGATCAGGCACAACAACAGCAGTCGACATACCTGTATCTCACGCGTGAAGTCATGTATGCCGTGCAGTGGATGAAACGCTTGACCGATACAATGATTCGGCCGTCATCATAATAGGAAAGAGATGCGTATGCGTCGGATACAGAATGTTACTGTGCATAATGTGCAAGAGAAATATGGCCATGCCGGATTGTGGCACGATAAATATTTGCCTGATTTTGAACCACAGACCAAACAGACCCACTTAGATGAGGTCACTCAAATCTGCAAACACACCGAGGCATATGCTGATTACTATAGGCGATGGAAGGATCTGTTAAAGCGCGCTCAGGCATATACGGTTGAACTTGTCACCCAAAGTCGTATGATTGTTGGCATTGGCGAGGCCTCGGTGCGTGATATCGGCATCATGCTCCATCACACCTATGGCGTGCCGTTTATCCCAGGGAGCTCACTCAAAGGCCTTGCTGCTGCGTATGCACGTAAGCTACCCGGGTGGGAGCCGAATAGCGAGAGTTATCGTACCCTCTTTGGTGATGGTCGTCAGAGTGGTGTGGTCGACTTTATGGATGCGGTATGGGTGCCTGATCCATTAATCCATCCACTCAGTGTTGATATCATCAATGTGCACTATCAGTCGTATTACACCAACTTTGGCAAAGGGAATAACGACCAAGAAGTGCAACGGATGTTTATGGAAGCGCCAGTACCTAATTATTTTGTCTGTGTGAAACCAAAAGTGACATTGTTGCTTGCAGTGAATGGTCCAGTTGAATGGACACAATCTGCAATGCAATTATTGCAACTCGCGGCAGATGAAGTCGGTGTTGGCGCCAAAACGAATGCTGGGTATGGACGTTTACATAATTCTGAAGAGCCACGCACATTTCGTCATGTTGAGGATGCATCGACGAGCAATGTAGATGATGAACTCATTGCTAAGTTTATTAGTGATCATTTGCAAATTGCGCCTAAAAATATCGTCTCACAGTTGCCTAATAAGCGCCAACCATTACGCGATCTCGTGGCGAGTAACTACGTCAAACGCAGTATTGCGCAGCATATGCTTAAAATGGCTAAGGATGCAGGTGTAGGCAAAGATAAAGCATGGCATGCCGAACTTGTGGAAATAGCGCAACTCCCTGATTCGTAATGTTATCACACTAGCACAGTGCAATTAGGGGTGTGTTGAGAGCGGATGCGATATTGTACGGCGTGAGCATGTAACGCCCTGTAACCCTAGTACACCCGTGTCAGCTGCAGTCCATAGCACCCTGCCGTCATGGCACGGCGACGAAGTCGCCAATGCCATGACGGCATCTTGTGGACGTACGCGGTTGCTGTACCCCGTGCAACTATTTTTCACAGTGTGACGTCATATGTGCATCACACACATGGGACGATGAAAACGATTGAGAAAGAGTTGCTTGTTGTGAAATTGTGCGAAATAAATACATCTTCCCATGTGTGTGGATTGATTGGCATAGCGAGAAGGAATACCAATGAAACTTGTAAATCTCACGCCCCATGACATTATGTTGTATATCCATGAGACGTATACCACGATTGCACCGAGTGGCAATGTCGCACGCGTGATTACACATGCTTATCCAGAACCAACCATTATGGCCGATATCCATGATGATGCACACCGTAGCACAATCGAAGTCCCAGTCCACTGTATGCACAGTGTGGCGATTGATGGGTTACCGCAGCCGCATCCCGATGTACTTTATATTGTGAGTACAATGGTGGCTCAACATTGTAGTGAGCGGCATGATGTGGTGGCACCGGATACGGGTGATAGCGCACTGCGTGATGAGCAGGGGATTATCACCGCGGTGCGCGGCTTTGTGCGCTTTGTTGATGACATATCGCAGCAGATGCCAACACACGGAGATATGATCGACATCGACGATTTTGATATGGATATCATTAATAGTATTTGGCGCGATATGGCAGACAGACAGACACCGGCATCTACGCAGAAAAAGACCAAAAAGCGGACCAAAAAATAACCGAGCGATGCGATAGAGTTGGTAGTCGTATGCACGATAGACAGGAGAAATTCAATGTTTGCATCACGTCGCTCAAATCCGGCACCGGTGGTGATTGGTGTGGCTGTCAATGGCCAACACATCGCATATGCAACGATTGCTGCAGGTGATGATGATGCCATCGCCGTACTACATGCGCTGGTGACCGCAGTATGGGCATCACGACCAGCTGATGCCACTGCACAACTCAAGAGCGCAATCGATGAATGGGTCAACGATCACAATGCTGTTGTGGCATGGTCGCATGATATGTATGCGGTGCCGCCCCACACGGAATTGCTGATTCCTGTGATTGATGGCATCCGTCAGCAGGTCAGCTGGTATGTGCATGCACCACGTGCACGTCGCGCACAGCCAATTGGCGACATGCGGATTGCCGAGATTCGTGCAGCATCGCTCTCCACGCTTCGTACACGCGTGGCACGGGCGCGCGACGATGATGATGGCCACATGCGTCACATTTTTTTCCATGATCGCTAACGAGTGCAACAATGAGGCCAGCTGGTACGTCTACCTCATCATACGGGGATGCCCTGGTTTTGACGGGGTCGGGTATGGACGAGTAGCGATAAGTGCCTTTAATGCCACGTGAAACTCTGTCACCTTGAGTGGTGCGCCCGGTTCTGGACGGCGGTTCGAATCCGCCCATCTCCAC